>NZ_JNLX01000066.1 GCF_000715495.1 Hymenobacter sp. IS2118 | reverse complement strand
GGGGTAGCACAAGAGTAGGAACAGAAAGTATCGGTAGGGGAAAACTGCGTGGTCGGCTGTCTCAAAATACGGCCGTTTTAGCGGCCCACCCGCCTGGCCTGCTTTGCGCCCCGAAAAGCGACCAAAGATTGTCTCATTTCCTGTTCTCACCAATCAACGACTCGCTATCTTCGCCTCCGTTGACTTCCTGAGAAAAACTACCATGATTTTCGGCTATGCCCGTGTGAGCACCTCCGACCAGCAGCTGCACCTGCAGACCGATGCCTTGCAGGCTTACGGCTGTGCCGAGGTGGCCCAGGAAAAAGTGTCATCCGTGAAAGAGCGTCCGGCACTCCAACACCTGTTGGCCCGGCTGCGGCCCGGCGACACGCTCGTGGTCTGGAAGCTGGACCGGCTGGGCCGTTCGCTGAAGGACCTAGTCACGTTGGTGACGGGGTTTCAAGACAACGGCATCCACTTCGTCAGCCTACAGGACCACCTGGATACGACCACGGCGCAGGGCCGGCTTATGTTCAATCTGTTCGCCTCACTGGCCGAGTTTGAGCGCGACATTATCCGCGAGCGCACCAAGGCCGGACTGACGGCTGCCCGGGCGCGGGGACGACAGGGCGGTCGGCCCAAAGGCCTCTCGAAGGAAGCCCTCTCCAAGGCGCAGGCGGCGAAGACGCTTTACTTGCAACAGGACAAAACGGTGGCGGAAATCGGACAACTGCTGGGCGTGGGACGAGCGACGATTTACCGGTACCTCGCGCACTTGGATGTACCCACTGGCGGCACCCGTACGCCGGCTTGAGTCGCCTGCACAAACGCTTTTTCGCAAACGGAGTGACTGCCGAAAAAAGTCTTTATGCAACATCATTCCGACTGACCGGTCTCATGCCTAGATGAGCAAACTGCCCGCCTTCCCCGTGACCGACCAGCAGCTTGTGGCGCAGGTGCTGGGAGGAAATACCGCGGCTTTTGGGCAAATCGTGCAGCGCACGGAGGGGCTGGTCACGCAGATGGTATTCAAAATGATTCGCCACCCCGCGGACCGTCCGGATGTCGCGCAGGAAGTGTACCTGAAGGTTTTTAAGCATTTGGCCGGGTTCAAGTTTCAAGCAAAGCTTTCCACGTGGGTCGGTCAGATTGCCTACAACACGTGCCTGCATTACCTGGAAAAGAAGCAACTGGTGCTAGTGGACTTGTCGGAGCACAAGCCGGACAACTCGTCGGACGAAGGCCGTAGTCCCCCCTTCGGTTTAGTGGCCGGGCCAGACTACGACCCGGAAGCGGCCCTTTTTGACCAAGACCTGGCCGGTATTTTAAGCACGGCCATCGAGCAATTGCCCCCGCTCTACCGCACCCTGATTGCCTTGTATCACCAGCAGGAACTGAGCTACGAGGAAATTGCCCAGATAACCTCTCTGCCGGACGGGACCGTGAAAAACTACCTCTTTCGGGCGCGGAAACAGCTAAAACAACAGCTATTGGCCACTTATAAACGAGACGAATTATGACCAGCCCCCATCTCACCGAGCGCGCCCTTCAGGAAGCGGCGGAATCCACCTCCTTGCTGCCGGACTCCCAGGCAGCACACCTGCGCGGCTGCCGCTTGTGTCAGGGCCGGGTGGCTACGTACCAGCATCTGTTCACGGCCGCCGCCCACCTGCCGCCCCCGGTCTTCGCTTTCGACCTCACGGCGAGCGTCCTGGCACAGTTGCCCCGGCCCCAGCCCGCCTTTCCCTGGGTGCTCAGCGGAGTGGCCGCCCTCGTGCTGGCGGTGGTGGTGGCGTTCCTGGCCGTATTTGGCGGCCAGCTGGTACCGATTTTACAAAGCTTGGGCACCGGGCTAGGGGCTGGGCTGCTGGCCGTGACGGGCTTGGTCGTGGCCGGGCAATGCCTGGAATTGCTGACCCGGCACCGCCAGCAAATGCGCCTGCTGACTTTTTCTTGATTTTTTGCAACCTGACTGGCGCTGACCGGTCTCATGCGGTATTACCCCCAACCCGACTTATGAAAAGGTTTCTGTTGCTGCTGTTTTGCTGCCTGACCGCCGGGGAAGCATCGGCCCAATCGGCCCTGCTACCGACCCTTGATGCCAACGCGGTGGAGATTGCGCGACGGGTCATTTTTCCAGCCATCGCCCTTTTCCTGCTCGGCTACTTCGTTTTGGCAGCCATTAAACTGGTACTTAATTACTTACTAAAAAACAAAATAGTTGATACGGCCATCATTTCGGAAAGCGTGGTCGAGCGCCTATTGCCCGGCCCGCAGGACGAGCTAAACAAAGTGGTGAAGTGGGTCGCGTTGCTCCTGAGCACTGGCGCGGGGCTCACGGCGTGTAATTGGTACCTACCCCTGGGCCTGCACTCCGTCATCATCCTAGTGTTCAGCACCGCCTTGGGCTTCCTGGCTTACTATCTATTCCTGCGCCGACAAGCGAAGTAACCCCTCGTAACCCCCTATTCTCGTTAGTTTCGAACGCGAGGGCAGCGAGTACGCGAGGGAAATTACTGCCTCATCTCCTTTTCTTTTTCTGTCATCTTACTTCCAAACCCCGATGAATCAGCCGGTATTCTCAGCTCAATTTACTAGGTATTGCCTGGTAGCTTGTATTGCAATAAACCTTGTCAGTCAATTTCTTATGCCGAATGTTAAAAGAGCTGTCATGCAGCTGTTGCGTCAACTTCTTGATGGCACATCGGCTGTGCGCCGAGGCGGGGGGTGGTGTTGGGGGCTCGTGTTCTTCGTAGCGGGCCTACTGCCTAGTCCGCTCCGTGCGCAGACGTTGGGCGAAGTCTCCGGTACGCTGCTGGACCAGGCAACCCGGCAACCGCTCCCTTTTGCCAATGTGCTGCTTCTGCGGGTGTCCGACTCGGCCCTGGTAGCCAACACCCAAACCGCGGAAAACGGCACCTTTGCGCTGACCAACCTCGCGTTGGGCCGTTACCTGGTGCGGGCCGAGGCGCTGGGCTACCGTTCTATCCGCCGTCCGGCTACGATGGACGCCACTACCCCGGTGGTCCGTTTGGGGGAGTGGGGGATGGTGGCCGCCGCCGTGCAGCTGGGCGGCGTGGTCGTGCAGGGCGAAAAAGCGGCGCTGGTCAACGAGCTGGGTAAAATCGTGCTCAACGTGGACAAAGACCTCAACAGCGCGGGCGGCACGGCGGCGGATGTGCTACAGAAAGTACCCTCGGTGGCGGTGGACGAAAACGGGCAAGTGAGCCTGCGGGGCAACCCGGGCGTCACGCTCTACCTCGACGGCAAGCCAGCTCCCCCCAACCTGCGCCTCGACCAGCTGCCGGCCAGCCGCCTCGAAACCATCGAAGTCATTACCAATCCCGGCGCGCAGTATTCGGCCCAAGGCACGGGGGGCATCATCAATCTGGTGCAGAAAAAACCAACCCAGGATGGCTGGAACGGCGATGCGCTGGTTACGATGGGCACCCGCGACAAATACACGGCGTCCCTCAACCTGAACCGCAAGGTCGGCAACATCAACTTTTTTGGGGGAGTTGACGGGTCGGACAATCTCTTTCGGGGCAGCTCGTCCTTGCAGCAGGTCGCTACGGTAGACGGCAGCACCACCCGCACCGACCAGACGGGCCGAAGCACCCGCGACCAAACCGCAATTGGCGGGCGTCTGGGTGTTGGCTACGCTCCCAGCGACCAGCAGCGCCTGTCCCTCACGGCCCAGTACTACAAACAGGACAACCAGACCGCGCAGGACTTTACCACCCGGCTCACCGACGGCCTTGCCCCCACCATCGACCTGCAAAATCAGAATTCGCAGGTAGAAAACCTCTACAACGCCCGCGTCTCGGGCGATTACCGGCGCACGTGGGCCGCTTACCCCGGCCGGGTGCTGACGGCCAGCGCCACGTACCTTCTGGATGGGGGCACCGTCACGACCCAGCAGCGCGTATTGGATGGCCCCGCCCGCTATTCGCGCAACGCCCGCCAGCAACTACTGGATGTCACCATTCAGATGCCTTCGGCGCAAGTGGACTACGTGCATCCCCTGGACGACAAGCGCGGCTGGGCAGCGGGGGTGAAAACAGACCTCATGGTGACGCCCGGCTCGGCCGATTATTCGGTGCAACCGACGACCGGCGCCGAATTCATTCGGCAGGAAGCCGGCTCGTTCCGGTACAAGTACCGGCAGCTCATTCCGCAGGCTTACGGTTCCTACCAGCACAAGTCGGGTGCGTGGGAATACCAGGGCGGGCTGCGGGCCGAATACACGGGCCTGCAGGCCCAGGTGCTGCCCACGGGCTCGGCCCGCCAACGGATTCTCAACGTCTTCCCCTCAGCCACGGTGGCGCGCACGCTGCCCCACGACCAGCGCCTACAGTTCAGCTACGCGCGCCGGCTAAACCGGCCCAATTTCCTGCAAATCATTGCGCTGCCCATTTATTTGGATGCCCGCAATTACGTGGTGGGCAACCCCGACCTACGCCCCGAGTACGTGCACGTCGCGGAGTTGGGGCACCAGGTAGCCTGGCAGACCACGACGCTGAGCACGACCCTGTTCGGGCGCTTTGCCAGCCAGTCCATCCAAAGCCTGCGCACCATTGATACGCTGGCGACCCGCCTCAGCGGCCAGCCCGATTTCATCACCCGCACCAGCTACGCCAATTTTGGCAACACCGCCAGCTACGGGCTGGAGGTTTCGCTGACGCAAACCATAGCCCCCTGGTGGAAGCTCACGGCGAACGGCTCTTACTACCGCAACCAAGTAGCCAGCTTCAGCGGCGAGGGGACCCGGGCCAACTTCACCGGCACGGCCTATGTCCTGAACACCTTCAACCCCACCAAAACGCTGGCCGTGCAGCTCAGCGGCAACTACCGCGCGCCGCTGGTGGTGCCGCAAGGCCGCTTGCTGGAGGTGTACGGGGTTGACGTGGCCCTCCGCCAGCGCCTCTTTCGCGACCGGGCCGCGCTGACCCTGCGCGTGAGTGACGTATTCAACACGCGCCGCCAGTACACGCAACTCGCGGCCGATGGGCTTGCCGCCGACCTGCGAACCAAATACGAAACGCGCGTGGGCTACCTGGGATTCACCTGGTTTCTGGGGAACAATAAGCCCGCCAGCACCATCGAAAACCAACCCAAAGGTGATACAGGCGGCTTCGGCGGTTAGCGTGGGAACGATGACCAGACGGCTTCCGCCCTTGCGCAACGCTGTCATCCGCTGCCATGCCCGTTGAATTCCTTAGCGACGAGCAGGCCGCCCGCTACGGGCGCTACCCCGCCGACCCCAGTCCGGAGCAACTGGCCCGTTTCTTTTACCTGAGCCCGCAGGACATCCAGTTTCTGGCCGGCTACCGCCGAACCTACACCCAACTCGGGTGCGCCGTGCAGCTGGGTACGTTGCGGTTTTTGGGCACGTTTCTGCCCGTTCCCACGCAGGTTCCGGCCGTTGTGGTACAAACCCTGGCCCGGCAACTGCACCTGACGGCCGATACCTGGAGCGACCAGTACACCCGGCCGAACACCTTGCACGACCACCAGGTACAGGTGGTGGCCTATCTGGGTTTTCGCCCCTTTGACGGCCGCCAGGCGTTCCGCCTGGCCCGCTGGCTTTACGCCCAGGTGCTCACCAGCACCGTGCGGCCCAGCGTGCTCTTCGATTTGGCGACCGCGCACCTGGTGGCCCAGCGCGTCGTACTGCCCGGCGTGACGGTGCTGGCTCGCCTGATTGCGCGGGTGCGCGAGCGCACCGGCCGCCACCTCTACCGCCAGCTCCGTAACCGGTTGAACCCGGTGCAGCAGCAGGCCTTGGAATCGCTGTTGGTCGTGCCGCCTGGCCAGCGGCTCACCCGACTGGAAGCGTTACGTACCGCGCCCACCCGCGTTTCCGGCCCTGCTCTGGTGGCCGCGTTGGGACGGCTGGACCACGTGCGCGCCCTGGGTGTCGGGGACATCTCGCTCCACGACTTGCCCGAAGCCCGCTTGGTGCGGCTGGCCCGCCACGCCCAAGTGGCCTGGGGGCAGACGTTGGCCCGCATGGGGGAGGAACGCCGCCTGGCCACGCTGTTCGCCTTTGTCCAGGCCCTCGAACGCACGGCCACCGACGATGTGCTGGACCTCTTCGACGGGCTGATGACGTCGCTGGCCCTGCGGGGCGAAACGAAGCGCCGCCGCGAACGGCTCCGTTCCCTCAAGGACCTAGACCAGGCCGCGCTAGTGTTGCACCAAGCGGTGCGTATTCTGCTGGACGAATCCGTTCCCGAAGCCCACATTCGGAACCAAGTGCTGGGGCGCATCGGCGAAGCCCCGTTGCGGGCAGCAGCTGACGCAGTGCAGGCGCTGGCCGGTTCCGCAGACGACCCACAGTTCCAGGCGCTCAGCGGCAGCTACGCGACGGTGCGCCGGTTCCTGCCGACCTTGCTGGCGGGCGTTACTTTCGAGGGCGCTCCGTCGGCCAAACCCTTGCTCGACGCGTGGCGCTTCCTACAGGCCCAGGAAGCCGGTGGGCGGGGCCGGCCGAAGTGGGCGGCGGCGCCCCGCTCCCTCGTGCCCAAAAGCTGGGCGCGGCGGGTGTTTCCCGGCAAAGACGAGGTGAACCCGGCGGCGTACACCCTTTGCGTGCTGGACCGGCTGCACCAGGCCCTGCGTCGCCGGGAGGTATTCGTTGCGACAAGTGAGCGCTACGGCGACCCGCGGGCGGAACTGCTGCAAGGTGAGGCCTGGGAGGCGGCGCGGGAGGCGGTGGCCCGCGCCTTGGACCGCTCCCTCGACCCGGCCGTGGAACTGGTTCGGCTCCAGGCACAGCTACGGGCCGCCTACAGGGGAGTGGGCGAAAGCCTGCCGCACAACACGGCGCTGCAGGTGGTGCAGCAGGACGGGCAGCCTTTTGTGCGGGTGAGCCCCTTGTCGGCGCAGGAGGAACCAGCCAGCCTGACGCACTTGCGCGAGCAGCTGGCGGGGCAGTTGCCCCGCGTGGAGCTGGCGGCGCTGCTGTTGGAAGTCGATGCCTTCACGGACTTAACCGGGGCCTTCACGCATGTGGCCGATGGACAAACCAAAGCGCTCGACCTGCCGCTGAGCATTTGCGCCGTTTTATTGGCGCAAGCCTGCAACATTGGCCTAAAGGCAGTGGCCCGGCCCGAAGTGCCCGCCCTGACGCTGCCGCGCTTGTCCTGGGTGCAACAAAACTACGTGCGGGCGGAAACGCTTGCCGCCGCCAACGCCCGTCTGGTGGACGGGCAAGCCCGGTTACCCCTGGCCCAGGCCTGGGGCGGGGGCGAAGTCGCCTCGGCCGATGGCATGCGTTTCGTGGTGCCCGTGCGCACGCTTCATGCCGGGTGGAACCGCAAATACTACGGCTCGCAGCGCGGCGTGACCTACTACAACTTTACCGGCGACCAGTTCACGGGCTTTCACGGCATCGTCATTCCCGGCACCTTGCGCGATTCCCTGTTCATCCTGGCCGGACTGCTGGAGCAGCAAACCAACCTGGACCCGCGCGAAATCATGGCCGATACGCACGGCTACAGCGAGGTCGTCTTTGGCTTGTTTGCGTTGCTGGGCTACCGGTTCAGCCCCCGGCTGGCCGACCTCTCGGACCAGCGCTTCTGGCGCCTGAACAAAGAGGACGACTACGGCCCGCTCAACGAGTTGGGCCGGCACGTCATCCATTCCCGCCTCATTCACGACCATTGGGACGACATGCTGCGGCTGGCGGGCTCGCTCAAGCTGGGCAAGGTCAAAGCCACCGCCGTGATGCGCACGTTGCAGCGGGCGGGTTCGCTCTCGGGCCTGGGCCGGGCGATGGCGGAATTCGGGCGGGTGGAGAAGACGCGCTACCTGCTGGCCTACGTGCAGGACGAGGCCTACCGCCGGCGCATCCTGGTGCAGCTCAACCGCGGCGAGGGCCGCCACGCGCTGGCCCGTGCCGTCTTCCACGGCAAGAAAGGCGAGTTACGCCAACGCTACCGCGAGGGCATGGAGGACCAGTTGGGCGCGCTGGGCCTGGTCGTGAACGCCTTGGTGCTGTGGAACACTCGCTATTTGCAGCAGGCGTTGGAACAGTGGCAAGAAACCGAAGGGAACCTGAACCCAGACGACGTAGCCCGCCTTTCGCCGTTACTGCACGAACACGTCAACATGCTGGGCCGCTACGACTTCACGCTGCCGGAAGCGGTTGCGGCCGGGCAGTTACGCCCGTTGCGCGCCCTCACGGACTGGGAAGCGTCGTTAAGCGAAATGGCCTAGCGATATTTTCTGTTCCTACTCTTGTGCTACCCCTAAGTCCGCCCGGCTGAAAAATGCTTTTAGAATAGGCTAAGAATTATCTGCCGCCGTAGCAAACAGACCTAATTGTAAGTCCTTGCGGACCTGCAGCGCTTCGGCTTTCTGCTCGGCCAGCAGCTGCTTCGCCGCCCGCGAGATAGCCGTGTTGCAGTACTTCTCCTTGCTGTTGATGCGGTCCGTCGGGTGAATGGCTTTCAGGTCCCACTCCCGCAGAATCTTCTTGACCCCTTCGCGGCCCAGGGTGGGGGCATGAAGCGCAATGTTACGGTCGGTGACCTTCCAGGCGCGCAGCCGCTCAATGAGCGCGGCCGTAATCGGGTCGGCGAGCCAAGAGGTAGGAATCTTGGTTTGCTGCTTCTGATTCAACTCAAAGCGTAGCCGCACAATCTTGGGCCGGCCCCGGGTGGCCCGCTCCGCTTCGTAGACGGGCTGCATGGTAAAAGCCACGTCGCTTTCCGCCAGCTCCTCCAGGGGCTCTTTGGTAGTGTAGTGGACCAAGTCCTTTGCCAGCGGGTACTTCATGAGCACCTTGCCAGTCTTGTCTTTTTTGGGCTGCTGGCGCTTATCCAGCACCGGGCCGCAATCCATCAGCGTCCGGTACTCCTCAATCGTCACTTCCCAAACGCCGGTGTCCTTGAACGCCGACAGAATCTCAAAGAACCGCATGGAGTACCAGCTTTTAAGCCGCATGTAGTGCGAGAGCTGATAGCTGGTGTAGTGGGCGACGTTGATGAAATAGTCGGACAGCGCCGGGTTCAGGGGTATCGATATAATGCCGTTTTTGTACCCGGCCGTTTCGTCCTTGCTGGTGTCGAGCAGGTGCCGGGCCCGCCATTCCGACGAGTCCGGACTCTTGAAGGTCCAGATGACGGCCAACAGCTCCAGGATAGCGCCCTCTACTTCCTTGTACACGGTTTCGGGCTTCACGCCGGCCTCAATCACCACGTCGCTGATGCGCAGCTGGTAGAAGGGCCGCAGCTCAAAGTCATCGTCCCGGATTTGGTCGAGCACCCGCGCCATAATGCGCTTGGCCAGCACGCTCATTTTTCGCTGCCGGGAGAACGTCACGTTCCAGTGCTGCTTCACCAGCTCCTTGTGTTGCGGCTCGTAAATGAGCCCTAACGGCAGCGAGGCAGCCGTCACTTTCTTGTTACTCATAGCAGCTAGATTCCAAAAGCGGGAGAGACCGTTGGGGATAGAGAGCACCAAAGTAACACGAAATAAAAGGAGTAGAAATTTAGTAACTCCTAATAGGTGGGGGTAAAACTCCTTTTAATCATTTCAAGAGTAGGGGTAAAACTCCTTTTAATCGGTTTTTGAGTGGGGGTAAAACTCCTTTTAATCAGAACCCCCAGTGGGGGTAAAACTCCTTTTAATACCCCTCACTCCTTATAGTAAACTATTTTGTCTTTTTTAAAGGACAATCTGTAAAAATTCCTACTATGTAGTTTTCTTTCAAAAGGAGGCTTTTAGAGATGGTATAAAACCCATCAGAGGCACGAAAAGCAGACAAACAAAACAGTAAAAAAGAGCACAAACGCCAAAAAATGGCATTGCACTTTTTTACTATTTTATGCTACTATTTTTATAATAAGACATTCCTCTTATACCGGCCCGCTAACACAGAACAAACGTGCTGTTCTCAATTCAACCAAGAAAACAGGGCGCAATAGCACTATCGCCACCAACACCTCTTTTTGTCCCAGATACAGCCTTCAAGAGCGCCGAACTCACCGCTAACCTTACCGAGTCCCATAAGCGGTATTTCAAACGCCACAGAGCGCGATTATGGCTTTGGTTAAAAATTTGGTTCAAAAGTTAACCGGACGGAATCTTAACAGCCTTTCAGCCAGCCTTACCGAGTCGGCGGTTTTCCCCTATTTGTTTACTAGTAGCCTAGGGCCTGACCAGCGAAATAGCTTCCGGGTCCGGGTTTTCGCCCGCCGCCGCTATCCGCTCCTTCAGGCCCGCAATCCACCGCCCGGCCCCGTGGTTATCCTTTGGATTAATCAACACCAGAAACTCGAACAAGGCCAGCGCGTCGGTCCATTTCTTGGCTTTTTGCAGCTCCACGCCCATGGCATAGTAGGCCGTGAGCACAAAGCCATTGCCTGTAGATTCGTAGAGCAGCACATCCCGCCCTTCCTCGAAGGCTTTAGGAAACAATAGCCGGGCCTGCATAAATGCCTGCATCAAGTACGTGAGGCCCAGACCGGGTGTGCGGTTGTTAAGCAGCATCCCCAGGTGCGACACCGCATCCAAGTGCAGCTCCCCACAGCCGGCCATGATTTGCCGGTAGATGCGTTCCGCTTCCAGGGGCGCGGCAGTGTGCAGGGCTTTGCCTTGCTGAAACAGCGCCTCGTGCTGCAACACGACTGCCGGGTACACCACGCGCCAGTGGCGCGGCTGGTACTCTATCATGCGAAGTTGGTCCATGCGTAGGGCCGATAGGAGGGAGTGAACCCAAAAGTAGAGAGAAGCGGAACACCTCATCCGTAGCGGGAAATTCTGTTCCAACTCTAGCGGCCGGTAGGTGGCCGTGGCTATGCTTACCGTGTACATCCGCCCGTTTGGAAGATGGGCAGACTTACCAGATGAATTGTCGCTACACTTCCGCGTCGAAGGCGGCCAGCTCCTGTTGAAAGCGTTCCAGACGGCCCTTCGTCTTCAGGAAGAGCATGTAGCGCGTCTTGCCTCGTATCGGCCCGACATCGAAGCCCAGCAGCAGGGCCTGGTAGCCGAATACGCCCAATAGGTTCTGAATCAATTTGGGCTCCTGCTTGACCAGGGGACCATAGTACACCCGGCGCAGCTGCTCCACATCGACGGCCAGGTTCAGGTCCGCGCAACAGTCCAGCAGCTCTGCCGGCTCGTAGGAGCGCAGATACCCCCGCACCAGGCGTAACGCGTCTTCATATGGTACGGCAAACGAGGCATCGAGCGAGGGGAAATCGGCTTCAAATCGTTCGGCGGAATCATCATCAAACATCATACAGTTCAGGACTATGCTAAAATAATGGCAAAGATAGAAGGCAGAATAACGCTGATTTTGCCGGTGCTTACGGCTCCAGCCACATGATTTCCTGGTCCCATCCCGCCGGAAAACCCATATGCTGCTGGTGCAGGCCCAGGGCAATGATGTCGTATTCGCGGAGCAGGGCTACCACGCGCCGCCCAAAGCTGGAAGTCTGGCTGACCTGTACCATCAGGAAGTTAAAGATGGAAAGCGTGTAGTAGATTCTGGTGTTGATGGCCGTCACGTTGGGCTCGGTGAGCCAGTAGCCGGCGTGGCCCCGCTGGTTGGAGAGCATCGGCTTCATGGCAATGTCCCAGAGCCGGTCGTGGTGGGCGCACTTGTTGCGGACGCCGTTGATGCTCTGCATTCAGGAATCAAATACACGCAACGCCAGGTTAAAGTGGTTGGCAATGGCCAGCTTGGGGGCGGTATCCACGAACTGCGTGAACAGGTTGTAGAGCGTGCCGAAGGAGAGCAGTTCCAGCACCATCCAGGCGGGCGGGTTGCGGGGCTGGTCGTAGAAGCGGTAGTAGTCGGCGATGAACGTTTTGCTTTTGGCCCGGTCCAGCTCACCGCGAATGGTGGCCAGGAGTCGGGCCGACGCGGCTTGCTCAGCGGGCGTACCTCGCTTGAAAAAACGGGCCTGCTCGTACCAGTTGTTGTCGCCGGTATAGCGGGTGATGTGGTAGATGATTTGCGTCCGAAACGATATTTCCAGCCGCTCAATGGCTTCCAGGCACAACAGGCGCAGCTGCCTGTCGAATTGGTAGCGGTGCAGGATGTCGTCGAAGGTGGTGCCGGGCTGAAAGTGGCTGGTGCCGGGTGTCAGGAAGCTGCCCCAATAGCCGCTGAGCCGGTAGTAGCTGATGTTGGCCAGATAGCGCAGGGCCCGCGGCTCGTCCGTCACCACCAGGTCCCGGGCCTGCAGCTTCTGCAGCTGCTGGGTGAAGTCAATGGCCGGCTTGGTGAAGTGGCGAATCGGGCGGGGCGGCATAGGGGATAGGCAAAAAAAAACCCACCCTCAGCGGGATGGGCTTCCGGTCAAACAGCAAGCCGAAGCTTGTGACCGAAGAATTTTACGGTACCAACCAAACAGCACCGGCAAAGCCGATGTGGCGGATACTTTTTTTGTAAGGCAAAGATGCGGCTTTTAGAAAGAAAAGGCAATCCCAGCGTTTAGGAAGCCCAACGTATAGACGTCAGGTATTACCAAGAAGCCGTGCTTACCGTTGCAAATAGGCGCGCACATCGGCTGCCAGCAGACCCACCGCAAGGACCGCATTGCGCAGCCGGGTTTCCGTGCAGTTCAGTGCCTGGCACCAATAATTGACCTCCATGGTGGAAGCAAGATTAACGCGCAAAACGTCGGCGGGAGGGGATGGGAGCATAGGTAGTAAACACCAATAACGCGGCAAAAAGTCCACTGGAAGGCCCTGGAGCCCCTATATATCCCGCAAAATATTGAGAAAGTTGTCCAGCGTATGTGCGCCATCTACCGCCCGCCGCTCATACACCATGTAGTAGCGGAAGTCGTTGCCAGCCTTATGCGCCCAGGTCGCGCCTAAGCTGATTTTGGTCTCGGCGTCTAGGTGGTCGCCCTTGGTTTCAACCACCAGCGTCTTGCCGCTTTTGGTCTGGATGATGAAGTCCGGATAGTGGTTGATGAAGCCGTTGATGCGGAAGCCTTTGCGCTCGGGGTTGCGCGTCCAGAAGGCAATGTTGGGCAGGTTGGCTATTTCGTTGATGACCCGTTCCTCGAAGCCGTTGATTTTGCCTTCCTTCTCATACAAGGACTTGGTAATGGCCTTGCTGGTGTCGCCAGGCGCTATTTGCACCGGGAACGTGTAGGCCGGCTTCATGATGGCCTTGTCCTGGTCGAGGAAATTACTGAACTGCTTTTGGGCGTATTCTTCAGAGAGGCTGCGGATTTTGTCCTTGATTTTCTGCGTGTAGGTGTATTCGTGGTTGGCGAAGTCAGTGAACTGCTCGTCGGTGAAGTCTTCCAGGATTCGGCGGATGTACTTCTCAATCTCCTTGTCGGCAATGGGGTAGAGGTTGCCGATGAGGTCCAGGATGCGGCGCGTGAAGTTCTTCACCCGGCTGTCCTTGCGGGCCGGGTCAAGGATAAAAGCCATGATGCGCTCCTTGGCGTCGCCATCGATGCGGGTGAAGGTGGGCGTGGCCTCCTTCTTGGTTTCGTCCAGGTCCACGCGGTACAGCTCCGAGGAGATGCCGTTGAACTTGATATCGGTGTCGGCTTTGCCCAGCTGGAAGCCCTGCAGCAGGTATTCCTTTTCCAGCAGCACGGTCGTACCGCCGTCGCCGCTGTCGAACAGGCTGGCCGCCGGCTTCTTCCAGTAGAATTGGGGAAGTACCAGCGCGGCCGCCTGCTCGCGGAAAATGTCCTTGATGGGGTAGGTTTTCACGAGCGATTGAAGTTCGGTGGGCAGCACGGTCACGCCGCCAGCATTGCTTTCGTCCACGACTTTTTTAAAGGCGGCGTCTTGTTCCAGCGCCGCTTTAGCAATGGCTTCCACGGTGCTGGTAGCGGGCCCGGTAGCCGCCGGCTGCAGCGCGGCTGCCGCTACGGCCTCCTCAGTAACGGGGGCCACGGGCGCGACGCGGGAGAAATCAACCGCCGCCAGGTCGTCCGTGCCCGTACCGTTCGCCGGCTTCTGGTCGAAGTCAAACGGAGCCTGCGTAAAGGTGCCCGTTGGCTCCGGTTTCGGGGCCAGCGTGGCGGCGTCGGCTACTTTATAGTCGCGGGAGCTGAAGCCGGCCTTGTTGAGGCCCTGCACAATTTTATCCAGCGTTTCGATGAACTTGGTGGAGGCCGTCAGCACGTAGCTCATGTTGAGCATGGGCGCGGCGTGGGGCACCACGTAGGGCTGGCGCAGCACCCGGCCCAGAATCTGCTCCACGTCCACGGCCGACGACTTGTTGGCCAGCGAAGCCAGAATGTAGGCAAAGGGCGCGTCCCAGCCCTCTTTCAGGGCATTCACCGTGATGATGTAGCGTACCTCGCACTTGGGGGAGGAGAGGTCCTCGTTTTTCAGCTCGTTGAGCCCGGCCGTCTTAATGCGGATGTGGCTGGCGGGAATCTTACGCTCGATGAGCTTTTGCTTGAGCAGCTCGAAGGTGGTGTTGTCGTCGGCCGTTTTGGGTTGGGCCTGAAACAGCACGATGGGCCGGATGTAGCGCCCGCCGGCTTTCTGCTCCTGCTTGGCTTGCAGTTCCAGGTTGCGTTGCAGCTGCAGGGCCGAGTTGATGACTTCGGCCAGGTCGTTGTGGTTGTAGACGATGACGGGCAGCTTCACCATGTGCTCTTTTTTGAGCGCCAGCGCGTCCACGAAGCTGATGATGTTGCTGTTTTTGCGGGGCGTGGCCGTCAGGTCGAGAATGAAGGCGGGGTTCAGGTTCTTGAGCATGTCCACGCTCAGGTCACTTTCCGCGTTGTGGCTCTCGTCCACTACCACCACCGGGTTCAGGGCCTGAATCACGCGCATGAGCGTGATGTCCTCGTCATCGCCCAGCAGGGTGCCGAAGGACTGCAGGTTGCCGTTTTCCTGATAGACCTTGCGGTCTTCCTTGTTGCGGGCCCGCAGGCTGTCGAAGCTGAGCACCACCAGGCTCAGCTGCTCCTGTACGCTGCTGGCCGAAAAGCCGCTGCCTTGTAGCAGGGCAGCTTTGTCGTACACCTCCACGCGGCCGGCAAAGTGCGTGCTGATTTTCTGGCGGTAGGGGTGCAGCGGGTCGCGCAGGCTGCGCAGCGTCTGGTCCAGAATCGTAATGGATGGCACCAGCCATACCACGGCCTTGGGCCGGTTGGCGGGGAAGGCCGCGAAAATGGTGCGCAGGGCGTTGCTGGCAATGAAGGTTTTGCCGCCGGCCGTGGGCACCTTGATGGTGACGTGCGGCACGCCCGGCACGGTGTTCTTATACGGCTCAATGGCCGTGCCTGGAAACGGCTGCAACGGGGTGCGCGGGTGCGCGGCCCAGAAATCGTGGAAAGCGTCGGGTAGGTTTTTGGTGGCCTGCACGCAGTCCAGAAAGCGGGCGAGGTCCGTAATGACCTCCTGCTGGTAGGGTTTCAGCTCCATGCGGGTGGTCTAGAGACGCGAAATGTCGCGCGGGATTTTCTTGAAAATGAGACCGTGCTGCGTCATGAATTCGGGCGTGAGCAGGCAGTTATCGGCGTAGATGATGTACTGGCCCGCTTTGGTGCAGATGGTGCTCAGAAACTCGTGGTCGAGCGTCGTGACCTCCTCAGGCGCGTAGTGGAAGTAGTAGGCCGCGCCGTCGTGCTGGCCGAGGAAGGCTGCGTTGTCGTCCGCCGTTTCGGTGGGGAGCGGCTGCTTGGTTTCGGCGTAGTAGAGGTACTGACGCAGGCCGGGCAGGCCGGCTTGCTCGTTCAGCTCGCCGCTCTCGGTAAACACCGGCTCGCCCAGCGTGAGGTAGTCGAAGCTGCCGCCGGTGCCGGGCTGGCCGGCGTAGCCCTGCATCACGCGCTTCACCCGCTCCGCCGTGATGTGCTCGGCGTAGTCTTCCATCTCCGTGAGGATGAATTTGCGGTTGCCGCCGTCCTGCTGGTTGAGCTTGAGCACGGCGTGGGCCGTGGTGCCGCTGCCGGCGAAGCTGTCGAGGACGATGGAATCTTGGTCGGTGGCAAGTTGGAGGATTTTCTCAATAAGCCCAACCGGTTTTGGCGTATCAAATAAGCCTTTACCTTCAAATATTTCCGTTAGTGTTTTGCCGCCATCATCGGTTGTCCCAGTG
Organism: Hymenobacter sp. IS2118; assembly: GCF_000715495.1. Classification (GTDB taxonomy): domain Bacteria; phylum Bacteroidota; class Bacteroidia; order Cytophagales; family Hymenobacteraceae; genus Hymenobacter. The sequence continues at coordinate 58,544 of NZ_JNLX01000066.1, read as the reverse complement.
TCCTTGTGATACCAAATATCGACTGGAACCATGCCCTGAGCGTCAGTCAAAAAGCTCTTTAAACGAGGCAGTGGATTTTTGCCTTCAGTACCCCAATAAAGCCTATTGTCTTTCACATGTTCTTCGTACTGCGAATAGCCGTATTTCCAAGCATGGGTTGGATGATTTATTTCTTGCCCAGTATTGGGGTTTTTGATAGGATAAACCAAGTTTTTCCTCTTCTCCTTGGTGGCAGGATTCACATATGATGAGCTAATCCAAACGCCGCGAGAATCATTATCAGGGTTAGTGTAAAGCGAATCTGCTTTTTCGGTGCGTGATTCCCTTAAATAGCTTACTAGCTGACTTTTTCTGTACACTAAAATACTGTCTTTCAAAGAGTAAAACAGCTTTGCATTATTGCTTCTAGTGAATCGTTTTTCCCAAGCAATATTGGCTAGGAAATTATTAATTCCGAAAATTTCGTCTACCACAAGCCGCAAATTGGCGACTTCCACATCGTCAATAGAAATAAAAATCATTCCATCCTCCGCCAGCAGCTTGTGCAGCAGCTTGAGGCGCGGGTACATCATGCACAGCCATTTATCGTGGCGGGAAAGGTCTTCGCCTTCCTTGCCCACTACCTGGCTGAGCCACTTCTTGATTTTGGGGTCGTTGACGTTGTCGTTGTACACCCAGCCCTCGTTGCCGGTGTTGTAGGGCGGGTCGATGTAGATGCACTTCACCCGGCCCTCGTACTGGGGCAGCAGGGCTTTCAGGGCTTCGAGGTTGTCGCCGTGGATAATCTGGTTGCCGCTGCCGGTGGGTTCGGCGGTTTGGGTGCCGTCGGCCAGGGCGCCGTACTGGTGGTCGAGGAGGCGGAAAGGAACGTCCTGGTGGTGGTTGATGACTTTGTCTTTACCAATCCAGTGGAGGGTGGGCATAAAAAGCGTAGCGTAAGGGAGCCGACGAAGGTACGGTAGCGGCAAACCCGAAGCTAATCCAATTGGCACCTCTTAAGCTGCTCACTAATCCTACACGCGGCAATTGGTATTGCCATCTACAGGCCTTCCGCCGGATAACCTGCGCAAAGTCAGGTGCCCGCATTGGCTTCCTTATTTTTAAGGTATTCGAACAAACACACAATCTGGGTCCGGTCGGGGCCGAAGCCCTGAAAGGCGTCACATTCAAAGCAATCCACGGCCACATTCGCATACGGTACCCCGTGGTACCGGCGGACAGCCTTCGGGCAGCCGTCGACGTGCCACACCGGCTCCATACCATTTACCAAGCACTTGCTGAGCGGCCAATAATGATTGCGGTAGAAAGCTGGTTTGCTTTGCGCTATTCGGGCCCTTTCCTGAGGCGAGCGAACGGCTAGCTCGGCCTGCCACTTTTGTCGGGTAGCCTGGCGGGCTTCCTCCCGGAGGTCTTCGGCACGTAGCCGTTCAATTTCAAGCCGGCAAGCTTCAAAATAGCGCTGCCGCCGGTCCCGGAGCTTTGCACGCAAGGCCGGATTGAACAGCCATTTCTTATAGTCTGCCTGCTGAATAATTAACTCTTCCAACTCGGGTAGGGACAGGTCGCGCTTGATTTTGCTTAAGTCAATTTCCAGCGCGGGCAGGCCCAGGGTTCGAATCTTTTCCAGCTTTTCCGCATCCACAAAATGCGTTACGGCCACCTCCACCAGCACTTGTCGTCCCCCAATGGTAACAACCACATCGGGGATGATGTCGCCGGTCTTTTTCTCTAGTATGACAGCTTCGATAGGAGCTAGGTACGGGGCAAAATAGTAGCGCGAAAGCATTCCCAGCTCCGTTTCGTTGTACTCGGAGGTTGCGTGGTTAAAGCCATCAGTGTGCTCCAGCTCATATGTATAGGGCTTTGCGTCAAAGTCGAAGTTTGCCCAGAAACCAGGAGTAAAGGAAAAGTCACCGGCTGCACCGGGCAGGCACAATTGGCCGTGTCGGGCAATAATGTCCTTCGCTGCCATGTGCAGGGCCGTTTGAAGCCCGGTGCTGCACTCTGCCGATTTGTGGTGGGCAAAATGGGCTGCTTTCTGATTGGCGGCTCCGTTTTTGGCCACCAGCTGCGCCCCACAGCCCGGACACTCGCAGCCACAGGCCAGGCCATTAGCAGCGGCATTTATGTGAATCAATTGCCCGTCGTGCAGGCCATACGGTAGTTTGAGCTTGACAGACACCTTATATGAGTTGGCTATTTCAGATTCGGCCCCGTGGGCATAAGGCAGCAAGCGTACCGGGCTAGAACAGGAAATAAGTAGCCAAAGCGTATGTTTATGCCTTCCTTACGAAGCGTAAATCTACTGCTTCACCTGCCTGACTTTCCATTAATTATCTACCGATGAAGCTGACTTTACCCGATTGGCGTAACAACTGGTTTGTAATACCCAAAAGCAAGAATATGATTACGCAGCTCGTAGTAAAAGGCAGGACGTTGACGGACGTGACGGCTACCGTCCATCTCACGGGTCTGCGTGTGACTTCCGCAGAAATTAATGCTTATTTGACGGCTACCGAAACTGACATTCCAGGCGACGAGCCCAACGTATTACAAAGCCGGAAAAAGCCCACACTCGCTGCCTTCACGCAGCAAGAGCTGGTGTTTAAAAAGTGGCTCAAGGCAGAACAGCCTATTGCTGCCAGCCCTGAAGAAATCACGGCATCCTGGCGCGGTAAATTCCATTTCATAGAAGAGGACCAGGACGCCAAGATTAATGGCTTGCGCCAACCACAGCTTGGCGCCATCTACTCGATACTGGGGCATTTGAAGCTCCCGACGGGCGCGGGCATTGTGGTGTTGCCTACGGGTACGGGCAAGACTGAAACCATGCTGGCAACTTTGGTGGCTAATCAGTGCCGCAAAGTTTTGGTGGTGGTTCCGTCGGATGCGCTGCGCACCCAGATTGCGGAAAAATTTATCACGCTTGGCCTGTTGAAGGAATTTCGAATTCTGGACGAAAGTGCCCTTTACCCATCCGTAGGCACATTTCGGCAGTCATTTACCGAAACCTCGGACTTTCACCAATTCGTTGCGCAAAGCAATGTAGTTGTGGCCACAATGGCTATTCTTCAAACGCTGGCCAAAGAAGAACTGGAGCACCTGTCGGCCGAATGCTCACACGTCTTCATCGATGAAGCGCACCACGTTAGAGCCAAGTCCTGGAACTACGTGAAGGAGCGTTTCGATGCCAAGAAAATAATTCAGTTCACCGCTACCCCATTCCGCAACGATGGCCAGCGTTTGGAAGGCAGTATCCTTTTCAATTTCCCGCTGAGCGAAGCCCAAAAGCAAGGGTACTATAAAAACATCGAGTTTCTTCCCGTCAGCGTGGCCAAGCCCGAAGAAGCTGATAAAGTCATTGCCGAAACCGCCATTGCCCGCCTTCGGAAGGATTTAGCAATCCCGCACAATCACATCCTGATGGCGCGGTGTGCGACAAAAGAGCGCGCCGAGAAAGTATTTCAGCTGTATGCCCAGGAAACCGATTTGCAACCGGTTATTCTCTACTCCGGCATGCCAAAAGGCAAAGAAAACTATCGGAAGATAGTGGCTAAACAGACCCGAATTATTGTCTGCGTTGATATGCTTGGGGAGGGTTTTGATTTGCCCGAACTTAAAATTGCCGCTTTTCACGATATCCGGAAAAGCTTGTCTATTACCCTCCAGCTGGCCGGGCGCTTCACGCGCACCAAGTACGACGAGCAGTTGGGTGATGCGTGTTTCATTGCCAACATAGCGGACCCGGAAGTAGGCGACGAACTGGATGAGCTCTACGCGCGGGATGCCAACTGGAGCCTGCTGTTGGCCAACATGAGCGAGGGCAAAGTGGCCGAAGAAGTTGACTTTAAAAAACTCCTGGCAGGCTTTCCAAAACTGGCCGAGTCGAAGTTGCCACTCAACAACATCAAGGTCAAGCTGAGCACGGTCGTCTATAAAAACAAAACCGATACATGGAGCCCTGGCAATTTTAAGAAAGGGCTGCCCGGCTATGAGAAAGCCTTTTACAAGTTCGATGACTTGAACCGGGAAGATAATATGCTTATTGTCATCACGGCTACCCAGGAAGGGGTAGATTGGCTGGATTCCAAGGAGGTCTATCAACTTACCTGGCGGATAATTGTGGTCTACTGGGAAACCAAAAAAAATCTGCTTTTCATTCACAGTTCCGATAATTCCTCCTTGTATGAAGACTTGGCTAAGGCCATTATCGGTGATGCTGCTCAATTGATAAAAGGGGTTGATGTGTTCAAAACCTTCGATGGAATGCACCGCATCACGCTTCAAAACGTGGGGCTGCGGAACCGTCTGGGCAAGGACATCAGGTTCCGCATGATGGTAGGTCGCGACTTGGAAGAGGCCATCAGCATCATCGAAAAACAGAAGGGCGAAAAGGCTTTTGTGATGGGAGCGGGCTACGAAGTGGGTAAAAAAGTCAATTTGGGGGCCTCCTACAAAGGCCGTATCTGGACCAAACGCGAGAACGACCTGAGCGTGTTTAAGAAATGGTGCGAAAAAATTGGCAAAAAGCTTCTGGACCCCAGTATCGACCCCAACCAGTTTCTAAAAGAAACCCTAGTGCCTATCCTCATTGAACGGTTTCCAGCCCTTGACCCGGTATGGATTGACTGGCACGAAGACTTATACAATGAAGGGGAACTGCATTTCAAATTTGAACTTGGCACCGAGAAGGCGGATTTGTCCTGTCTCTCAATTGATTTAACGGGCATTTTTAATGCGACATCCATCAAATTCGCCGTGTCCAGCGACACCCAACAAGCAGAATTTGAGCTCAAGATTATAGAAGCCGGAGAAGCCGGCGAAGAGTATCCTGATTATGAAATATCTCAAGTCGCTGGGCCAACGGTTAGTGTATTGTATGGTCGACGCAACCTTGCTGGAGCTGCTTTTTTTCAAGCCTTCCCACCGGCCATTTGGTTTGTGGACGGCTCTTCGGTCAGCGGTAATGACTACGTACCCCTGAAACAAAACATTGGTCTATTTCCACAAGCCGACATTGAGGTCTGGGATTGGACGGGTGTTGACTTAAACGCAGAATCACAGGGGGTGTTACCGGTAACAGATTCCATCCAGTACCATGTAATTAAGGAGTTGAACAAGCGGGACTACGACATCATTTTCGATGATGATGGAAGCGGCGAGGCCGCGGACGTAGTTGCTATAAAAGTGCTCACCGACAAAATCAGAGTCGAGCTCTATCATTTGAAGTATGCCAAAAAAGGTAAAGTCGGCAACTCCGTTGGCAATCTATATGAAGTGTGCGGGCAGGCCCAACGTTCGATGCACTGGAAGCACAAGCCGGGCGATGCATTGATGATGCACTTGTTGCGTCGGGAACCTAAGAACAAAAAGGGGGTGTCACGCAGCCGATTTGAGAAGGGCACCGCAATAGAATTGGAAGCCCTGAAAAAGCTGGCTAAGCGCCGGTTGCCACTGGAGTTTGAAATGATAATCGTACAGCCTTCGCTTACTAAATCAAAAGTGGGAGATGAAATCCTAAAGCTTCTGGGCGTTACACAAAACTTTGTTCGAGACCTGGCTGGCGTATCTCTGCGAGTGATTGGTAGCCATTAAATAATATTATAAGCCTAATTTTTGGGCGGCGTTATGCTGACGCACGTTGTCAAGTCGGGTATAGCGCCGAATCATCTCCGAGGTCTTGTGCTTAGTCTGGTTCATGACCTCGCTGTCATCAGCGCCGTTAAGTTTAGCTACTGTCACGAAGGAGGCACGCAGGGAGTGGGCCGTAAACTTAGGTCCCAGGTGCCGCTGCACGATTTTATTGAGGTGGACATCCGTAAGTCGGCGGTCGGTGAGGCGCCCGCCTTTGCGGAATGATACCAGAATTGGCCCCGAAGTACGCTCCAGTAGCCGTAGCCAGGCCTGCAGCGTACGAATGGTGCAAAGCGTAGGGTCTGGGGAGTAGAAAATGGCCTTCTCTTCGGCTTCCCCCAGCTGGTTGGTCTTACTGCGCTTCAGATTGATAGTAAGCCCATCCTCAGAAAAGGTCAAGTCGTCCAGGTCTAAGGCCGACAATTCGGAACGGCGAAAAGCGCCGGTAAAGCCCAGCAGCAGAATTACCCGGTCTCGCAATCCTGCTGGCGTTGTGGCATCGATGTGCTTGATGGTGCGCTTGAAGCTGGCCAGCGAAAAGGCCGGGGCCTGCTTTTGCCGCACGCCCTTCAGCCGGCTGATGCCGTCCATGAGCACCTTGAATTTCTTGTCGTCCGTGGGCGAGGCCAGGTCGCGTAGCGCGTGGGCTTTGCTGATGGCCGCGCAGCTGCGCTGAATGGTCGATACCTTTTTCCCGGCTTCGGCCAGGTGGGTCACAAACCCCGCGAGCGTTTCCACCGAGGCCGGCAGCGCTACCTGTCCGTGCGCGGTGCACCAGGTGGTGAAGCGGCGCCAATCGCCGGCGTAAGCCCGGGCGGTATTGGGGGCGCCTTGCAAGCCGGCTTCGACATAGCGCGTCGTATGCTCGGTCAGGTGCGCGAGGCCCACGGAGCTGGGTGAGGCGGGAGCGACAGGTACGGAACTCACGGCAGCCTATATAATAAGGAGTGAAAACACGGAAATCGGGCGATTCCCAAAAGTAGTGGATAAGGTATGATAACTAAGACTTATCATACCTTATAAACAGTATAGCGAGCACAAGCCCGCTGCAAAATAGCGCTTTGATACACGGACAAGGGGTTGCGGCAGCGGGAAATTATGCAAGGAAATCGGCCGAAAGGTGTAGAAACAATGCGGTAAGCCCGTCGTTGTTATGGTTCACCATCAGTAATTAAGCTCCGCTGACCATGAACCGTCTTTCGCGTTTGCCCTTTTTAGCCCTACTGCTCTTCACCGTCCTGTTTACGGCCTGTAAAAAGGACCACAATATGGACGACATGGCCCACGACAGTCCCTACATGAAAATCATGGACGACATGATGACCAAGATGGACGCGCAGGCGAAAACCCAAGACCCCGACCACGACTACGCCACCCAGATGGTGCTGCACCACGAGGCCGCCATCAAGATGGCCGAAGAGGAGCTGCGCACGGGTAGCAACCAGGAAATGAAGACCACGGCGCAGGACATCATCACCAAGCAGCGGGCCGAAATCGGGCAGTTCAACGCCTTCACCAGCGGCCACCAGCCCATGCAGCCCCTGGTGCCGCAGTTCAACACCGTGCAGAAAACCAACATGGACAAGATGATGGCCGCCAGCAACGCGCGCACCCTCACGGCCCGGCCGGATTACGACTTTGCGCAGCTCATGGTCGACCACCACCAGGCGGCCATCGACAACTCGGAAGCCCTGCTGCAATACGGCCGCAACGCCACCACCCGCGCCCTGGCCCAGGCCATCATCACCGACCAGCGCCAAGAGATTGCCGCGCTGCAGAACTGGCTCACGCGCAACCGCTAAACGGACGCGACAACCCGAAAAAAAGGCAGCTCCTATGGAGCTGCCTTTTTGCTTTGCAGTGCGTACCATTGGTTGGGCCGCCCGGGCTAAGCGTAATCTTTCGGCCCGTTGTAATGAGACCGCATGCTTCCTTTACCTGTTTTCCGCCTCATCAGATATATCGCCGCCGGCCTGGTTCTGCTACTGGCCGGTTGCCAGTCATCCGCTATAGTCTACAAGTTTGCAGTTGCCGCCGAGTCTCGCCCTCCGCGGCCGGTACAGCGCTTCGATACGGCAACGGCCGTCACCGCCCATGAATTCCCCACCACCTCGCAGAGGCGGGTAAAGGCGAAAGTGCGACTCCGGGCCGCAGACACGCTGAACTACAGGTCCTTGGAGAAAAAGGAGCAGGCGAATCAATCGGGTGGAAGGTATCCAAAAGCAACGAGTAAGGATACCGCGAACAGCTCAACCCGGCCGATGACTCCGCGCGGGCTACGCCAGCCCTCCGCACCCAAATTATTAAGCGCCCAAACGCTGGTGCATTATAGCCTGCACTTTGTGTTTCCAGCCGCATTGGCGCTGGTGTTTTTCCCCTTAATGTGGCAAACCGCATACCTTATTATGTTGGCCACGATGCTCATGGACTTGGACCACCTGCTGGCCACCCCCGTCTTCGACCCGCTGCGCTGTAGCGTGGGGTATCATCCGCTGCACTCTTTTTATGCCATCCCGGTGTATGCGCTGTTGCTACTGCTGCCGGCGACGCAAATTGTCGCCGTGGGCCTGCTTTTCCACCTGTTCACGGATACGGTGGATTGCTTGTGGTCCTTCCGCCACTGTCACGAGTGTTATCTCAACTCCCGTATTCATGGATTGCTCGACTGGGTGCGCAAGCTACTGGGGCGTGAGGAGGTCGGGTAAACCGGGCAAAAAGAGTGTACTGGTAACACATTCGGATTGGACACACATTCCTTTCCTCGGCTGCGCTCCGGCTGGTGGTAGCTGTTCCCAAAGCCCACAGGCCCTACCTGAACGCATCCGGCACCGTCAGCTTCACCGTGCGCTCCTTGCCCCAGGCAACCTTCACCGGCCGCATCAAGCGGCAAGCCAGCGCCGTCGACCAGCGACTGCGCTCGGTGCGGGTGGAACTGGCCGTGCTTCGGGTGGAGCGCCGCCGGTTTCTGTCCGTTTGAGCGCTGGGCATCTTGCCGCATAGCTTCTTCTTCTTCTGTTGGCTGGGCTCCGAGGCGCAGGAAGCGGCCGCCCTGCTCCGTAACCCCGATACCGACACCGCCGGCAAGGTGCTGCTTTCCGCGCTTCGCTGTATGGCTTGTACTACCTGTTCAACCGCGCGCTGCAACGGACATTGCGGCGCTCGATGCCTCCGATTGCTTGAGGCCAACTGGCAAAATGGGGAACTATGTAAGCAATAAAGAGGATTGATGTTATTTGTAATCATTCTAAATAAGGGTATCTTTGTGCCGTTAATTCACCCAAGGCCCACTAATGAGCTATTTTTCTTACCGTTCCGTTGCCGGCCTTCTGGTCGCTGCTGCCTTTTCTACCGCTTCCTGGCACCCGGTGCTGGCGCAACAGGCGCCCGCCGCGCCCGATTCCATCCGCCGCCAGGCCCTGAGCGAAGTCACCGTGACCGGCGCGGCCACGCACTTTGCCGCCCCCGTCGATGGCACCACGATTACCGCCGGCCGCCGCAACGAGCTCATCAAGCCCCGGGAGGTGAACGCCAACCTGGCCCAGAACAGCATGCGCCAGGTGATGGCTCGCATCCCTGGCCTGGTGGTGTGGGAAAACGACGGCTCGGGCCAGCAGATTAACGTGGCCACCCGCGGCCTGAGCCCCAACCGCAGCTGGGAGTTCAACGTGCGCCAGAACGGCTACGACGTGAGCGCCGACGCCTTTGGCTACCCCGAAGCGTACTACAACCCGCCGCTGGAAGCAGTGGAGCGCATCCAACTGCTGCGCGGAGGGGCCGGCCTGCAGTTCGGGCCGCAGTTCGGGGGCCTGCTCAACTACGAGCTCAAGCGCGGGTCCCGCGACAAGAAAGTCGAAATTGAAACCAGCAACACGGCCGGCTCCAACGGCCTGCTCAATTCCTACAACGCCGTGGGCGGCACCGTGGGCAAGGTGAACTACTACGCCTACTACCGCCACCGCCAGGGCAACGGCTGGCGCCCTTCCAATCAGTTCAGCGTGGACGACCTGCACGGCAACGTGCACGTGGCCCTGACCGAGCGCCTGACCCTGAACGCGGAGCTGACCTACATGACCAACCAGCTGCAACAGCCCGGTGGCCTGACCGACGCGCAGTTCGCGCAGGACAGCCGCCAGAGCACCCGGGCGCGCAACTGGCTCGGCACGCCGTGGCTGGTGCCGGCCCTCACGCTGGAATACCGCGCCGGCGAACGCACCCGCCTGAGCCTGAAAACCTTTGGACTGGTGGCCGCCCGCAACAGCGTGGGCTTCGTGGTCGGCCTGCCGGCGCCCGACACCGTGAACCGCCGCACCCGGCAGTTTGCCGCCCGCCAGGTAGACCGCGACGACTACCGCAACCTCGGCGCCGAGCTGCGCCTGACCCAGGACGTGGACCTGCTGGGCCGCACCCACACGCTGGCCACCGGCCTGCGGGCCTACCGGGCCACCACCTCGCGCCGGCAGCGCGGCACCGGCACCACGGGCTCGGATTTTGACCTGACGCTGACCGGCGACGGCCGCTTCATTAACGAGTTTGACTTCACCACCACCAACGCCGCGGCGTTTGCCGAGCTGCTGCTGCGCGCCGGCCCGCGGCTGAGCTTCACGCCGGGCCTGCGCTACGAGTACCTGCGCAACACCGGCACGGGCTACCTGGGCCGGGCCGCCAACGGCAGCGAAAACCGCATTCCGGACCAGTCCAGCCAGCGCAACGTGCTGCTCTACGGCCTCGGCACCGAATTTCAGGTGTCGGCCACGACCAACCTCTACGCCAACTATTCCCGCGCTTTCCGGCCCGTGCTCTTCGGCGACTTAGTGCCGCCGGCCACCGCCGACGTCATCGACCCCAACCTGAAGGACGCCCGCGGCTACACCACCGAAGTGGGCTACCGCGGCAATTTCAAAAACTGGCTGCGCTTCGACGTGGGCTACTTCTTTATGAACTACGAGGACCGCATCGGCACCGTGCGCCGGTCCGTGCCCGGCGGCACCGCCGGCCAGACCCAGCAGTTCCGCACCAACCTGGGCCGCACCCAGACCCACGGTCTGGAAGCCTACGCCGAGCTGGACCTGATTCACTCGATTACCGGCAACTCCAACCTGCCTCACCTTGACCTGTTCGCGGCCCTGAGTTTGCTCGATGCCCGCTACGGCGACCTGCCCGTGACCACGCTCACCGGCACGGGGACTACCACGCAGATTGTGGAAAGCAACCTGGAAGGCAAGTACGTGGAAAACGCCCCGCGTCAGACCCTGCGCACCGGCCTCACCTTTGCGCACAAAGGGCTGTCGGTAACCGGGCAGTTCAGCCACGTGGGCAAGGCCTACGCCGACGCCAACAACACGGAGCAGCCCACCGCCAACGCGCAAACCGGGGCCGTGCCGGCCTACCAGGTCGCCGACTTCTCGGCCACCTGGAAACTGGGCCGCGACAGCCGCTACCGACTCAGCGGCGGCGTCAACAACGTGTTCGACGCGCGCTACTTCACCCGCCGGGCTGGCGGCTACCCCGGCCCCGGCATTTTGCCCGCCGAGGGCCGTACCTGGTTTGCCGGCCTGGGCCTGACGCTCTAAACACCATCATGGGCAGTTGCAAAAAGGGGCCGCTCCATGGAGCGGCCCCTTTTTGCGTGGGCTAGGTCTGGGAATGGGCAGCAGCCTGGTATATTTACCCACCGCATTCCGTCTTTTTCTACCACTTATTCCTTTCATGGGAAAACGTTACTTGTTGCACGTCCTCTTTCTCCTGATTGGTTGGCCCGCGCTGGCCCAGCGGCCCAGGCCCGCGGCCGTCAGTCTCCCACCGGCTGACACCGTGTATTTCGACCGCGACTGGGAGCGCACCGAGACCCAAGAAGAAGTCGCCTACGCTCGCATTGCCCGCCACGACGCCGCAGGCAAAACCATGGGCACCGTGCGCGACTATTACTACCCCTCATGGAAAAAGCAATGGGAAGGCAAAATGGCCGCCGAAGCGCCCGACAAGCCTACCGGGCTGTGCTGCAGCTGGCACGAGAACGGCCAGGTGAGCTTCCGCGGGACGTACGTCAACGGCGTGCAGCAAGCTGATTTCCGTAGTTGGCACGACGACGGCCGAGAAATCAAGTGTACTTCGCTCATGCAGGACGCGCTGCCGCTGAGCAACGCCACCATTCATTGCAGCAACTGCATGCACACCAGCCGGAAGGTGTTTACCGTTGATATTCCCGACGGCACGGTGGGCATCGTTTACAAGCTCGACGTGCGCGACGAAGGCCAGCCCCCCATATCATGGTCGACGGCGCTGGCCATGGCCGCCGTGGCTGGCAGTGGCGGAGCCGCCGCCCCGGCACTGCTGGGCACCGCGGCCACGGCTCTTACCAAACAGGGCAACAACGCCCCGCCCACGGTGAGCACCAAGTGCCACTGGTACATCACGCCCGATGAAAGCGCAGCCCAACAGTTTCTCGCTACCAAGGGCACCATTTCCCGGGATAAGGTATGTTTCCGGGCGGCAGAAAACACGCCCCAGGAAACCCGGCCCATTGCCCTGCCGGCGGGCACCAGGCGCCTTTACGTGTGCGTTAACAACGACAACTACACCACCGATGCCACGGCTACGCTGAGTGTAACCGCCCTGGTGCAAACCTGTAGGTAGGCACCAGGGTGGTTTTTTCAAGCCTCTACCCATATTGAGCGGATGCTGAGTGAGTGAATGCGGGCTGCCCTGTTCGGCTTGCCCCTACATCCCTAATTGAGCACGCCCCGCACGGACTCCAGCTTCGGCGGCACTTCTGCCTCGCCTAGCATCTGCCGCAAGTCAATTTCAATGGTGCGGCACAGCGCCGTCATGGGCACGTCGTTCATCTGGTTTTCAAACGGGTCTTCGCTGATGTGGCCCACGAGTTCGATGGTGGCGAAGACCCAGGATACGAGCACTGAGAACGGCACGGTCAGCCAATAGTGGCCGTGGCCCAGCTTCTCGAACTCGCCCAGCAGGCCCAGCGGCAGGATGGCAATGAACAGCCACACAAAGACCAAACTGGAAAAGGCATACTGGCGCGGGAACGGCGTGTTTTTAATCCGCTCACAGCCCCCCTGCAGGTTGGTGAGCTCGCGCAGGTCTTCGACCAGGGTGCGGTGCTGCAGGTCATTGAATAGGTTGCCTGCCGCGCGCAGGGCTTGGGTTTGCACCAGCAGCAATTGCGCCGGAGGGTTGGCCAGTCCCCGGAGCCGGGCAGCTTCGGCTCGGGCAAGCAGCGGGGCCACGTCCGTTTCCCATAATTCGGGCTGGCGGCGCAGGTGCAGGCGCAGGGCATTCACCCAGGCCATCTGGCGGTACACGAGCCCGCGCTGGCAGGCCACTTGCTCGCTCGTCAGAGCCGCGGGGTGGGCCGGTAGGGTGTGGCCCAGCACCAGCATGCTCCAACTCCGGCTCCGGTTCACGATGCCGCCCCACAGCTGCCGGGCCTCGTTGAAGCGACTGTAGGAGCCGTTGTTTTTAAAGCCGACGTAAAACGAGACCGCTACGCCCACGATGCTGACCAGCTGCCACGGCACGTCCAGCCAGTGTACGTGCAGCGGGCCGTAGAGCACCGCCACCAGGGTATCGTAAACCAGGAAAATGAGCACGTCTTTCCAAGAGTAATTTCAGATAACGCGCCAATGAATATGCTTGCGAACGTACATGCAATGAACGTAAGGGTGGAAGGGTCCGGCCTGGCCCCAGGCAGAGCCGCGCCGCCGGGCAACGCCGGGCCTCCCGCCCGCTTCTCTTAATCAGGCGGTGCCTACCCGGCCGGGTAGGCAGCGACCAGCTATTAGGAAGCGGCCAGGGGCGGGAAGCCAGGCTTAATAGTGGAACGTGAGACCCGCGCCCCAGCCGTACTGGTTGTCGTAGTTGGTGCTCAGGGAGGCGTTCTTGCTGACCATGTAGCGGACTCCGAGGCTGAATTCGCGGTCGGTGTTGCCGCTGATGTCCAGGAACACGTTGTTGCTCAGGGGCAGGTCGCGGCGCTCGAGGCGCAGGCGCAGCTGGCCGGTCAGGTCGGTGCGCAGCTCGGCGCGCACCAGCATGGGCAGCAGGTAGTACACGCCGACTTCGGCCTGCCGGCGGAAGTTGCGGTTGTTTTTCGCGGTGCGTTGGTTGCCACCTTCGGCATCGGCGGCCGACCGCAGCGTTTTGTTGTCCCGGAAGTCGTAGCCGATGAAGCCGGCCAGGAACTGCCGCTTGTCGAGGTAGCGCAGCAGGTGGGTTTCGGTTTCGTAGTTGCCCCGGTAATTAAACCGGCCCTCAAATTCCAGGGCGTGCTTGTTGTTGGAAATGTTGGCTTCGAGAAACGTGGCCTGCGAGTGCACCGAGAGGTCGGCCCACGGGTAGCGGGCATTGTCGCCCGCCTTCGCCACTTTGTACCCGGTTTTGGCAAACTCATTAGGCACGCTGCCCTCGTAGGCGATGACCCGGCTCATGCCGGCGGCCATGTGGTAGAGCGTGTGGCAGTGAAAAAACCAGTCCTGCTCGGCGTTGGCGTCGAACTCGATGGTCACGGTGCTCATCGACGGGACGTCGAAGGTGTTTTTCAGCGGGGAGTACGCGCCCTGCGCATTCACCAGGCGAAACACGTGCCCGTGCAGGTGCAGGGGGTGGCGCATCATGGTCAGGTTTTGCAGCACCATGCGCACGTTCTCGCCCTTGCGAATGGGAATGGCATCGGCCACGGACAAGGTTTTGTGGTCGAACGACCAGATGTAGCGCAGCATATTGCCGGTGAGCGTGAGCTTGATTTCCCGCCATTTCTTGGTCGAGTCCAGCGTGGTCGGCCGCAACGCGCGGAGCCGGTTGTAGTTAAACTCGCCCGCCATGCCGCCCATGTCCATGCCGGGGCCCTGGTCCTGCAGGCTGCCCATACCCGGGCCGTTCTTTTCCTGCCGGTTCAGCGGCCGGTCCCGGGGCGTCGGCACGGGGGTGGCCGGCATGGTGCCGTTTTGCATGTTCATGCCGTTCATGCCGTTCATGTCGCCGCCTTTCGGCGGGGCCTGGCCCTTGGGGCCCGCAGCGGCGGGCTGGGGGCTCATCTGGCCGGCCCCGCTCGTATTCATGCCGGTCATGCGGCCCATGCTGTTCATCTCCCGCGTTAGCTGGAAGTAGTCGAGCTTGGGCAGGTCGGGGGCGTGCATGGCCTCGCCGCGGCCGAAATAGGCCGAGGTGTAGCCAGTCACATCCGAGGACGTGGCCCGAAATTCGGCCGCGCCCGTGGCCGGCACGGTGATGAGCACGTCGTAGGTTTCGGCGGTGGCGATTTCCAGCTTGGTGACCGCAAAAGGCACCACGTCGCTGCCATCGGCCGCGATGACTTGCAGGGGGCCGCCTGCGTACTGGAGGTGAAAGTAGGAGGACGTGCCGCCGTTGATGATGCGCAAGCGGACGACTTCGCCCGGCTGCGCATCCTTAAAATAGGCCTGTTCCTGGCCGTTGACCAGGAATTTGTTGTAGAAAACATCCGACACGTCCATGGCCGGCATGCGCCCCCATTCCTGCCGGACCTTGTCTTTGAAATAGCCGGCCGCCAGGGCCTCGCCATAGCTCTGCGTCGCGCCTTTTTGCACGGCGTACCACTCGCCGGCCCGCTTCAGGTAGCGCAGCACTTCCGCGGGCTTTTGGTCTGTCCAGTCGGAGAGCAGCAGCACGTATTCCCGGAGCACAGGCTTCGTTTCCCGGGGCTGAATGACGAACGAGCCGTACATGCCCAATTGCTCTTCCAGGCCGTGGGCGTGGTACCAGTAGGTGCCGTGCTGCCGGAGTGGAAACGTGAACGTGTGCGTGGTGCCGGGCAGAATGGGGGCGGTGTTCAGGTACGGCACGCCGTCCTCCTTATTGGGCAGCACCAAGCCGTGCCAGTGCATCGAGGTGGTGCCTTTCATCCGGTTGTGGACCCGCACCACGGCCGTGTCGCCTTCGATGAAGCGGAGCGTCGGGCCCGGCAGCCGGCCGTTGATGGCCACGGCCGTGCGGACTTTGCCGGTGAAATTGACCAGCGTATCGGCCACGTACAAATCATATTCCACCCGCTTGCCGACGGAAGCCGGCCGGGCAACGGTCGTCGCGCCGCCCGGGGCCGCTTTGGGCACGGGGGCTGGCCGGGG
The DNA here is from genome assembly GCF_000715495.1 of Hymenobacter sp. IS2118. Lineage (GTDB taxonomy): Bacteria > Bacteroidota > Bacteroidia > Cytophagales > Hymenobacteraceae > Hymenobacter. Next base: position 42,792 of record NZ_JNLX01000066.1, on the reverse strand, counting down.
TGCCTTGGGTTCCGCACGGGCGGGCATCTGCATGCCGGGCATGGTTTGCGCCACGGCCGGTAACGCTGCCGGCAGCAAGACCAGCAACGAGAAGAGGGCAGTTGGTAACGTCATTCGGGGGGGGTGAGCGGCTGAAATCAGCCGTAGATGGAAGAGCCGCGAAGCGGTGCGGGACTATGCGCTGTTAAGCGGATGAGGAAGGGAAAGGCGTCCTTCAGGGCCGGGCCACGACCACGTGGCCCCACACATTGAGGTAGCTGTACGGGAAGGGAAAGCGCTCAAAGGCGACGTTCCGGTACCCGGCTTGTTGGAAAGCGGCGCGCAACTCCGTTTTCCCATACAAACGGGCGTGCCACCATTTCGTAATGAAGGGCACCATGAAGGCGCTCCGGCGGGAAATGAAGACGACCAGCGTGCCGTCCGGGCGCAGGCGCTGGCGCAGCCCCTGCAGCGCCGCGGGCAGGGCGGCTTTGGGGAGGTATTCGAGCATGGCCGAGGAAACAATCAGATCGTAGTCCTGCCACGCCACCGGTAAGGTGTCCAGATGCCGGACATCCGCCACCGCAAGCTCGACCCCGGCAATGGCTGCGCGGTGCAAGGCGTGCCGGAACCGGCTCAACATGCTGGGGGTTAAATCGAACGCATCGACGTGGGTGGGCTGCCAGCCGCGCCCGGCCAGGGCCGTGTGCAGGGCGAGCGTGACGGCCCCGGTACCGCAGCCCGCGTCGAGGACTTTCAGGTCGGGCCGCAAAAAAGCCGCGTGGGCAAAAAACCGCGCCAGCCCCTGCGGGTAGCGCAGCAGCCCAATCATGGCCTCGTACAGGCCCGTGCGGTGGGTATATAGACGGCGGGCCGGCGGTGCCGGCGGTGTTTTCGTGAGCGAGGACACGGGCCAGGGCTGAAAAAGGGCAGTTCCCTGTCCAGATGACAAAAAGCAATACGTGGGGGCGTAGGGGGAGGTAGCCAGCCGGAAAAGGCCGGGTGCCGCACCAATCCAACGAGGACGGATGCAGCACCCGGCGGCCGGCAGAGGCTTACATCTTCATGTTGCCCATTTTCTCGTCGCCCTTCATCATGGGGCGCTTCGTCGAGCCGGGGTGCATGGTCATTTTGCCGTCCATCATCATGCACTGGCCGTTCTTCATCTTCATGGTGGTGCCGTCCTTCATCGTGCAGGTGCCGTCGGTCATGCACATGCTGCCGTCGCTCATGGTCATATTCTCGGTCATGGGCATCATTTTGCCGCCCTTCATCATCATCATCTTGCCGTCCTTCATCATACAACAGTCGTGGGACATCTTGCCCATGGACTTGGCGGTTTTGGCCTTCGCCTTGGGTGCCGTTTGGGCAGTGGCGACGGTGGTGAGCCCGGTGACGAGCAATGCGGAAAGGAGATAAGCGAACTTGTTCATGGTTGAAAAGGAAAAAGTGGTTAAGTAAGCTCTAACGCCCGCCGCCTCCCCACAGGTGTTTCAACCAGGCGGGTCAAGAGGAGGCGAAAGAGTAATGCAAAATTCGTCCGTACCGCCCCCCTTTGTCATGACAATAACGGGCTCAGGCAATGACTTTAATCAGCTGATGCGCACTGCCTGGGCACCTATTTGCACGATTAGACCTGCGTGCTTATTGAATTACCAGAAGGTTTGAAATCGGGTAAGGACGGCGCGGCCACCGCTGGCTCCACGCGGCCTAGCCCGGGCCGTTGTTCGGACTGCATTCTTCTGACGGGCCGAAAACAAAAACGCCCGGCCTTGCCGGGCGTTTTACGCAGGTTGTCGCGAAAGCGCTTAGGCCGCCTGAATCTGGAAGCCGGCGTTTTCGATGGCCTGCACCACTTGCTCGGCCGTGAGCTTGTCGGAGGTGACGGTGAGAATCTTGTCGGGGTTGGCCGTGTCCACCTGCCAGTTGCCGGCGCCGGCTTCCTGGTTGAGGGTGGGGGTAACGGCCTTGACGCAGCCACCGCAATTGATATTCGTCTTGAACTGAAGGGTTTTCATGAGAGCAGGAGGTAGGGTAAGCCGAGCGGGTCGGTTTCAGATGGGTAACATCCAAAAGTAGCGGCCCGTGCGCCGGCAGGGATACAGAATTGCGCCGTGGGCTTACATAATTTCCCTGCCCCTGAAAGCCAAAAAGCCAGCCGACCTACGGTGGGCTGGCTTTTTCGATGCTGGGTTTATTTAAGCGGCCGAGCTCATGCCCTGGCGGCAGGCCTGCTCGCAGCGGCGGCACGCCTCGGCGCACTCCTTGCAGTGCGCCATGTGGGCACCATGCTTTTCGCACTCGTCGCCGCAGGCTTTGCAGATTTCGGCGCACGTTTGCAGCAGGTGCTGGGCGTGCTCGGAACCGCGGGCCACGAAACGGGCCGTGATAGCGCAGATGTCGGCGCAGTCGCGGTCCAACTGAATACAGCGGGCCATCATTTTCACGTCCTGCTCACTAAGGCAGGCGGTGGCGCAATGTTCGCAAGCAGCGATGCAGGCGTTGAGGGCGTCGAGGAGGCTTTGGTTTTGAGCGTGCATGGGAACAGGAAGTTAGGTGAATGATGGTGTCTTAGGCTTTACTCCCCACGGCCGGTCTTGTTGTGTACGATTGGCAGCCCTTGCTGCATAATTCGCACAGGCTGCCCATTTTTTAGGGCTGAGCCGCGCCGGGCAAAGCAAAAGCCTGGGAGGAAGCGGAGTCGCTTTCACCCAGGCCTTTGCTTTATACAGCTGTAGCGTTACTTTTTGGCGCAACAGGCCGGTACACCGGCCAGCGTGCAGGCAGCGGTGCCCTTGTCCGGGCAGTTCTTCACCAAGGGGCAATCCGGGGTGCCTTTCAAGGGACAGTCCGCCGGTTTCGCGGGGTTCGCGAAGCCGAACAGTGCACCACCGGCCAGCAGGATGGCGGTACTCAACATCAACACTTTCTGTTTCATCTTACAACGGGTTAAGGAGAGCCCACTGGTACGGCAGTCGGGCAAATGGGAAAACGCAAGCCGTGCCCTGCGGTAGCAAGTTAATTTAAGCTGCCTGGCCGATGCCCGCCGCTTCGAGCGCCTCTTTGGTGATGCCGCTACCTTGGCAGCACGCCAGCAGCGCGCCGTTGACGGCCACGGCCGGCAGCGTCTGTACACCCAACAGGCGGGCCCGACGCATGGCCGGATTGCCCGCTTCGGTTTCGGTCAGGTTATGCGTAATGATGTCGCAACTGTTGCCAGCGGTGCTCTTCACCAACTCCACGACGGGATTGCACAACGGGCAGCCGGCGGTAAAAACTTCTACAATGCGTGTCATAGGGGGGAGTTAGGTAGTTGATTAAATGAACAGCCCAAGGGTGCGGCCCGGCCCCGGGGGGCAGTCAAGCTTTTTTGGGTGATTCTTTCGCGGCCGCTACTGCATTGTGCTGTTCCAGCCGTCCGCCAATCTCGCGTAGCTCCCTCATTTTCTTCGTCAGCTCCGCCTCCGTCAGGGTGGGGAACTCCCGGCGCAGCTCCTCAATGCGCCCGGCATCCTGGCAGTCGCCGGGGCAGGCACCCACCACGTCCACGATTTGTAGGGCCAGGCTTTTGCGGAATACCTCATCGAGCAGTAGATGCTCAGCAGTGCTGAGCCCGTTGGTCACCGCCTTGAACTGCACCAGAATCTGTTCCGGCGCGGTGGTCTCAGCGTCTAGCATTTTGACGATGCCGTGCAGCTGGCCCGCCAGTATGTTGAGGCGGCTTTTCAGGTTGCGGGTGAGGTCTTTGGGGAGCATAGCACGAAATAATTAAGCCAAGCAACAGCGGGCCGGGGGTGTCTGTCAAGGTGGAGGCGTAAATTCACGTTAGCTTTTGGTAAATGGCTACCCCAAGACGAAGAAGTGTTACTCCTGCGAGGGATTACATTTTCATGTTAGGGTCCATGGCCGGGGCTTTCGGGGCCGAAACCGGGGCTTTCTGCATGTCCATGCCCGGCATGTTGGGGTCCATGCCAGCCATGGGGGCGGTGCCCTGGTAAAGGGCGTATTCGCTTTCCAGCAGGTAAGCCCCGCTGACCACCACCTGCGCCCCTGCGGCCACGCCCCCGGTGATGGCGACGGTTTCGTCGGTTTCGGCGCCCGTGGTGACTTTGAGCCGGCGGAAGCGGCCGGCGGCATCCACTTGCTGCCAGACGTAGCTGCCGCGGCTGTCGCGCAGCACCGCATCCTGAGGGAGGGTCAGCGCCCCGGCCGTTGTACCCCGGCTAGCAGCCAGGCGCACATTGGCCTGCATGCCGGGCTGCAGGCGCCCGCCGGGGTTGGCCAGCTGCACGCGCAGCAGCGTCACCTTGCTGTTAGCTTGCAGCTCCGGGCTGAGAAAGACCACCTTGCCCGCGTAGGTATCGGGGAGACCGGCTACCTGCACCTGCACCGTCTGGCCCGTCTGGATACCGGCTACTTCCTCGGGGTAAAGCTGGGCTTCCACCCACACCGAGGCGAGGTTGGTAAGCGACACGAGCAGCACACCCTCGCCCACGTACTGGCCTTCCGTCACGCCCACGGCTTGCACCAGCCCCGCCCGGGAACTGTAAAACGTCAGCGACGACGTGGGGCGGCCCGTGGCGGCCAGGGTGCGGAGCTGGCCTTCGGTCATGCCGAGCAGGCGCAGCTTCTGGCGGGCGCTGGCCACCAGGCGGCCGTACTGGTTCACGCTCGTACCCACGGCCCGTAGCTGGGCCAGGCTGAGCAGGTATTCGTGCTGCAAGGCCTGCAACTGCTCGCTGTAAATGGATACCAGCGGGGCTCCCGCGCGGATGGACTCGCCCGTCTGGCGCACAAACAGCCGCTCGATGCGCCCGGCCACCCGGCTGCTGACCGTGCGGGTCTGGTTAGCGTTGGCGGTGATGGTGCCCGTGAGCACGGTGCTGCTGCCAGAGCCGCTACTACCGGCGCCGAGGGCAGCCACGCGGATATTGGCCAGCTGCCGCTGCTGCGCGCTCAGCGTTACTTCCGGGACGGCGGCGGCTCCCCCGGCCGGGGTTGCCGCTGCCGGCGCGGCCTTGGTTGCTTTTACCAGGTCCATGCTGCAAATCGGGCATTTGCCGGGCTCTTCGCGGCTGATTTGCGGGTGCATGGGACAGGTGTAATGCGTGAGCGCTACCGTGCCGGCAGTAGGCTTGGCGGGGGCCACCTGCTTGGTCGCTTTCACCAAATCCATTGTGCAGATGGGGCATTTGCCCGGCTCGTCGCGTACAATTTGCGGGTGCATGGGGCAGGTATAGTAGGTGCTGGAGGTGCTGGCGCCGTCGTGGGCGTGAGCTTCCTCGGGCGCAGATTTCTGGCACGCGCCGGCCCCGAAGGCGAGCAGGCCCGCCAGCAGGGCCACGGCCAGCAAGCGGCCCGGAGCGCAGCGGAGGAGCAGATTATGAAGCTTATTCATCGCGGTAATCGGTCTTGGAAAGAGTCGGTGTTTGGGGCTGGGTGGAGGCTGGGGCTCGGGCGGTTTGCACAAATCCTTCGCTGTCGACCAGAAATTGGGCGTTGGTGGCCACGGCGTCCTGCTCGCTCAGCCCTTGCAGGATTTGCACCCGGTCGGCGCTGCGCCGGCCGGTTTGCACCGGCACGGCCTGGAAGGCACCGCTGCGGCGCACGAAGGCCACCTCGCGGCTGCCCAAGTCCACCACCGCGGCCCGGGGCAGCCACAGCCCGCCCGCGGCCGGCACGCTGACGGTGCCAGTGAGCATCGCGCCGCTGCGCAGTTGACCGCCAGGGTTACTGAGGTGCACCCGCACGGCCCCGGTGCGGGCGCCTTCGCGGAAGAAGGGCTCTATCAGGTCGATGCGGGCGGTCCGGGCGCGGGTCGGGTTGTTTTCGGGCAGCACCCGGATGGTTTGGCCCACCCGCAGGGCGGCCAGCTCATCGGGCCGGGGCTCGAACACGCCCCACACCTGCTGGGTATTCACCACCCGAAACAGGGTCTGGCCCGCCGTCACGTAAGCGCCTTCGGTCAGGGTGAGTCCGGCTTCGACTGGCATGGCTGGAGTGGCGGCGGGCATACTACTCGCCGCGGGAGCGCCGCCGCCCATAGCGTCACCGCCGCCGCTACTCATGCCGCCCCCGGCCGGAGCGGGGGGCGGCGGCAGGGACGCCCCGGGTTGGGCGGGCTGCTCCACCACGTAGCCGGTGTATGGGCTGTAGATGGCCACCGAATACGCGGGCTTGCGGGTGGCGCTGGTGCGGGTTATTTGCGCGTCGGTCAGGCCCAGCAGGCGCAGCTTTTGGCGGGCACCCCGCAGCAGGGTCTGGTTTTGGGCGTCGTGGGTGAGAATAAAAATAAGCTCCTGCTGGGCCGTCACCAGCTCGGGGCTGTAGAGCTCCAGCAGCTTCTGGCCCTTGGTCACAGGCTGGTAGTTGTAGCGGATGAGCAGCTTTTCGATGCGGCCCCCGAAGCGGGCGGCAATGACCTCGGCGCGGCGCGGGTCGTACTCCACCCGGCCGGTCAGCGTCAGCGTGAGGTCGGGCGCGCCGGTGGTGGGGTACACGGTGGCCTGGGTGGAAACCACCGTGGCATCGGGGGAGCGGAGCAGGTTCTGCAAGCCGCTGCTGGCCGGGGCCGGCGTGCCGCCCGCTTTGGGCTTTTTCACGAGGTCCATGCCGCAGATGGGGCAGTCACCGGCCTGGTCCCGAATGATTTGCGGGTGCATGGGGCAGGTATAGAGGTCGCCGGCCGTTTCGTGGTTGTGCGCGTCGGCGGCCAGGACCTCTGTGTTGCCGGTGGCGTCCGCCGGCTTTTTGTCCGATTGGCAGGCGCTCAGCAGCAGGACCAGCGGCAAAGCAGCCAGCGCGAGCCGGGCCCGCAACGGGCTATTGTTCCAGCTCTTTTTCATACGCTATTTGCTGAGTGAGTTGCTGTTGGAGGTTGTCCAGGTATTCCAGCCGGGTCCGCTTGAGAGTGGTCCAGGCTTCGAGTACCTGGAAAAGCTGGCCGGTGTTCTGCTCGTAGGCCAGCATGGTGGCCTGGTAGCTGCGGCGCAGGGCCGGCAGAATGCGCCGCTCGAAGGCCCGGGTTTGCTCGCGCCGCAGCGTCAGGTCGGTTTGCAAGCCCGCCAGCCGGCCGCTGGCTTCGTTGAGCACGTCCTCGCGCTGCTTGCGCAGGGCCTGGGCCTCGAAGCCCAACGCCGCCGTGTTGGCTTTGTATTCGCGGGCGGCCCACGGGGCCAGCGGAATGGAAACCATGCCCATCACGGTAAACTGGTTGGGGGTCCGGCCCAGCCCGCGCATGTGGTCGTAGCGAACCCCGAAGTCGGGCCGGCGGCGGCTCGCTTCCAGGTTCTGGCTCAGGCGCACGGCGGTCAGGGCCCGGTCCAGGCTGCGGATGTCGCTGCGGCGGCCGGCCAGCGCGGCCGTGTCCAACGGCGCCAGGGCGGGGGTTGGAGAAGTGAGCACGGCAGTGTCCACGGCAAAGGCTTGGCCGCGCGGCCGGTTCATGAGGGTGTTGAGCGCAATCAGGTTTTGCGCAGCCCGGGCCGCGGCCTGCCGGTGGTCGTTGAGGTGCATTTCCAGCCGGGCCTTGGCGTCGTAGATGTTGGGCAGCGTGGCCAGGTTGTAGGGGTAGCGCGCCTCGGCCAGCTTGATGAGGAAGCGCAGCAGCTCCTCGTTCTCGTCCAGCACGGCCAGCTTTTTGGTGAGCACGGCCTGCTCCACGTACAGGGTTTTGGCTTGCGCCCGCAGCTGCACCACGGTGTTTTGCTGGTCGGCCTGCACCACGGCCGCCTGGCTGCTGAGGTACTCCCGGCGGGCGCGCTGCTTGGCCGGGTTGGGCAGCATCTGCTCCACCGACACCATCTGCATGCCTTCGCCCTGCCCGTTGTTCATCTCCCTGATGGGGCGTTGGTTGTAGGGCGTCATCCAGTACCCGGCGCTGACTTTGGGCGCTTCCCAGCTGTTGTAGCCGGCCACGGCCGCTTCCTTGGCCCGCGCCTGGTAAGTGTACCGCTGCACGGCCGGGTTGCGGCGCTCCACGAGTTGCAGGACCGAATCGAGCGGTAGCACGGGGCCGTCGGGAGCCGCCATGTGCATTTCCTTGCTCATCGTCTGGCCGTGGGCGGCCGGCCCGCCGGCAACGAGCAAAACCAGGGAGGACAGGGAGATACTAAGCCAGTTTTTCATGAAGCGAATGGGACGGAGACTAGGCCCCGTCCGGCGATTAGTGCGAGACTTCAAGGACATCGATTTTTCCGAATTTGCGCAGCTCATACTCCTTGGTATACAGGAAGATGAGCGGCGTGACGAGCAATATGTGGGTGGCCGAGGTGAACACCCCGCCTATCATGGGCAGCACGATGGGCAGCATCACGTCCGAGCCCGTACCCGTGGCCCAGAGCACCGGCACCAGGCCGAACAGCGAGACCGAGACGGTCATCAGCTTGGGCCGCAGGCGCTTGGCCGCGCCGTGAAATACGGCTTCCTGCAGGTCTTCCTTGGTGATGGTTTCCCGGGAGTTGCCCTTCAGCGCCACCAGCTTCTGCATGGCGTCATTCAAGTAGATGACCATGATGACGCCCGTTTCCACGGCCAGCCCGAACAGGGCGATGAAGCCCACGGCCACCGCCACCGACAGGTTCACGCCGTAGAAATACACCATGTAGGCCCCGCCAATCAGGGCGAAGGGAATGGTGATGAGGCTCATAAATGCCTCCCGCACGGAGTGAAACGCGAAGTACAGGGCCCCAAAAATCACCACCAGTACCAGCGGCAGAATCAGCTTAAGGGTGCGCTGCGCGCTAATCAGGTTTTCGTACTGCCCGCTCCACTCCAGGTAGTAGCCCTGGGGGAGCTTGCTTTCCAGGCTCTGTAGCTTTTGCATGGCGGCGTCCACGGTGCTGCCCAGGTCGCGGCCCCGCACGTTGAAGAGCACCGCGCCGCGCAGCTGGGCGTTTTCCGAGCTTATCATGGGCGGGCCCTCGGCGTAGCGGATGGTGGTGACCGCCGACAGCGGCACCGGGCCGTAGCTGGCCGTCTGGATGGGAATGCGCTTGATATCGGCCAGGCTGTTGCGGTAGTCCTGGGCCAGGCGCACGTTGATGGCAAAGCGGCGCCGGCCTTCCACCGTGCTGGCGATGGGGGCCCCGCCGATGGCCGACTCCACGACTTCGTTTACCTGGTCCACGGTGAGGCCGTAGCGGGCCAGCTCGGGGCGATTCATGTCGATTTCCAGGTACTTGCCGCCCGTCACGGGCTCCACGTACAGGTCTTCCACGCCGGGCACGCCTTTGAGGGCGGCGTTCACCTGATTGGCCACGTCGTTGATGGTGTTCAGGTTCTGGCCGTACACCTTCACGCCCACGTCGGTGCGGATGCCGGTGCTCAGCATGTTGATGCGGTTGATGATGGGCTGGGTCCAGCCGTTGACCACGCCCGGAATCTGGAGCTTGCCGTTCATCTCCTCAATCAGCTGGGCCTTGGTCATGCCCGCGCGCCACTGGTCGCGGGGCTTGAGCAGGATGATGGTTTCAATCATGTTGATGGGCGAGTTGTCGGTGGCCGAGCTGGCCCGGCCGGCCTTGCCCAGCACGCTGAGCACCTCGGGCACCTGCTTGATAATCTTGTCCTGCACCTGCAGGATGCGCTTCATCTCCGTGTTTGACACGTCGGGCTGGGCCACGGGCATGAACAGGATGGAGCCCTCGTTGAGCGGTGGCATGAACTCGGTGCCCAGGCTCATGACTAAGGGGATGCTCACCAGCAGGGCCAGCACGTTGATGGCCAGGGTGGTTTTGCGCCAGCGCATCACCCAGTGCAGCATCGGCGAGTACACGCGCTCCAGGAAGCGGTTGAGCGGGTTCTGGTCCTCGGTTTTAAACTTGCCCTTCAGAAAAAAGGAAATCAGCACCGGGGCCAGCGTCACGGCCAGAATGGCGTCGATAATCAGAATAAAGCTCTTGGTGTAGGCCAGCGGGTGGAAGAGCTTGCCCTCCTGCCCGGTGAGCAGAAACACCGGCAAAAAGGAAGTGACGATGATGATGGTCGAGAAGAAGATTCCCCGCGACACCTGCTTGCTGGAGGACTCGATGATTTCGAGCCGCTTTTGGTTATCCATGAGAAACGGGGGTTGAGGTAGAAGGAGCCGGAGCGGATGCGGTGGGCAGGGCGCTTGGCGGCGAGGGGCCGGTGTCCGGTGGGCCGCCCGGGTTCTCCTGGGCCTGGTACTCGGCCAGGTTGCGGTAGGCGTTTTCGGTCATTACGATGCCGTTGTCGACGATGACGCCGATGGCCAGGGCAATGCCGGTGAGCGACATGATGTTGGAGGAAATGTCGAAGGCATTGAGCAGGATGAAGCTCGTGGCGATGGTGATGGGAATCTGAATCAGGATGCTCAGCGCGCTGCGCCAGTGAAAGAGGAACAGCAGCACCACCAGCGACACCACCACCATTTCCTCAATGAGCGTGTGCTTGATGGAATCCACCGAATCCTGAATCAGCCCGCTGCGGTCGTACACCAGTTGAAACGAGACGCCCGGGGGCAGCCCGGCGCGGATTTGCTCCATCTTGGCCTTCACCCGCGTTATCATGGCGTCGGCGTTTTCGCCGTAGCGCATCACCACGATGCCGCCCACGGCCTCGCCCTCGCCGTTGAGGTCCATGATGCCCAGGCGGCTTTCGCCCGTCATCTGCACCGTGGCCACGTCGCGGATGCGCACCGGCGTGGTGCCCTTAGTGATGACCGGCACGTTTTCCAGCGTGGCCATATCCTGGATATAGCCCGTCGTTTTGATGATGTAGCCTACGCCCGACTGCTCGAACTTGCGCCCGCCGGCCTCGTTGTTGTTGCTGCGTACCGCCGCCAGCACCTGCGGCAGCGTGATGCCGTAGTAGGTCATCCTGGTGGGGTCCACCGTCACCTGGTACTGCTTCTGGAAGCCGCCGAAGCTGGCCACCTCGCTCACGCCGGGCACGTTTTGCAGGCCGAACTTCACGTACCAGTCCTGCAGGGCCCGCTGCTCGCCCAGGTCCAGGCCGGGCGCCTTGAGCGTGTACCAGAGCACGTGGCCCACGCCCGTGCCGTCGGGGCCCAGGGTGGGGGTTACTCCAGATGGCAGCAGGCGCTGGGCGTAATTGAGGCGCTCCAGCACCCGCTCGCGGGCCCAGTAAATGTCGGCGTCGTCCTCAAAAATCAGGAACACGAAGCTCATGCCGAACATGGACGTGCCGCGCACGGACTTCACCTTGGGCAGGCCCTGCATGTTGGTCACCAGCGGGTAGGTAACCTGGTCCTCCATGATTTGGGGGCTGCGGCCCATCCACTCGGTGAAGACGATGACCTGGTTTTCGGACAGGTCGGGGATGGCATCGATTTTACTTTCGCGCACCGAGTACGCGCCCCAGGCAAACAAGCCGGCGGCGAGCAGCAGCACGAAGTAGCGGTTCCGCAGGGAAAGAGAAATGAGTCGCTCAATCATAGCTGATTAGCAGCAAGAAGATGGGAAGCGTCACGGCGCCGGAAACCCCAGGCGGGGACATCGGCGGACCTTTTGGCTTGACGCGGGTGCGCCCCGCTGGAAGCAGCACGCACAAAAGCCCCAGCCGACTGGCCGGGGGAAACGGGCATCATTCCACCAACTAAATCAGAAAGGCGTGCCCGCGCACGTAGGCGGGGCACTCGGGCGGCGGGGCCGCGTGCGCTACGAGTTTGCTGGCGGGCTCGTCCGTGGGGTAAGCCAGCTGGGTGAGTTGCCACACCAGCTGCAGTACCGCCGGCGCCGGGGCCACATCTGGCGCCTGCAGCAGGAAGTGAGTGGCCGTGAGCTTGAGGTCTTTGGCAGCACTGACTACTTTCTGGTCGTGGCAGCAGCCGCAGGCGGGCTTGCCGGTGTCTTGGCAGCAGCAGTGTTTGTCAGCGTCGGCGGCCACGGTAACGGCCGTTAGCGCCTGCCCACAGAAGTGCATGCTGTACACCAGCCCGGGGCTGGACAGCAGGTAGCTAAAGAGCAGAAACAGGCTAACGTAGCGTTTCACGGATGGGCTGGAACAGGGCGGATGTTTAAGCAATACGCACTTGGCAAACAGGGGGTTTTAGGGTAGGGCCGTTGGCGGGATGACTCACGGCAGGTTTTTTTCAATTAGTTGGGCGGTGCTGGTGCACTGGCGTCGGTAGTCACTGGGTGAACAGCCGGTTTCCTGCTGGAACTGCCTGGACAAGTGTCCCAGATTGCTGTAGCCAAGCAGGTTGGCAATTCTCCCCACCGGCAGGGTGCCGTCGCGGAGCAGGCAGCGGGCCGCCGTCAGGCGCTGCCGAATGACGTAGTGCTCCAGACTCAGGCCCTCCGTCGCGGAAAACACGTCGCTCAGGTACGCAAAGCGCCGCTGCAGCCGCTCGCTGAGCTGCCGCGAGAAGTAGCCGCTGCGCAGTGCCCCCGGCTCGGTGGCCAGCAGGTGGGCGATAATTTCCTTGATTTGGACGACCAAGCGCTGCTGCGGGGAAAGCTGGTCCATAATTTCAAAGCCTTCCGCTTCCAGGCACTGCTGCAGGCGGGGCCAGTCAATGGTCGCGGAATCGTCCCGCAGCTCAACTTCCCCCAGCTCCACGCGCAGCGGCACCAGGCCCAGCTCCACGAGCTGCTCGCGCACCACCAGGATGCACTTCGAGCAGACCATGTGCCGGATGTAAAGGAGGGTGGAGGCCATGAGCGCGGATTAGCGGGCAGGAAATAAGTCCTGGTCAGCCAGCGGCGTGAGCGGCTGGGCGTCCAGTTCCTGCGGATGTGCGTCAAGTCCCACTTCCCGATGCGAGGCGAAGTATTGCGCCAGGGCCTTCTCCCCCACCAGCCAGAACACCACCGGCGTCACGATGATGTCGAGGAAGGTGGAGCTGAGCAGGCCGCCGAGGATGACGGTGGCCACGGGGTAGAGGATTTCTTTGCCCGGCGCGTCCTTGGCCAGCGTGAGCGGAACCAGCGCCAGGGCGGCCACCAAGGCCGTCATCAGCACCGGCACCAGCCGCTCCAGCGAGCCGCGGATAATCATGGGCATTCCGAACTTCTCCCCTTCGTGCTCCACGAGGTGGATATAGTGCGAAATCATCATGATGCCGTTGCGCGAGGCAATGCCGGTGAGGGTGATGAAGCCCACCAGCGAGGCAATGCTGAACGTGCCGCCGGTGAGCAGCACGGCCACCACCGAGCCGATGAGCGCCAGCGGAATGTTGAGCATAATCTGGCCCACCATCAGCGAGGACTTGAAGTGCGAGAACAGCACTAGGAAGATGCCGGCCAGCGAAAACAGGCTCAGCCACAGAATCTTCTGCGAGGCCGACTGCTGGCTCTCGAACTGCCCGCCGTAGGTGAGGTAGTAGCCCGGCGGCAGCTTCACCTGCTGACTGACTTTGGCCTGAATCTCCTTCACGGTAGAGCCTAAATCCCGCTCGGCCACGTTGAGCGAGATGGTGATGCGGCGCTGGGTGTTTTCGTGGTTGACGGTGTTGGGGCCGGGCTCGTAGAGGATTTCGGCCACCTGGCTCACCGGAATCATGGCGCCGCTGGGCGTTTCGATGCGCGTCTGGCCGATGGCGGCGAGGTCGTTGCGCTGGGCTTCCGGCAGCTTCACCACCAGGTCAAAGCGCTTCTGGCCGTCGAGCATCTGCGAGACTACCGCGCCCTGAAACAGCGTTTCCAGGTCGCGCACCACTTCGCCGCGCGCCATGCCGTAGGCGCGCAGGGCTTCGTCTTTGGGCCGAATGAGCAACTGCGGAATCTGCACTTGCTTCTCCACCTGCAGGTCCACCACGCCGGGCACGGAGCCGGCGGCAGCGCGGATTTCGTTGGCGTAGCGGCGCAGCTCCAGCAGGTCGTTGCCAAAAACCTTGATGGCCACCTGCGCCCGCACCCCGCTCAGCAGGTGGTCGAGGCGGTGGGAAATGGGCTGGCCGATGTTCACGTTCACGCCCGTAATCAGGCTGAGCTTTTCGCGCATGTCGGCCAGAATTTCGTCCCGGCTGCGCATGGTTTTGCCCTCTTTTTCCAGCTCGGCTTCGGTCTTGAAGGCCACCTCGATTTCCGAGTTGTTCACCGACTCGGCGTGCTCGTCCAGCTCGGCGCGGCCGGTGCGGCGGGCGGTGTAGGCCACTTCGGGAATCTTGAGCATCTGCTGCTCGCCCAGCGTGCCCAGGCGGTTCGACTCGGTGAGCGAGGTGCCGGCCGGGGCCGAGAAGTTGACCGTGAGCGAGCCTTCGTTGAAGGGCGGCAGGAACTCGGTGCCGAAGAAGGGCACCAGGGCCGCGGCCATCACAAACAGCAAAGCAGCGGACGTGAGCACCAGCTTCGGGTGCCGCAGGCCCCAGCCCAGCAGGCGGGTGTCCTTTTTCTTGAGCCAGCGCACCAGCCCGCCGTCGGTTTCGGGGTGGTCCATCTGCTTCATGTTGGGCAGCAGGTAGTAGCAGAGCACCGGCGTGACCGTCAGCGACACGAACAGCGAGGCCACGATACTGGTGATGTAAGCAATGCCCAGCGGCGCGAAAATGCGGCCTTCCATGCCTTCCAGGGCAAACAGCGGCAGGAACACCAGCACCACGATGATGGTGGCATACACGATGGAGTTGCGCACTTCCGACGAAGCCGCGTAAATGACGCGCAGCACCGGCTGCGGGTCGGGCCGCTGCTTGTTTTCGCGCAGGCGGCGGTACACGTTTTCCACGTCCACGATGGCGTCGTCAACCAACTCGCCAATGGCAATGGCCAGCCCGCCCAACGTCATGGTGTTGATGCTGATGCCGGCCGCGCGGAACACCAGCGCCGTAACCAGCAACGACAGCGGAATGGCGACCAGCGAAATGAACGTAGTGCGCACGTTCAGCAGGAAGGCAAACAGCACGATGACCACCAGAATAGCCCCGTCGCGCAGGGCCTCTTCCACATTGGAAATCGAGGATTCGATAAACTCGGACTGCTTGAACAAGCGCGTGTTCACCCGCACGTCCTTGGGCAGCGAAGGCTTCAACTCTACCAGCGCCTTTTCCACCGCTTCGGTCAAGCCCACGGTGGCCGCGCCGGGCTGCTTCTCGATGCTCAGAATCACGGCGGGCTGGCCGTTCACGCTGCCGTCGCCGCGCTTGAAGCGGGCCCCGAACTCCACCTTAGCCACGTCGGCCACGCGGATGGGCGACTGCTCGCGGTAACCGACAATGATGTTCTCAATGTCGTCAACCGAACGCAGACGGCCCAGGTTGCGGATGAGGACTTCCGAGCCGTTGCGGTCGAAGAAGTTACCGGTGGTGTTCAGGTTGGATTTCCGCAGAGCCTCTTCCACCTGGTTCACGGTCAGGCCAGTGGCGTTCAGGCGGGGCATATCGAGCAGCACCTGGTATTGCAGGTTGTCGCCGCCAATGGGGATGACCTGGGCCACGCCGGGAATGCTGAGCAGGCGTTGGCGCACGGTGTAGTTGGCCAGCGTGCGCAGGTCGGCGGCGTTCGTCTCTTTCCCGCCCGACAGCCCGACGAGCATAATTTGGCCCATGACCGACGAAATGGGCCCCAGCACCGGCGTCACCCCTTGCGGCAGCTGCTCACCCGTCGTCTGCAGCTTCTCGCTCACAATCTGGCGGGCCGTGAAAATGTCGGTGCCGTAGTCGAACTCCACGAACACCATGCCCAGGCCAATGGCCGAGTTAGAACGCACCGCCGACACGCCGGTGGCCCCGTTCAGGGCCGTTTCCACGGGCAGCGTCACCAGGGCCTCCACTTCCTCGGGGGCCATGCCGGGCGCTTCCAGAAACACGGTCACGCGGGGGCGGTCCAGGTCGGGCAGCACGTCCACCGGCAGTTGGCCCGCGGTGTAGGTGCCGGCAATGATGAGGCCCACGGCAAAGGCCAACATCAGCAGGCGGTTTTGCAGGGCAAAGCGAATGATTTTATCAAGCATCGGTCAACAACAGAGGATGGTAGCCACCGAATCGGCGGCTCGGCAGTAGGGACGGTGCCCGGTTTTCCGCCCGCCAGCGGGGGGCGCTTCTTTATTTTTTGGGCCGGGGGGCGCGGGCCGAGGAGTGCGTGCTCAAAAACTGCCACTGGCCGGCGGCGTTTTTGCGCAGCACCGACGTGGCTACCCCGCGGCGCACGATGGGCGCCTTGGCCTCCTTGTCCTTGGGGTCTTTCTTCAGCCCAATGGTGTAGGTGTAGGTTTCGGTGGCAAAGGCGTAGGGGCCGTCCACCTGCACCGCGGCCTTGTAGTCGCTGAAGGTGAAGGCGCTAAACTCGCTCAATTCGGGGCCGAGGTGGTGGGCCGCGTAGTGTTTGTAGGTGCCCTCCACCCCACCCGACTCAAACACCTGCGAGTTGGCCAGAAACAAGCGGCTGGTGCCGGTGGTGTCCAGCTTCTCGATGGCCTGCTGATACTGGCGCAGCACGTTTTTCACAGCCGTCTCCTCAGCCGACGACGCGGTGGCGGTCTGGGCCCGGGCAGTGGTCGATGTCAGGCCCAGCACGGTGGCCAGGACGGCAAAAGCAGCAAAATTCTTCATGGGAGGTAGCATTTGAGGGAATTATTGGTTGAGGTAAATGGATTTGAGTTGGTAGGTGCCGGCCGTGACGACCCGGTCGTTTTCGTTGACCTGGCCCTGCACCAGCACGGTCTGCTGGCCGTTCACGGCGCCGGGCTGCACGTAGCGAATCTTGAACCGCTCGGGCTCCGTGTGCACGAACACCACGGGCTTGCCGTTGAGGTCGGTGATGGCCGAGGTGGGCACCACCAGCTGCGGGGTGCCGCCGCCGGTCTGGCCCACCACCTGCACGTTCACGGCCTGGCCGGCGCGGTAGGCGCTGCCGGCGGGGGCGTCCAGCTCCAGCACCAGCTGCCGGGCCTGGTTCACGGGGTTGACGATGTTCGAGAATACTACCAGTCGGGCCGGCACGCCGGCCTGGCCCTGCAGGCCCTCCACGCGGAAAACGGCGCCGGGCGTGACCTTGGCCAAATCCTGGGCAAACACCTGAGCTTCCACGCGCAGCTTGCCGGGGTTGATGACCCGGAACAGCTCGTCGCCCTGGCTTACCTGCTGGCCCACGGCGAGGTTAAACACGTCCACCGTGCCGCTCACGGGCGAGGTGATGCTGACGCGGCGCTGGCCGGCCTGGCCATTCTGGATGCCGGCGTTCTGGCGGGCCTGGCGCAGGCGCAGCTCGGCGGCCACCACGTCCTTGCGGGCGGCGATGTCGGCGATGCTTTGCAGGCGGGCGTAGTCCTGCTGGGCGGCGCGCAGCTCGGCCTGGGCGTTGGCCCGCTCGGTGCTGAGGCCGATTTGCTGAGTGGCGTCAAGGGTTTGCTCGATGACGGCCAGCGTCTGGCCGGCGCGCACCGGTTGGCCCACTTGCGCAGCGAGGCTCACGATGCGCCCACTTTGCGGCACCACGATGCGGCCCTCGCCGCCGGCCGCGGCCGATACGGTACCGTAGAGCGTAGCGCGGCTGTAGGTAGTGGAAAAGGCGGCCAGGTTAGTCTGCACCTTAAAGAGGAACTGGCTTTCCTTAGGCAGCAGCACCTCATCGGTCAGGGCCACGCCAGTGCTGGCTTTGGCCTCGCCACCGTGGTCTTCGCCGCCGTGGGCTTGCACCAGGGCCGGGGGCGGCAGCAGTACGGTCAGGACCAAACCGGCCGCAGCCGTCACCGCGAGGAATTTATGCGTGGTTTTCATAGACTGCGGGACTGGAGGTGGAAACAGGAGCGGTAGTGCGCCGGCGGCGCATCAGCAATGCCGCGAGACCAATGCCCAGCGCGAAGGCGCCGACCAGGGCCAGAATGGTTTTCCAAGAGGAGAAAAACGAAGTGCTAACCGCCGGCGCCGTCGCGGCCACGGGCAGCTTCTCCCCTACTTTGATGCCTTCGAGCAGGAGCAAATCGGCCTGCTCGCCGGCCACGATGTTGGCCGTGAAGCTATAAGTTTTGTTGGCCGGAAATTGTCCTTCCACCAGGTACACGCCGGGCTCCTGTTCGGTCACCGCCCACTTCAGATTCGCATCCTCGGGGTTAGTCAGCGTCAGCTTGGCGCCCTTGATGGGGGCGTTGGTGGCGTAATCGGACAGGAACAGGCGCAGGTCGGCGGGTTGGCCGCCTTCCAGCGGCTCGTAGCGCAGCAGCACCTCGAACTGCTCGGAGAGGGCCGCCACCGAAAACGACGTCGCGCCGGCCGCCGTGCCCGCTTTGGCGCCGTCGCCGTGGTCCTCGCCCCCGTGGGCGTAGGCCGGGCCGCTCAGCAGCAGGCCGAGCAGCAAAATCAGGAGTTGTTTCATGTTATGCACCCCGCAGGTAGTTAAGTTCGATGAGGGCCTGACGGTAGTCGCGGATGGTGGTCAGGTAGGTATTCTGAATGGTAAAGGCCTGGTCGAGGCTCTGAATCAACACCAAATAGCTGATTTCGCCGGCCCGGAACAGGCGCTGCGACTGGCTGATAATGGCCCGCGACTGCGCCACGCCGGTCTGCTCGTAGTAGCCGAGCGAAGTTGAAAACTTGCGCGTATCGGCCAGCACCTGCTGGTACTGCGTGTTCAGCTCCAGCCGCTGGGTCTGCAACTGGTAGCCGGCCGCCTGGCTGCGGGCCGTGGCCGCCTGCAGCTGGGCGCGGTAGGTCCAGAACCAGATGGGCACCGACACGCCGAACTGAAAGCGGTACCGAATGGCCGAATTCTCAAAAGCCTGGTTCTGGTAGCCCACCGTGACGGCCGGCGTGCGCCGGGCCCGCACCAGGCTGATGCCCGACTGGCTCAGGGCCACGTTCTGAGTGGCGGCGGCCAGCGTGGGGCTGCGCACGAGGGCGCTGCTGTCTTCGGCGGGCAAGCTGCCCAGCAGCGCGCTGCCCGTCTGGGCCAGCTCGGGGCCGCTGCGGCGCAGGTCGGTGCTGGTGGTGAGAATAGCCATGGGCTGGCCCAGCAGCAAGCCCAGCCGGTGCTGGGCGGCGCGCCGGTCTTCGGTGGCCTGTTGCAGCTGCACCGTCACCTGCCGGGCTTCGGCATCGGTGCTGATGCGCTGCAGGGAGGTCACTTCGCCGGCCGCGAACAGCCGCTCCGTGGCCACCCGCAACGCCTGAAACAGGCTATCCTGGTAGGTGAGCTGGCGCACCTGGGCTTCGGCAAACTGCAGGCTTAAGTAGGCCAAACGAGTGTCGCGCAGCACGCCGGCCCGGTTCACCTCGCGGTTGCGCTCGGCCAGCGTGATGCCGGCCTGCGCCACCTGGCGCTGCCGGCGGTACACGTTGGGCAGGTCGATGGTTTGCGCTACGCCCGGTGCCCACATTTCGCCCGTTGGCGCAAAGAACAGAAAGTCCGGGTTGGCCGGTGCAAACGAGCCCCGCTTCAGGGCCCGCTGCTCCTCGATTTCGCGGTCCGACTGCCGCAGCCGCGGGTGGCGGCGCAGGGTCAGGGCTTCGGCGCTGTCCAGGCTGATGGTGGTTTGGGCGCGCGCGGCTTCGGGGCTTAACCCCAGGAGCACCAGGGCCAGCACCAGCAGGAAACGCGCGCCGCTTGTTATTTTCAGATACTTCATATTGTCAGGTTAGAGCCCGCCAAGGGGCCGCCCATCGTTGCAGCGGCGGACGGCCCGAGACGGAGAGGGCCCGGACGCACTGCGCCCGGAAAACAGGCTCCGCCTACGACTTTTTCACGAGGGCCATGCCGCACTTCGGGCACGCGCCCGGCTTGTCGCTGGCGCTGCCTTCGCACTTCATGGGGCACTCGTAGGCGGCGCCCACGGCCTTGCTGCCCGGGGAGGCCGCGTCCAGTTTGTCAAAGCGGGTATTGATGGCTTTGCCGTCCGCCATCAGGCTGACAATGGCCGTGCGCACTTTCGCGCCGGCCGGCAGCTTGGCCACCAGGTGGTCGTCGCCACCGGCTGCCAGGGTTACGGTGGTGGTTTTGTTGTCAGCGGTTTGCAGCATTACCGTGCCCGAGAGGGACTTATTGGGCACCGGGACCATTTTAGCCGCCAGCAGGTAAATGTGCAGCTCACCGGCTTTCTGGACCAGCTCCATGTGGTAAGGGCTGGCCGAGCGCACCACGCCGCCGTGCGGCGCCACGTGGGCATGGGTTTCGCCGGGGGCCATGTGCGCATCCTGCTTGCCATCGGCGTGAGAATGCTGGGCCTGCGAGGCCAGGGGGGCGAGGGCGAAGAAGGCCGCAGTGGCCAGGGAAATTCCAAAAAGCTTCATGGGAAAAGGGTTATTGTGGGTACTGTGAGGGGTGGAATAATGGGGCCGGCAACGGCCTCTTTCGGGTGTCGCTGCCGGCTCCCGGGGTTACATTTTGTCGGCATTCTTGTCGTGCCAGGCCTTGAATTCGGCGATTTCCTTCTGCTGGGCGTCCACCATCATCTGGGCTATTGCCTTGAGCTTGGTATCCTTGCCGTGGGCCAGCTCGGCCTTGGCCATATCCACGGCGCTCTGGTGGTGGACCGTCATCATCATGTTGAAGTTCATGTCCGGGTCGGCCACCATCTTGGGCATGTTCTGCATCATCCCGTCCATCGACATCTTCATTTTGCTGGTGAAGGGGTCGGCCGGGTCCATGGGCTTGTAATTGCTGGGGGCCGAATCCAGGCGTTCGGCAATGGGGGCCAGTTCGCCCAACTCCTTCTGCTGGTCGGCCTTGATTTTCTCGGCCATCTGCTTCATGGTGGCATCCTTGCCGTCGCGCAGCTCGATGTCGGCCATGGCCACGGCCCCCTGGTGGTGCTCCATCATCATGTGAGCAAAGTCGTGGTCGGTGTTGCCCTTCATCTTCATGGCCTCCATCTTGCCCATCATGTCGTTCATCGACGCCATCAGGGGCGAGGCGCCGGCCATGCCGCCCTCGGCCATTTTAGAGTCGTCCATGCCGGCCATGTCGCCCGAAGTCGTGGCATCGGGCGCGGTCGTTTCGGTGGTGGTGGCCGTGGTATCAGCGGTTTTGTCGCTGCTGCAGCTGCCAAGCAGCAGGGTGCCCGAGCAGAGGGCGGCGAGGAAAAAAGCGGACTTTTTCATGGGTTTGGGGTTGGTTGAGAGTTGGAAAAAGGAATGGATAAACTGCCTGAGGCTTAGCTGGCGGCCGGGCCCTTCACGTTGATGGTAAAGTCGCCGGTGTGAATCTTGCCGGCGTGGTTGAACTGCAGAAATACCCGGTAGAGGCCGGGCTTTTCGAAGTTGGTGTTGAACCCGATGTTGGGCCCCTTGTCGGCCTGGTCGTTAGGATGCACGTGCAGGTAGCGCTCCGTGTCCTCGCTGATGACCACCACGTGGCCCAGCGCCCCGAGGTAATTGTCGAGGTCCGTTACCGGCTGCCCGTCCTTGCTGATGGTGATTTTCATGCCCAGCAGCTGGCCGGTGGTGAGCGGCTTGTCAAGAGCCAGGGTGGCCGCGTAACCATCCTTTTCCCACTGCATGTCGTCGTTCTTAAACTTGACGGGCGCGTAGGCCGGGCCTTTCACCGAAATTGGCTGCCGGCCCAGCTGGTGGCCCGAGCCCGTGGGCGTGTAGTCCTGGAACAGCACGTAGTCGCCGCCCTTGGGGAAGGTGTAGTTCGCCTTGTAATTACCCTGGGCGGTGTACTCGGGGTGCTCGTGGTAGAACTGGCCCAGGTCTTTGCTGACGATGATGAGGTGGATTTTCTTCTCGTGCACCACGGCCAGCGGCACCGGGGCGGCTTCGTTGCCCACTTCCTGGGGTGTGAAGACCAGCTGTGAGGGTTGGCCGGCGGTGAGCTGCATGGGCGCGGGCTCAAACTTCATGGCGTAGGACTTGCCGTTGGCCACCTGGTCGTTGTGTTCGAGCTTCATGCCGCACTTGGGGCACTTCTCCCCTTCCTTGGTGCTGGTCACCTCGGGGTGCATGGGGCAGGCGTAGGTGTGGCCACTGGCGTGGTCGGCGGTGCCCTCGGCCGGGCCGGTGGTGGGCGTGGTCACGGTGTTGGTGGCGCTGCTCGATGCGGAGTCGGATGAGCAGCTGGCCACGGCAAGCAGACTGGCCACAGCCAGCAGCGAAACGGGTAAGCGGAACATAATATGGGGTATGGGTAAGAAAATGGGAGCGCCCCGTGGCCGCCTCAGGACTGCCACTGCTGCCAGAGCACGAAGCCCAGGGCGGCAGCCAGCACGGCGTAGAGCAGGCCCGTGAGCAGGCGGCGGAGCGGGCCGCGGGGTGGCGGGCCGCGGGGTGGCGGGCCGGCGGCCGGTTCGCAACAATTTTTCATTGCGGAGCAGGGTAAACCCGGAAGATGGAGGGGGAGGATAAGCCGGCTTAGGCGGCGCGACAAGCAAACGAAAAGGCCCGCCCCAGACACAGCATAGCTGTGCCGGCGCGAGCCTTAGCGCGTCGGATTACTCAGACAGTCAGCGACTGAATGAAAATGCGGATGTCGGGTATTTTGGGTTTGAGCTGCCGGCGAGCCACCAGCAGCACGGGCCGCGTGCGGTCCCATTGTTGAAAACGAGCCACCAGGGCCAGCGGTGCGGGCGGCAAGGTGACTGGCATGAACGCCATCTTCTCGATGCCGGCTTTCGGCGGATGGGCCAGCGAGGCCCACACAGCGGCGGCGTCGTCCTGGCAGCAGGCCCCTTTAGCGCCGTGCTGGTGCGAACCCGGGGTTTCGCTCTCGTGATGCTGGTGCTTGGCGGTGGCGCCGTGCTCTTTCCCGTGGGGATGCGGCGCCTTGTACTCGTGCTTGTGCACCGGCGTACCGGCCGGGTGCTTGTGCTGATGTCCGGCGACTGGCGCGACCGGCATGGCCAGCGCGCAAACGACCTGCCCAAAGAACACATTGAGGAAGACCACCAGTAAGGAGGCCGCCATCGTGCGTCGGGAATGGGTCTTAAGTCGGAACATTGATACGAATCAACGACAAAATTATTCGAAAGGTTTGAAAGGTCCGCAGCGCAATTGTCCATCCAGTGCTGGCGGGCCCCTGGCGCTGTCTATTCTTAACGCAGCTGAATATGCAGGTTTTAGTACAGTAACCGGTCTTGTAGCTCGGCCACCAGGCCCTTACCCCTTTGTATTGCCACGCTTCCGCTCTGGAAATCTTACAAGGCCAGCAGCCTAATCATATACAACTGCCGCACAATGTTGGCCAAGGCCGCGAATGTTGCAAGGGCTAAGCTCAATTCTACACATCTATTGCCAACGGAAAGGAGTTTAAAAGGTGTTGTTAAGACGTCAGCGGTTTTTCCGCTAGCACGCACTGTACCTTACTTGTTATGGAAACCACTCAGCATCACCATCCGGCCCCTGCCGCGCCCGTGGGGCCGCCCCCGACGCCGGCCGCCGGCACCGAAACGGCGACCCTGAATATCGAGGGCATGACCTGCGCTTCCTGCTCCAACTTCGTGGAGAAAGCCCTGAGCCGCACACCCGGCGTCAAAAGCGCCACCGTGAACCTAGCCAGCGAGAAGGCCACCATCGAATACCTGCCGGGCCAGATTGACCGCGCCGGTCTGAAAGCTGCCGTGGAGCAGGCCGGCTACGGTGTGCACGAGGCCAGCCCGGCCGTGGCCGCCAACGTGCTGGCCTCCGACGAGGAGCTCGACGCCCGCAAAGCCGCCGCCTACCAGAGCCTGAAGCGCCGCTTTCAGGTGGCCGTGGTCCTGGCCGTGGTCATTATGCCGCTGAGCATGCTCATGCTCTGGCCCGCCATGATGAGCCGCATTTCCACCCCTGTGCTGAATTATGTGCTGCTGGCCCTTACGCTGCCCGTGCTGCTCTACAGCGGCCGCGAGTTCTACGTGTCGGCCTGGAACGGCTTTTTGCACCGCACCGCCAGCATGGATACGCTCATTGCCGTGGGCACCGGCGCCGCCTTCCTCTATAGCTTGGCCGCGACGCTGATTCCTGACTGGTTTATGGGGCACGGAATAATGCCTGAAGTCTATTACGATACCACGGCCACCATCATTGCCCTGATTCTGCTCGGCAAGGTGCTGGAAAGCCGGGCCAAGTCCAAGACCTCGGCCGCTATCAAGGCGCTGATGGGGTTGCAGGCCAAAACGGCCCGCGTGGTGCGCAACGGCCAGGAGATTGACGTGCCCATCGAGCAGGTGCTGGTGGGCGATGAAGTGGTGGTGCGCCCCGGCGAGAAAGTGGCCACCGACGGCCTGATTCTCACCGGCAGCTCTGCCGTGGACGAGAGCATGCTCACGGGCGAGAGCCTGCCGGTGGAAAAGAAAGAGGGCGACAACGTGTTTGGGGCTACCCTTAATAAAACGGGCTCCTTCCGCTTTCGCGTGAGCAAAGTCGGCGCCGAAACCATGCTGGCCCAGATTGTGAAGCTGGTCGAGGAGGCGCAGGGCAGCCGCGCCCCCATTCAGCAGCTGGCTGATAAAGTCAGCGCCGTGTTCGTGCCCGTGGTCATCATGATTGCCATTGCCACGTTCGTGGTCTGGTTTGACTTTGCGCCCGAGGCCAGCCGCGTGCCGCTGGCCTTGGTCAATTTCGTGGCCGTGCTCATCATTGCCTGCCCCTGTGCGTTGGGCCTGGCCACGCCCACGGCCATCATGGTGGGCACCGGCAAGGGGGCCGAGCACGGCGTGCTGATTCGCAATGCCGAGGCCCTGGAAAAAGCCGAGAAGGTAACCACCGTCCTGCTGGATAAAACCGGTACCATTACCCGTGGCGAGCCCGCCGTGACAGACTTCGTGCCGACCAACGGCGACACCGCGGCGCACCTACTGCCCCTGCTGGCGGCTGTGGAGCGGCAGAGCGAGCACCCCTTGGCTGAGGCCGTGGTGCGCTACGCCGACGCGCAGAATAGTGCGTCGCTAACGGCCACCGCGTTTCAGGCCTACGAAGGCCGGGGTGCCGGCGCTACCGTCGACGGGCAACTTATTCTACTCGGCAACCGCCGCCTGCTCAGCGAGAATAATGTAGTGCTCTCCACCGACACCGAACAGGCCGCGGCCCAGCTGCTAAGCCAGGCTAAAACAGTGCTCTACGCCGCCATCGGTGGGCACGTGGCCGCTCTGATTGGCGTGGCCGACACGGTGCGGGAGTCCAGCCTGGCGGCCATTCAGGCCCTGCAGGCAGATGGCATTGAGGTGGTGATGATGACCGGCGACAACCAGCAGACGGCCGCCAAGGTAGCCGAGCAGGTGGGCATCAAACGCTTCTTCGCCGAGGTCCTACCGGCCGATAAGGCCAGCAAGGTGAAGGAGCTGCAGGCGGAGGGCCGCGTGGTGGCCATGGTGGGCGACGGCATCAACGACGCGCCGGCCCTGGCGCAGGCCGACATCGGCTTGGCCATGGGCGGCGGCACCGACGTGGCCATGGAAGCGGCCGGCATCACGCTCATGCGCTCGGATTTGCAGGGCGTGGTCACAGCCATCGACCTCTCGCGCCAGACCATGCGCACCATCAAGCAAAACCTGTTTTTTGCCTTCATTTACAACACGCTCGGCATTCCCATTGCGGCCGGGCTGCTGTACCCGTTCACCGGCTGGCTGCTCTCGCCCATGCTGGCGGCCGGAGCCATGGCCCTGAGCTCGGTGTCGGTGCTCACCAACTCGCTGCGCCTGCGCGGCTATAAGAGCAAGGCATAAGGCCGGGCTCGTTCATCCCCTTTTGTACTTGTTCTCATGGATACTTCTCAGATAATTGTGACCCTGGTGGGGGTAGGCCTGCTGGCCTTTGTCGGCTGGTTTTTCTTCATGGCTCCGCACCGGGTGGCGGCCGCCGTTTCCTCATCGGCCGGCGTGCAGCAGGTCGACATCATGGTCAAGGGCGGCTACTCACCCAACGTCATTGAGGTGGAGCGCGGCAAGCCGGTGCAGCTGAATTTCTACCGCGATGAGGAAGGCACCTGCTCGGAGGAGCTGCTGCTGCCCGATTTCAACATCCGCCGCGATTTGGCCCCGTTTAAAACCACGGCCATTGAGTTTTTGCCCAAGCAAGCCGGTACCTTTGAGTTCACCTGCGGCATGCACATGCTGCGGGGCAGCCTGGTCGTTAAATAAAAGTGATGCTGCAGTCCGCTACCTCGGTTTTGCCGGCCCCCGCGGCCGGCGCTACCCGCCTCTCCATTCGCAACATGGTGTGCCCCCGCTGCCTGCGGGTGGTGCAGCGCGAGCTGGAAAAGGCCGGGCTGGTGGTGGACAACGTGGCCCTGGGCGCCGCCAACGTGCGCATGGCCGACGGCAGCCCGGTGGACGTGCCGGCGGTGGAGGCCGCCCTGCTGACGTTCGGCTTCTCGCTCGTCGACGACCCGCGCGACCAGCTGGTGGAGCAGGTGAAGGCCCTGGTGGTAGAGCTCATTCACTACACCCCGGCTACGCAGCAGCCGGTGCAGACCTACTCGCATTTTATCAGCGAGCAGTTGGGCCGTCCCTACGCCTACCTCTCGCACCAGTTCTCGCTGCGCGAGGGCCTGACGCTGGAAAAATACATCATCCGCCAGAAAGTGGAGCGGGCCAAGGAGCTGCTCAGCTACCAGGACGCCAAGGTGACCGAAGTAGCCCGCCTGCTGGGCTACAGCAGCGCGGCCCACCTGACCAACCAGTTCCGGCAGGTGACGGGCATGTCGCCCTCGGACTTCCAGGCCCTGGGGCCGGGCAGCGCCGGGCGCCTGAGTTTGGAAAACATCTCCTAAAGGTCCCAGGCTGGAAATCTTACAACGTTTCAGGCCGAATCGTGAACAAACCGGGGAGTATTTCTGCCGTTTAGTCAGGGTAACACTTTTTGTTGCTTCCCTCACTAACCTCATCCCCGAAGTATGCTACGTTCCCTTCGCCTTCCCCTGCTCGCCTCCCTTCTCGCGTTCGGTGCCCTGACTTCGTGTAACAAAGACGAAGCGGATGGCATCAAACTCATCGCCCACGACGAGAGCGTGTACATGCGCAACATGCACGAAGGCATGGCCATGATGGAGGCCATGCCCAAAACCGGCGACCCCGACAACGACTACTCCTCCATGATGATTATGCACCACCAGATAGCCATCAAAAACAGCCAGGAGGAGCTGAAAAGCGGCAAAAGTGCCGAGATGAAAGCCATGGCCCAGTCCATTATCACCAAGCAGCAGGCCGAAATCGCCCAGTTCAATGCCTTCCTGACTTCCCACCCGGCTCATGCGCCGGCGGTGCCGGCGTTCAACGCACTGCAAATGATGAACATGATGCAGATGATGAAGGCCGTGGACTTGCGCCCGCTGACCGGCGACCCGGACTTTGACTTTGCCCAGCTCATGATTGACCACCACCAGGCGGCCGTGGAAAACTCCGATGCCTTGCTCAAATACGGGCGGGAGAACACGACCAAGGCCTTGGCTGAGCAAATTATTGCCGACCAAAAAATGGAAATCAAGATGCTGCAGGATTTCCTGCTGGCCAATAAAAAATATTAGGCCACTCTGCGCTTACGATTACAAGAGCGGCTCCCCTGGGGCCGCTCTTTTGATTTTAACTCCCCTCGTCTCCTGCCTATGGTGCATGCTTTTCTCCACCTGCTGGTGCCCGGCGTGGTGGCCCTGCTTTTTTACCGGCCGCATTGGCGCCGGGCCTGGCTCATCCTGGCGGCGGCGCTGCTGCTCGACCTCGACCACTTGTGGGCCACGCCCATGTTTGATGCCACCCGCTGCAGCATCAACTTCCACCCGCTGCACACCTACTGGGCCATGGGCATCTACGCTTTCCTGCTGTTTCCGGCCGTGACGCGGGTGTGGGCCGTGGGCTTCCTGCTGCACATGGTTCTGGACTACGCCGAGTGCCTGCAACTGGGCGTGGTGCTGCCCGGGGTTCGTTATTAAGGAAATGCAACTGTTCATTCCAATTCACCCGCTTGCTTACCGCTTATGGAATCCTACGACACCCTAACCGAGGCCCTGCAAGCCCTGCGTGGCCAAGGCTACACCGCAGATTTTAATCTGCGTCCTGACTGCCTGTACTGCGCGGCCTATGACCTGAAGCTGCCGCCGGAGGGGTTCCAGGTCGATTCCCTTTTCCGGTTTGAGGGCGATACCGACCCAGCCGACCAGTCCATTCTCTATGCCATCACCGCTACGGGGCTCGACCTGCGCGGGGTATTAGTCAACGCCTACGGGGTGTATGCCGATTCGGTGACGGCCGCAATGGAAGCCAAGCTGCGCCTGCCGGCTGTCTGAGAAAAACTTCCTTACCCCTGGCCTGCTCTTTTTTTCTCCATACTGCCCTGCTATGAATGACATGCCTGCTCCTGCCCCGCTGCTGCCCGATTTCGTGCTGTGGCTCTGGTTTGCCCTCACCGCGCTTTCGGTGGCCTACGTGGCCTGGGACCTGTTTACCCGCACCCCGGAAATGAAGGTGATGAAGTGGGGCTGGGTGCTGGTTACGCTTTACACCGGCCCGGTGGGCCTGCTCATCTACTGGTTTTCCTGCCGGGAGCCCTCCCCGGGGACTCACGAAGCCTTCATCGCCCCGCTGTGGAAGCAGGCGGTGGGCTCCACCATTCACTGTGCGGCCGGCGACGCGACGGGCATCATCGTAGCGGCGGTTATCACGGCCTACTTAGGCCTGAGCATGGGCGTGGACATCTGGATTGAGTACGCCGCCGGCTTTGCGTTCGGGCTATTCATTTTTCAGGCCCTGTTTATGAAGGACATGATGGGCACGAGCTACGGCCAGGCTGTGCGCGACTCATTTCTGCCGGAGTGGATGTCGATGAACGCCATGATGGCCGGCATGCTGCCTGTTATGGTGATTCTGATGACGCGGGACATGCGCGCCATGGAGGCGACCTCGCCCTGGTTCTGGGCCTCCATGTCGGCCGCCACGCTGGTGGGCGTGGCCGTGGCCTACCCCGTGAACTACTGGCTGGTGAAGAACAAGCTCAAGCACGGCATGGGCACCGAGCGGGCCCTGGGCAAAGGCGGGGCCCCGCAGGAAGAGGGCAGCGCATCGGCGCACGCCGGGCACAGCATGGCGGGCATGCCGTCCCCAGCGCCGGCTGCTATCCAGGTATCTGCGTCCGCGAGTCACGCTGTGGCGGCCATGCCGATGGCGGGCATGGACATGAGCGGGGGAGTCCACGTGTCGGGGCTGCGTAAGGCCACCGTTACCCTCCTCACGCTGCTCATGCTGGCCGCGGGGTGTTACCTGGCCGCCCGATACGGCGACTTGTCCATGCGGCCGGGGGAAGCCATGGGCGAAATGCCCGGCATGCCGATGCCGGGCCACCGGATGTAGCCGGCCCGGGCGGGCAAGGCATCAACCCCCGCCGGCGGCATAGTGATTGGGGCGCGCGTTCTGTGCAACTTAGCTGCTTTATTGGTCCTACGCCTTTTTATGTCTGCCGCGCTTCTACCCCTCATCCAGTCCTACAAAGCCGACTCCGAGTCCGTTTACAACACCTGGTTCATTAACAACGAGGACCGGCTGAAGGCCTTTCGCTCCATCCGACGCGGGGTGCAGCAGGTGGTTAAAGACATCAAGGCGGGCAGCTTCGGCAATGATTTCAAGGGCACCTCACTCGAATTTGTGCTCAGCGTCATCAGCGAGCAGAAGCAGGTGTTTCAGGGCGCGGCCCACCCCTTCTACTGGAAGCCCAAGCTGCGTATCCCGGATATCTACGAGCACGAGGACAACAAGCGCGCCTTCGGTCAATTTCTGGAAAGCTGCCTGGCGGCTACGACCGAGCAGCAGCTGCTACGCGAGATTGACATCCTGGACCGCCGCAAAATCAAGGGCCTGGGGCCGGCCGTGGCCAGCATCCTCTACTTCCTGCACCCCACGCTGATGCCGCCATGCAACACGGCCATCGTCAACGGCTTCAACGCGCTGTTTGGGGAGAAAATAAAGCTCGGTTCCTGGTCCGAGTACCTGCGCATGCGCGCCCGGCTGCGTGACCTAAACCAGGAACACCGCCAGCACCTGAGCCTAGACTACGGGGCGTTGAGCGGCCTGCTCTTCGACGTAGGGGTGAAAAAGTTGATTGCTGGCGACCAGCAGTTTGCCACCAACGAGGACCGCGACAAGTACCAGCAGCAGGCCCAAAAGCGCCACAAAGAGGTGCAGAGCGAAGCGCAGGAAGAAAACCAGCACACCGAGATGCAGTACCACCTGCTGCGCGTGGGCAAGGCGCTGGGCTGCGACGTAACCACGGCCATCAACGACCGCAACCGCCTCTGTCAGGGCCAGAAGCTCTCCTTTCTCTGCCTCGACCAGCACCCCGAGCTGCCCGTGCCCGCCGAGGTGGCCAGCACCATCCGCCTGATTGACATCGTGTGGTTCGCGCCCGGCACCAGCCGGGTGGTGGCCGCCTTTGAAGTGGAGAAAAGCACCAGCATCTACAGCGGCATTCTGCGCCTGACGGATTTGGCTTTCTCCATGCCGGAGCACGAGACGGCGCTGTACCTGGTGGTGCCCGATGCCCGCGAAAAGGAGGTACAGGCGCAGCTGTCGCGGCCGGCCATTCGGGCCGCCGGGGCGACCATTCATTACATCCTGTTTTCGGAGCTGCGCCAGCACTGCGAGGCCCTGTGCAAGTTTGGGGATTCGCCGGCGGCTATGCGCAAGATTGCCCGTTCGGTTTCCTAAGGCTGGTTTATGATAACCGATATACTGTGGAGATTCTTGCGTAACAGGGGTCCTCTCAGAACACGGAAGATATAGCACGTTAAGGAATCTGGCCTCCTGTTATCTGGTCACCACGTTGCGAGACGACCGTTCTGGCAGGCGGGCCAGCGCCAAGTATGCCGCCACGCTCAGCGCGGCCCCGGCCGCCAGGGCGAATGCCCAGCCCGGCCCGGCCATTTGCCACAGCGCACCCGCGCTCACGCTGGCCACCAACGCCGCCAGGCTCCCCAGCCCGCCGAAGGTGCCCAGGGCCGCGCCGGCATCCGACTTCGCACACAAGTTGCTTACCCAGGCTTTGGCCACGCCTTCCGTGCTGGCCGCGTACAGGCCGTAGAGCGCGAACAGGGCCGCAAACGCCCACCCGGAATGCGCCAGGGCCACGCCGCCGTACACGGCCGCGAACGCCAGCAGCCCGCCCACCAGCAGCCGGCGCGGCCCCAGCCGGTCGGCCAGGTGCCCCAGGGGCCAGGCGCTGAGCACGTACACCGCGTTATAGAGAATGTAGAGCCCGATAACGCCCGTATCGGATACGCCCCGCTGCCGCGCCAGCAGCAGCAGGAACGCATCGGAGCTGTTGAACAGGGCAAAGACCAGCAGCGCCCCCACCACGCGCCGGTAGGCGGGCGGAGCCACGCGCCAGTAGCCGAAGGAGGCCCAAAACGGGCGCACCGGCCGGGGCGAGGGCATGGCGGGCCGCTCCCGCAGCAGCAGGGTAATGGCCACGGCCAGCACCCCCGGCACGAAGGCCCACAGGAACAAGGGCCGGAACTGGCCGGGACGGGCCGCCAGCCAGAGCAGCGCGGCCGTGGGGCCGAGCACGGCCCCGAGCGTGTCCACCGAGCGGTGAAAGCCGAACATCTTTCCTTTGTTGGCCGGCGTTGTCTCGTCCGAAAGCAGCGCGTCCCGCGCCCCGGTGCGTAGGCCTTTGCCCAGCCGGTCCACGGTGCGGGCCAGCAGCACCCACACCGGGGTAGCCAGTACCGCCAGCATTGGCTTGCTAAGCGCACTCAGGCCGTAGCCCCACCGCACGAAGGGCACCCGCTGCCCCAGTCGGTCGCTCCACTGCCCAAAATAGCCTTTACTCAGGCCGGCCACGGCTTCGGCCACGCCTTCGAGCAGCCCAATGAACACCACCGAAAAGCCGATGCTTTGCAGGTAGAGCGGCATGATGGGGTACAGCATCTCGCTGGCCAGGTCGGTAAAGAGGCTGATAAGCGAGAGCAGCCACACGGCGCGGGTGAGGTAGGAAAACCGCCCCATCAGAGCGTGATTTTCAGCGCCACGTTGCCCACGATGCCGTCGAGCGGGGCGTACAGCGGTCGGAACGCGGGTGCGGCCGGGGTGCCGAGAACCACCGGTTCAAACCGGGTTTGGCGCACGTCGAGGAAGTTTTCCACGTTGAGCACCACCGAAAAGTGCGGGGCAAAGATTTTTTCGCCCAGCACCCCCAGCAGCCAGAACCCGCGCCCCTGCCGGGCCCCGTCGCCCAGGTACTGCGGGCCGTTGTAAGTGCCTTCCAGGCCCAGGCGGAAGCTCTTTTCGGCCTCGTACACGGTGGTCAGTACCAGGCGGTGCCGCGAGACAAACGGCAATTCGGCCGGCTGGCCGAGGTCGTAGGTCTGTTTGGTGTCGGTGAAGGTATAGGCCGTGAAGAATTGCAGCCCTTCCACGCCCAGGCGCAGGTTGGTTTCAAAGCCCCGCGCCGTGATGGGCGCGGCCGCGTTGCGGAAATCGGTCACGCCGAGCGCGAGCTGCGCGGGGTCGGGTATCAACGTGTGGTCCAGGCGGGTGTAGAAAACGGCCTGGTTGAGCGAAATATTCAACTCATCCACCCGGCCGCGCACGGTCACGTCGGCGTTCAGCCCCCGCGAGGCTTCGGCTTGCAGCTTGGTCCCGTCGAGGGGCAACACGTTCACATAGGCTTGCTGTTCGGTGGTGCTGCTGAAGATGGTGGGCGCTTTGTAGCCGAAGCCGCCCCCGGCCCGCAGGCTGACGTGCTCGCCGACTTTGTAGAGGGCCGAGAAGCGGGGGAGCACGAACAGGCCATACGGGCGCTGATAATCCGTGCGCAGGCCCGCTTGCAAGGTCAGGTTTTCCAGTACCCGCCAATCGTCCTGCGCGAACAGCCCGTAGGTCTGGTACTGGTAGTCGCGGGCACCCGAAGCGGCCACGGCTGCCGTTTCGCGGAAGTCGTCCGTCAGTACGTTGCCGCCGAACACGGCCCGGTGCGCGCCGAGGGGCACCAGCAGCGCGGCTTCGGAGTAGGTCGAGAGCTGCCGGCCGGCAAAGTAGCTGCGGCCTGCCTCAAGGCGGCGGGTGAAGCTGCTGACGCTGTTTTTCACGGTCAGCACCCGCTTCCCGCCCAAGTGGGTATCCAACCGGAGCTGCGTGCTGTAGCGGTCCGAGCGGTTGCGTTCGGTGTAGCCGGCCGTGGCCGGGTTGTCCAGGGCTGGCAGGTAGCCCCCGGCGCGGGTTTCCACGGTGGCGTTCAGCCCGGCGTACAGGGTGGTGGAGTCGGAGACGTAGTAGAACAGGCGCGGATTGACCGTCGTGGCCTGCACCTGCGGCAGGTCGGTAAAGTGGTCGCCGCTCACGTCGCGGGCCTGCTGCGTGTTTTGGGTGGCCAGCAGCGTGAGGCCCAGCTTGCCGGTGCGGCCGGTGTAGAAGGCGGTCAGGTCGCGGCCCCCTTTGTGGGTTTGGTTGAGCAACACGTTCAGCTCGGGCGTTTCGGTGGGCGTTTTGCTCACCAGGTTCACCAGGCCCGCGATGGCATCCCCGCCGTAGAGGGCCGAGGACGCGCCCTTGATGATTTCCACTTGCCGCAGGTCCAGGGGCGGAATCTGCACCAGGCTCAGGCCCTGCGAAAAGCCGCCGTAGAGGGGGAAGCCGTCGCGCAGCAGCTGCGTGTAGCGCCCGTCCAGGCCCTGAATGCGGAAGGCCACGCTGCCGGAATTGGCGGAGGTGAATTGGGGCTGAATGCCCGAGGCCTCCGTAAGCAGCATGGCGATGTTGGCCGGCTTCATACTGCCTTTTTCGGCCAGCTCTTCCGGCCCCAGCACCTCGATGCGTACCGGCACGTCCTCGATGCGCGAGCCGGTGCGGGTGGCCTCGACCACCACGCCCTGCAATTCCAAGCTGCTTGGCTCCAGCTCGACCAGGGCGGGCGCGTCGCCGGCTTGGGGCAGGGTGAAGGGCAGGGTGCGGGCCGCGTAGCCGATGCTGGAAAACTGCACCTGATAAGTACCCGCTGGCACGTCGGGCAGCGTGGCCCGGCCGTCGGCATCGGTTGCCGCGCCGAGGCTCAGGGAAGGAATGGCCACGGTCACGCCGGGCAAAGCGGTTTTGGTGCGCTCGTCGCGCACGAGCACCCGCAGCGGGCTTTGGGCCACGGCCGCGCCGGCACTGATTAGCAGTGCCAGTAGTAAAAACAAAACTTTCATGGAGGGGAGCGCAGCGCGCCGGTAAGGCTGAAAAACGGGCAAACACGGACAGGCGGCCCTCACAAAAGAGCCGCCAAGGCGGAGTGTAGACCCGAAAATCAGACTTGCAGCACGGCGTAGCGCAGGTAGAGCCGGCGCACCGGGGGCGGCGGGTTGGCCACCCAGGGCCAGGAGGCCGGCGAGCCGGCGAAGGGCCGAAACGCCGGGCGGGAGGTGGGCGCCACCCACCGCGCCGGCAGGGCATCCGGTACCTCGTCGGGTTGCGCGGCCGGGGCCGATACGTCCACGCTGGTACGGGCCACGACGTGCTCATGGGTTTCCTGAGCGTAGTTCTGCCGGCACTCGGCCGCGTCCAGCTCGCACACGCCGCCCAGGTAGAGCAGCCCGAGCAGGAAGGCGAACGAACGAAATAGCAGGCGCAACGGCAGCATAGCAGCGGGATAGTCCCCCAAAGGTAACGGACGTTAGCCAGCTAGTTCCGGCCCTTCTGTAACCAAGTAACAGAAGGACCACCCATTTAACCACGCCAATAGTCCGGCCGGATTCCTTAGCGTGCTATATTTTCCGTTTTCTGAGAGGACCCCTAACAGGCCAATGTCAATGAGCATCTGCGATTACACCAGCTATTTTTCCCAGCGCGCCTTCCATCACCTCTCTGAAGTATTTGATTACGAGTTGAGTTTCTCTGAATTAGGGATGACGGACCTCTTCGTACTTGATTTAGTAAGGTTTTCCCACGAGGTGGCCCCATTCAAAGTGGAAGTGTACAAAACATCTTGGCCGGTCGAAAAGCCTTACGGCAACGATATTGACTTATTCGTGCAGGATGCGACAGGCTCTTACGATTGGTACGCGCTCCAAGCTAAAGTAATGTCGCACGAAGGCGTATTCAACAGAGCTTATACCGACTAGTAGGTTACGCTGACCTTTGCTTGATGAAATACGCTGCTATCCGCGCCCGCCAGGGCCAGCTGCAAGCCGTGACCGGATTGTCCGGAAGGGCTTTTGAGCACCTGCACACGGTCTTTTCGGCCGTGGTCGAGCACCAACGCCGCCACTATACCTTGCAGGGCACCCTGCGGCAGCGGGCCCGGTCGCACTTCGCAGGCCGACTATCGCCGTATCGTGCACCGCGTCTCATCGCGCCTGCCAGCACAGCCTAAACCCGCCCGGTGGCGCTGGAACACCCCAAGCAGGCGTATCTGCTTGGTGGAGCAGCTGGACCGTGTCCGTTCCTGAACACGAAACCCCGCAGGTAGTTTGTTGACCGGACGATTACCCGGAGATGCCGGGACAGCATTCCGCAGCGCCTACTCCCCTGCCGGCAATGCAAGGCGACCAGGGCATTACTATCGGCTGTAAGTGGCCCGGCTTACGACTGGTTGCTTCGAGGGGTTTTCGGGCTGTTTGCCCCCGCCTCGTTCCACATCCCTGCGAAGCCGGTGCGGCTGCTTCGCGAAAAGCAGGCCCGTCGTCTCAGCGCTCCGGCGCTTCGGCAAAAAAGTCCGCCAGGCTGACCTGGTGGATGTCCAAGAGCCGCAACAGGCTTTTCAGCGTGAGGTTGCTGCCTTGTTCGTGGCGACCGTAGCCGACGCGGGGCAGGTCGTGGTCGAACGCGAAGGCTTCGTAGGAGGAGTAGCCTTTGGCCAGCCGCAGCTGCTTGAGCTTTTGAGCAATCTGTTTAAGTCGCGGGTCAGCGTCAGCCACCATAAGCACACGGGTCGGAAAAGCCGAAATGTGCGGTGCTGATTTAATATAAGTTACCTATCATAATAAACACTGTTATTTAAACATACTATAGTATGTTTGCTGACACAACTTCCGATGGTTCTTCTATCCTTGTTACGGCCCCTCCTTATGCCCCGTCTGCTCTATCACCGGTTCTTGCTTCCCGCCACCGTACTCGTCAGCACGTTGCTGTTCGGTGGCTGTTCCCCGTCCACTTCTGACACCGGTACGGCCGATGCCGTGGCGACCACGTCCACGTCGGGCTCCACCGGCCGCACGACGGGGACCGCGGCCGATTCCCTTAACGGGATGCAGGGCCACACCTTCGGCGAGCCGCTCAGCAATTTCCCCGGGCTCGTCCTCATCACCAAGGAAGATGAGCGGGGCATTCGGGTCTACCAGATGCCCGCGGGCCGGGAACGCGGCTGGTTTGGCAAGCACGCCAAGGATTTTGCCACTTACTACCAGTTCCAGGACGGCCAGTTTGCTATGTTCCGGGCCGTTACCACGGGCCTTGGGGCCAACCGCACGGCCATGCGCGAAGAAGCCCGCTTCCTGTTCGGCCCCGGCAAAGACCGCAACGACCAAATGAGCGGGTTGGACTGGGAAGGGGAACGGGTGCGGGTGATGTATTCCGAAAAGCTGACTACTCCAATCCAGTGCTGGCTGGAAGTGTACAGCAAGCCGCTGCTGCTGGTGCAGCAGGCTAAACAGCGCGCGCAACTGCAAGCGGATAACGCCCTGGGCAAACCGTAGTCGGGGATAGACAGCACCGCTGCACTCCTTACACTTTCTAGTACCTATTTGTCTGCCTGCGGCAATCACTCCTTACCCCGCCGTCTTCCATTCTTTACTCACATGGTGTTGCGCCAGGCCTACGAACAGGCTAACTTCAGGATGATGCGCGCCCTGTGGCTACGCGACGGTCGCTTCGGCAAAGTCCACCAATTCCCGCAGCGGCAGCTGCAGCGCCCGCGCCAGCGAAACCAGCACGTCGAGCGTGGGGGCCCCCTTGGCATGCTCGATGCGCTGCACGGTGAGCTTGGCCACGTCCGCGTAGTCCGCCAGCGCCTGTTGGCTCCACCCCCGCGTTTCGCGCAACGTCCTTAAATGCAAGCCGAAAGCCTCGACGCTGGCTGGATTTTTCACGGCGGCAAACTCACTCCCGCCGCGCGACCTATTGGTATAACATACGTATCCAAAGCGAATTATTTAGTACTTTGCGGGTGCCTTATCCGTGCCTGCTTTTCTCGACCCTGTTCTATGTCATCCGTTCTACTTGGTGAGCGTCTCACTCAACTCCGCTTGGCGCTGGGGCAGAAAGCGCTTTTCTCACCCGAAAAGTCCCGGGCGCATGTGGCCCACATGACCGGGGTGTCCCCCGACACGCTCGCCCAGTTGGAAAAAAATGGCGCGGGCAAAGCCACAACCCTGGCGGCCGTACTCGCTTACTACCAGGAAGGTGGCGTCAACTTGGCGTGGGTGCTGGCCCCCGACAATGCCGACATTCCCATGGGTGGGTTTCCCGACATCTTCCAGGACGTAAAGCTGCCCCAGGAGCGGGAGCCGCTCGCGGACCTGCGCCGGCTCCTGCAGCCGCTGGTGGCCGAGCTTGACGCCGGGCCGACGCCTACCCCCGTAGCTCTGCGCTCGCTGCTGACCCAAATCCAGCAGGGAGCCCTTCACGCGCTCCAGCACCTGCGGCCCTCCCGGCGGCTGGTGCGGACCGGACCGGACTTGCGTGCGTACCACCGGTTCTTTCCCCCCGTGCCTGCTCAATCGACCGGGTGGCACGCCGTGGGTCTGTTCACCGTGCCTTACTGCTATGTCGAAGCAGGCGATTTTCTCCCCCGGTGCGGCGAGGACGTTCCCTTTCTGGCCTTTAACCCGGTTCTGGAGAATGTACCGGACAGCGACAAATGCGGGGCTTGCCGGTCCCGGGTGGACACGGCCTCGCCCTCCTTCGCGCAGCCCCAGACAGAAAACGCCCCATAAGGTCTTTTTACAGGAGTTCAAAAAACCAGAGCCGGCCAAACCCGCCTGCGAGAAGGAAAAAAGCGCCCCTTCAGGCCTTCTTATGGCGGCAAGGTATTGAACTTACGCGAAGTCCACCAGCGCCGGTCGGCTCCCGCGCCCCGCCTAACCGCCGCCGGTGCTGGCCGAACGCCTCCAAAACCACCTCCTCTTTCACCCCGGCCAGCGGTCCCCCTATTGGCGCATGTAGGTCAAAAATCTACCTTCTCTATGAAATCCACCTCCCCACCCCTGTCAGCACCCGCCGCCCAGTGTATTCCCTTCGCGCAAGCAACATTCGCACAGCTCGCCCAGGCCGAGCGCTCCGTCCGGGATAAGGTGGGGGGAAGGTTCCCGCCCGGAACAGGGGCCAACGCGTTGCGGACGCTGCAACCCGACCTATGGGTGGGGCCGGAAACCGTCTCGCTCGACGCGCAAGACCTGGCCCGCGTGGCGCAACACCTGCACTCCCAGCAAGACGCCGCCCTCGCCCGGGCGGGGCACAGGCCGCGCAAGTACTATTTTACCCGGCGGCCGATGAACTGCCCGGAAGAAGTCCTTCGCGCCCTGGCCGAACTCGAAGCCAACCCGCAGGCCGGCGGCCCCGCGGTCTACCAGCTGGTCACGGCGGCGGCCCGGCACCACGCCCAGGTCCTAACGTTCTACTCGGCGGAGGTCCTCTACCCGCGCGAGGCCGACGGCACGGACCCGGCACAGGCCCGCGCCGCCCTCCTCGCGCGGGTGGAGGCGCTGGACCGTGCCCGCGGCGTGCCGGGCGTCGCCTAATCACCCGCGTGGTCAGCCGGCTGGACCCTACCCCCCTTCCTCGCCCCCCTTTCAGCTGCTTTACCAGCCTCTTCTTCTCAGATGACCTTCTTTTCCATCCTTCGGCCAGCCCCTCTTTTGCTGCTGACCGGCAGCCTGTTCACCAGCCCCGTACAAGCCCAGATTGTGGGCAAGTCCGTCCCCGAATTCAAAACCACCGCCGGCACCGTGGTGCACATCGGCGACACGCTGCGCCTGGGCCGCGGCACGCTGGCCACGGGCGAGTTTCAGTACGTGTATGTGCCGGCCAACGTGTTCACGGGCAGCCAGCAAATCAACTTCAGCTCCCAGATGAGCAACCTGACCGTGCGGGTCAAGGACCTGCGGTTTCAGCAGTCTAAAAACTACGGCAACAAACCCGTAGCCGTCGTTAAGGCCAACACGCTCAACGGCTGCGTGGACCTCGACGCGGCCGAAAGCGCGGGCGAAATCATCACCGCCAACACCCGGCGTGCGGCCGTTTCCGCTGCGGCGGGCCCGGCCAGCGCCAGCCCGCCCCTGAGCACGGCGGATGAGCTGCTCAAACTTAAAAAACTCTATGACCAGAAAGTGCTCACCAAGGCCGAGTACGACGCGCAGAAGTCCAAGCTGCTGAAGTAGCCTGCGCCGCTCCTGGGGTCCGGCGGAGCCTTGCCACCCATCCGCCACGCGAGCAGCAGCGGGGACGATTCTGACGCTTGGATGCCCATGCCTTTTTCTACCATGAAACGACGCTTGAATGGCCGTGTGCTGTGCCCCCTAGCAGTCCCGGGTTTTCGTCCTGGCGGGGGGCGCTGTGCGCGCTCCTGCTGGCCCTCGCCGCGCCGGCGGGCTGGGCGCAACGGGTAGACCCGACGCCAGCCCTGCCGCCCCTGCCAACGGTGGCCCTCGACAGCGTCGCCGTCGTACCCCAAGCCCTGGACCAGCAGCTTGTCTTCGAAGATGTTCTGGAAGAATACTACAGCTATTTGCATCCCGACCTCAGCGTGGCGGAAAATGACGCTGAGGCCGAGAAGCTTATTATGCAGCAGGCGCATCCTTTTGCCTTATTCTTAGAAAATTACGCGAGCGAAAGAGGGCTGGCGCCACTCCCAAGGCAAAGCCTTTATGGACTGCTGCCCCTCATCAATAAGGGGGCACAGGAAGAATAAAATGGGTGCGCTTACGATTTAAAGCTTCCCCTGGAACGTTCCTGAACGACTCAAGCCCTTACAGTTGTCAAGATTTGCCTCGACTTGGATACTCATCGGACTTAATCCGATGCCCTGATGAGAAAACAACTTTTTGAAGCGCTAGTGCAATGACTGTGCTCCGCTTGCTCCAGCTCAGGTAATGAACAATACGGGTTGTTGTACAGGCGCAACAAATACCGTATATTTGGTCATATTTGTTGCGCCTGTACAACATGGACTGGTACACTCTTTCTGATTTAGCCATCCTGCGCGAGCTGGGCAGCAGCCTGCGGCAGGTGCGCCTCAACCGCAATCAGTCCCAGCAAGCCGTAGCCGACGCGGCCGGCATTGACCGGGCCACGCTGAGCCAGATTGAGCACGGCCGGCCCACCTCGCTGCTCACCTTTGTGCAGCTGCTGCGCACGCTGGAGCAACTGGAGTTGCTGAATGCCTTGGTGACCAAAGCCGAAATTAGCCCGCTGACCCTGGCCCGCCTGGCTAAAAAGCAGCGTCGCAACGCGTACCCTCCCACAGCTGATACGCCACCTACGCCGCCCCCCGCTGAATGGTAGACCTCGCTTTAGTTCGCTTGTGGGGGCAGCTGGTCGGCGCCGTGCGCTGGGACGCCACCCGGGCCCTGGCCACGTTTGCCTACGACCCCGCCTTCGTGCGGTCTGGGCTGAACGTGTCGCCGCTAACGATGCCGCTGCCAACCCGCGCCGACCAGGTGTACGCCTTTCCCCAGCTGAACCCGGAAACCTACCACGGGTTGCCTGGCCTGCTGGCCGACGCGCTGCCCGACCGGTTCGGTAACCAGCTCATCAACGCTTGGCTGGCCACCCAGGGCCGCAACCCCGCCGACTTCTCGCCCGTGGAGCGCCTGTGCTACATCGCCAACCGCGGCATGGGAGCGCTGGAATTCGAACCCCAGGTAGGCAGTACGGCAGCCGGGGGCCAGTCCCTGGAAGTGGCGGCCCTGGTGCACCTGGCCCAGGACGTGCTCAATCAGCGGGAGGGGTTTCAGGCCAGCTTGCGTGAGGACGCTGCGGACGGTTTGGCGGCGCTGCTAGCGGTGGGCACCTCGGCGGGTGGGGCGCGGCCCAAGGCCATCATTGCCTTCAACGAGGCCACCCAAGAAGTGCGCTCGGGCCAGGTAACGGCGCCCCCTGGCTTCGGCTACTGGCTGCTTAAGCTCGACGGGGTGCGCGACCAGGCCCTGGCCGACCCCCGGGACTTCGGCCGGCTGGAGTACGCCTACTACCTGATGGCCACGGCCAGCGGCCTGGAGATGAGCGAGTGCCGGCTGTACCAGGAAGGTCCCCGGGCCCACTTCATGACCCGGCGCTTTGACCGTACGGCCGAGGGCCACAAGCTGCACGCCCAGACGCTGTGCGCCTTGGCGCATTACGACTATAACCAGCCCGCGGCCTACTCCTATGAGCAGGCCTTTCAGGTGATGCGCACCCTGCGCCTGCCCTACACCGCGGCCGAGCAGTTCTTCCGGCGCATGGTGTTCAACGTGGTGACCCGCAACCAAGACGACCACACCAAGAACATCTCGTTCCTGATGGACCCGGCCGGGCAGTGGCGGTTGGCACCGGCCTACGACGTGGCGTACGCCTACCAGCCCGGCAACCGCTGGACCAGCCAGCACCAGATGTCATTGAACGGCAAGCGCGACGGCTTCATCCGGGCCGACCTCAAGGCCGTGGCCCGGGAGATGAACATCCGCAGGGCCGATGACCTCGTGGCCGATGTGCTGGCGCAGGTGGCGCGGTGGCCGGATTTTGCCGCCGCGGCGGGAATGACGGAGGAACGGACTACGGCCATCAGCGCGGCGCATCGACGCTTGACTTAGCTTATTACCCAATGGCGAGTGACCAGAAGGTCTGAACATTGAGTCGGCGGTTTGAGGTGGTCGGGTCAAACAGGAGAGAATTGGGTGCTAACTTCCCGAACCCATGGAAAAAGCTCCTCCTACGAAACGGCCGCGTTATGATGCGGCCTTCCGCGCCGAAGCCCTGCGGCTGGCCAGCGAAAGCCGCTCCACGCTGGCCGCCGCCCGCGCCCTGAATATCGACGCCAAGCGGATTTATGCCTGGCAGAAAGCGGCCCAGCAGCCCTTGCCCGCCGACCCGGCCGAGGCCACCGAAGTGCGGGCGCTGCGCGTCGCCAACAAACGGCTGGCGCAGGAGCTCGATATTTTAAAAAAAGCCATCGCCATCTTCTCGCATCCCCCGACCCAGTGAGTACGCTGCAATTCATTGACCAGCAGCGGCCTTTTTACCCGATCCAGCAACTTTGCCAGGTGCTGGACGTGGTACCCAGCCGCTACTACGCCTGGCGGCACCGGCAGGCGGCCGGGGCCGTGGGCAGGGCCGAACCGGCCTGGGAAACGGAAATGATGGCGGTTTTTGACTACCACAAACGCCGCTACGGCACGCGTCGGCTCCGGGTTGAGTTGCGGGAAAAGGGCCATCGGGTAGGCCGCCAGGCCCTGCGCATGGGGCTGCGCCGCCACGGGCGCAAGGCCTTGCAGCCCAAGTCCTTCGTTCCGTGCACCACCGATTCGACCCACGGGCAGCGCTGTGCCCCCAATTTGCTGCTTGACCAGCCGCGTCCCACCCAGGCCAACCGGGTGTGGGTGAGCGACATCACCTACCTGCCGCTAGCCAACGGGACCTGGGCTTACCTGTGTGCCTTTCAGGACGTGTGCACCAAGCACGTGGTGGGCTGGCAGGTGCGCGCCGACATGCCCGAAGCGCTGGTCACCAGCGCCTTACAGCGGGCGCTGCTGGCCCAGCGGCCCACCCCCGGCCTCATCGTCCATTCCGACCGGGGCGGGCAATACGTGGGCAACGCTTACAAGGCTGTGCTGCGCGACGCCCAGGCCCAGCTCTCCCACAGCCGACGCGGCGAGTGCTACGACAACGCCCAGGCGGAAAGCCTGTGGTCGCGCCTCAAAACCGAGGAGCTCGAAGCCCGTGACTGGCCTGTCTTCGCCGACCTAGCCGATGCCCAGGCCAGCGTCGCCGACTATTTTGACTACTACAACCATGAGCGTCGCCACTCCAGCATTGGCTATCAGAAGCCGTACCAGTTTCATCAACAGCACCTTAACAACATCACCCAATTCTCTCCTGCTTAACTAGACCACCTCA
>NZ_JNLX01000065.1 GCF_000715495.1 Hymenobacter sp. IS2118 | reverse complement strand
GCGCGGGCCCCGGTCGCCTTCGCTGCGTGGGCCACGGTCGCGGCCGCCGCCACTGCCACCGCTGCGGCCACCGCGCTCGGGGCGGCCGCCGATTTTACCACCCAGGCCGGCAAAGCGCTTGGGGTCGAACTCCGGGGCCGGGCCCAGGCCCAACTCCTCAGTGATGCTGCGCTTTTCGAGGTCGCGCTCGATGAGCTTCTCAATTTTAATTACCCGGTCCTGGTCCTGGTCGGAAATGAAAGTGATGGCCGTGCCCTTGGTGGCAGCGCGGGCGGTGCGGCCGATGCGGTGCACGTAGTCTTCGGCGGCGCGGGGAATGTCGTAGTTCACCACGTGGCTCAGCGAGTCGATGTCGATGCCGCGGCTGAGCACGTCGGTGGCCACCAGAATGGGAAACTGCTTGTTTTTGAAGGCGCGCATGATTTCCTCGCGCTCTTCCTGGGTGCGGTCGGAGCTGATGCCGCGGGCCTCGATGCCGAGCTTGTTCACGGCCTTCACGATGCCGCCCACGGCCGCTTTCTGGCTCGTGAACAGCACCATGCTCTGCACTTCCTGGGTCTTGATGATGTGCTCGAGAATGTAGATTTTCTGGCGGTCGAAGGCCATGTACATCTGCTGGTCGATGCCGGCGGCGGGCTTGGAAACAGCGAGGCGGATTTCCTCGGGGTTCTTGAGAATCTGCTGCGAGAAGTCGCGGATTTTCGTGGGCATGGTGGCCGAAAACAGCAGGGTCTGCCGGTTGGTGGGCAGCTGACGCACGATGTTGAAGATGTCATCGCTGAAACCCATGTCCATCATCTTGTCGGCCTCGTCCAGCACCAGGTATTTAATCTGGTCAAACTTCACGTAGCCCATCTGCAGGTGCGCAATGAGGCGGCCGGGCGTGGCGATGATGATGTCGGCCCCAGAGGTGAGGGCGCGCTTCTGCTGCTCCCAGTTCTCGGATTTACCGCCGCCATAAATGGCTATCGAGCTGGCTTCCACGTAGTAGCCGAAACCCATTACCTGCTCGTCAATCTGGGTGGCCAGCTCGCGGGTGGGCACCAGAATGAGGGTGGTGGTGTGGCCGTGCTTGTCGTGCGAAATCTTGTCGAGCAGCGGCAGCAGGTAGGCGGCGGTTTTGCCGGTGCCGGTCTGGGCGCAGGCAATGAGGTCTTTGCCGTCGAGGATTTTGGGGATGGCCTGCTCCTGCACGGGCGTGGCCTGCTGGTAGTTCATGGCGTCGATGCCGGCCAGCAGGTCGTCATGGAGGTT
Source organism: Hymenobacter sp. IS2118 (assembly GCF_000715495.1). Lineage (GTDB taxonomy): Bacteria > Bacteroidota > Bacteroidia > Cytophagales > Hymenobacteraceae > Hymenobacter. The sequence goes on along the minus strand of NZ_JNLX01000065.1, from coordinate 3,672 downwards.
AAATTCGTGAAACGTCAAGGTTCAGCTTATTGAGAATGGTAAAAGGCTGACCTTGATGCTTTGGCCAGCAAACCGCTTGATTTGGGGTAAAGATACGACGGGTAACGGTTGGGGTCGTTTGGGCGCATTGGCCATCTGCAACGTCATGCCGAGCGCAGCCGAGGTATCTCGCATGTGGTGGTAACTCAACCGTCAGGGTAGGAATTAGTGGTGGCACGTGAGATGCCTCGGCTGCGCTCGGCATGACGTTTCTTTACGTCACGCACCTCCCCCCCAATTCCCACCACCATGCCCGCACTCGACCGTTTTTCTACGCAAGCTGCCGATTACGCCCGCTACCGCATTAATTACCCTGCCGCGCTCTACGACTGGCTGCTGCCCCAGGTAGCGAGCCGTGAGCGCGCCTGGGACTGCGCCACCGGCAACGGCCAGGTTGCGGCGGTACTGGCCGAAACCTTCGTGCGCGTCGATGCCACCGACCTCAGCGAAAGCCAGCTGGCGCAGGCCTCGCCGCGCCCCAACATTCACTACCAAACCGCCACCGCCGAGCACACGCCCTTCCCCAACCAGCGGTTCGACCTCATTACCGTGGCCCAGGCTGTGCATTGGTTTGATGTGGAGGCCTACCACGCCGAGGTACGGCGCGTGGCCCGGCCCAGCGCGGTGCTAGCCGAGTGGGGCTACCAGCTGTGCCGCCTCGAAACGCCCGCGCTAACCGAACTGCTCGATGAATTCCACAACGTAACCTCAGCCCCGTACTGGGATACCAACCGTCGCCACATCGAAACCGAGTATGCCGACCTGCCCTTCCCCTTCGCCAACGTGCGGCAGGCCCGCTTCGCCGTGGTAAAAAACTGGACGGCCGCCGATATGCTGAATTACTTACGCACCTGGTCGGCCACGGCCAACTACGCCCGGCAGCACGCCGGAGCCGACATGGTGGCCTTGGTAGCTGAAGCGCTGACGCAGCTGTGGGGCCCGCAGGCGCGCCCAGTCACCTTCCCAGTCTTTGCGCGGGCCGGGCGGGTAGAATAATGGCGGCTCGCCGCGTTGGGAAGCCGAACCAAGCGTTTCTGATGACTATTCTGATTACTCAGTTGCGGGCCGTGGGCCTGTTTTACCGCAGCGTTGCGCCCTTCATGCTGGGCATTTCGGGCCTGATACTGGCGACGGTGCTGCTGCCGGCCCTGCGCGAGGGCTGGGGCGCGGGCCTGCTGCCGGGGCTGCTGCTCGCCAAGCTGGCCACGGCGCCGGTGGTGTGGTACTTGTCCGAGCAGCTGCGGCCCGGCCAGTACTGGTTCTATTTCAACCTGGGCCTCTCGCGCCGCCGCTTGTGGGGCGGCGTGGTGGCGCTGGATGGCCTGTTGTTTCTGGGGGGCGTATTGGCCATGCGGGCCGGCGTGGCGTGAGGGCGGCGGCCGGGAGCCCGGCGGGCCCACAGGTGCTGGAAGCCGATGGCATTCAGGTTGCGTTTGCGGGGCGGCAGGTATTGGCCAACATCTACCTGCGGGTGCAGACCGGCCAGATTGTGGGGTTACTGGGCCGCAACGGCAGCGGCAAATCGGTGTTGCTGCAAACCATTTTCGGAGCCCGGACCGTGGCCGACGCCTCCGTGCGCGTGAACGGCCGGCGGGTGGTGCCGGCGTTCCGCCAGGCGGGACTGCTCAATTACCTGCCGCAGGAGCCGCTGTTGCCGCCTTCGCTGCCACTGCGCCAGGCCGCCCGTATGCTGGGCGTGGAGCTGACGGAAGCCACCGCCCGCTTTCCGGAGCTTCGGCCTCAGTTCGATTGTCGCGCTGGCGAGTTGTCGGGTGGCACGGCACGGCTGCTGCAAACCCTTCTGCTCCTGCACGCCGATACTGCGTTTTCGCTATTCGACGAGCCATTTTCCGGCGTGATGCCGGTGCATGTCGAAACCCTGGCTGAGGAGATGCAGCGAATCAAGCAGCGTAAGGGCCTGCTCATCACCGACCACCGCCACGCCGAGGTGCTCCCGCTCTGCGACGTGGTGTACTTGCTGCACCAGGGCCGTTTGCTGAAGCTGGAAGGCGACGTGAAGGAGGCGCTGCGGGATTACGGCTACCTGGCCCAATAGCGCGCTAAAGGTATTTTCGGGGTGCGCTACTGCCGAGACTCCGAAACCGTACCAGCGTGCAGGACAGGATGTAGGAACGCGCCTTGGCGCGTTCGGCTCCTGAGAGCGGACGGTACGGAAACGCCCACTCAGGCGCCGCACGCGCCAAGGCGCGTTCCCAATACCTATTTTGCGGTTCTATGAATAACGAGCTTCCTTTTGCCGGCCTGCGCGTGCTGGAGCTGGCTTCGGTGCTGGCGGGCCCGCAGGTGGGCCAGTTTTTTGCTGAGCTGGGTGCCGAAGTACTAAAAGTCGAAAGCCCGGCCGGCGACGTTACGCGCACCTGGAAAACCAGCGCCGAAACCGCCGCGCCAGCTGCTGATGACGCTACTGTTTCGGCCTATTTTTCGGCTTCCAACTGGGGCAAAAAATCGCTGGTGCTGGACCTGACCACCGCCGCCGGCCAAACCAGCCTGCACGGCATCGCCGCCACTGCCGACATCGTGCTGGCCAGCTACAAGCCCGGCGATGCCGAAAAGCTAGGCGCCGGTTACACTACCTTATCAAGCGCAAACCCGCGTCTCATCTACGGCCATCTCACCGGCTACGGCCCCGATACCGCGCGGGCCGGCTACGATGCCGTGCTCCAGGCCGAGGCCGGTTTCATGCACCTCAACGCGCCCGGCCCCGGCCAGCTACCCCAAAAAATGCCCGTGGCGATGGTGGATTTGCTGGCCGCGCACCAGTTAAAGGAAGGACTGCTCACCGCGCTCTACCAGCGGGAACGGACCGGCCGCGGGGCCGCGGTGCACGTCAGTTTGCTCGATAGCGCGCTGTCGGCCCTCGCCAATCAGGCGGCCACGTACCTCGTGACCGGTCACGACCCGCAGCCCCTGGGCTCCGGCCACCCCAGCATCGTGCCCTACGGCACCGTGTACCGCGCGGCCAACGGCCGTCGGCTGGTGCTGGCCGTGGGCTCCGACGGGCAGTTTCGGCAGCTGTGCGCAGCCCTGGAGCAGCCCGATTGGGCGGCCGACTTCCGCTTCGGCACCAATGCTGCCCGCGTCACGCACCGCGCCGCGCTGGAAGCATTGCTCACTGCCCGCATCGCGGCCGTGGATGGCGATGCGTTGCTGGCCGCGCTGGAGCGGCGCGCGGTGCCCGCCGGGGCCGTGCGCACGGTGGGGGAGGCCCTGGCGCAGCCGCCGGCGCAGCGCATGTTGCTGCCGGGGGCGGAAGCGGTGAGCGCGGGGCTGCGCACGGTGGCTTTTGGCAGCAGCACCTGGGGCCGCGTGCGCCATTTGAGCGCCCCGCCGGTGCTGGGCGCGGCTGAGGTTTCTGGGTTTTTGGCCCCGCCGGCTACGGAAAGCGCAACTACTGCCGGGCTTCCCTACGTACCACCCGTAAGCTGATTCCGTCGCAGTTGTTGCGGCCGTGTGCTTGCACCGGTAATTTGCACCTTTCCTACCCCGCTGGTTTTCGGATATTTTTCAACTTCTCGCATGGCCAAGTCAACCACCAAAAAAACCGTTGTTTCCGCGCCCGCCGCCCCTGAAGCGCCGGCGTTGCCCAGAGAATTGCCGCCCGCCGTGCCGCCC
>NZ_JNLX01000064.1 GCF_000715495.1 Hymenobacter sp. IS2118 | reverse complement strand
TGAAGCCGCCCCAGCGGGCATCGTCTATGCGCAGGCCGACGGGGCGATGCTGCTCACCGACGAGGGGTACAAGGAAGCCAAGTTGGGCCGCATTTTTGCCGCGACGGCCTTGCAAACGAGCGTGGTCGAGGAGCGCGGCGGGCACATTGCCGCGTCGATTTTTGTGGGCCATCTGGGGACGGCAGCCGCGTTTGGGGACAAATTTGCGGCGCAACTCGCCCCCTACAAAGACCAGGGGCGCGACCTGGTTTTTATCAGCGACGGGGCCATTTGGCTGCGCCAGTTCATCGAAAAAACCTGTCCCCGGGCCACGCTGATTTTGGACTTCTACCATGCCATGGAACACATTGGCCAGGCCGGCAAGGCGTGTTGGGGGAGCGGAAAAGCGGCTTCCGGCTGGTTTAAAGAACAACGCAAGCTACTGCTGGACAGTAAATTAGACCATGTCTTAGCCCATCTAAAGCAGCTCGCCATCGCCCCGGCCCTGTGCGAATCGGTCTGTGCTTACCTCGAAGCCAACCGCGACCGGATGGATTACAAAGCCTACCGCAAACGCGGCTTGTTGATTGGCTCGGGTGCCATTGAGGCCGCCCACCGCACGGTGATGCAACGCCGCATGAAGCGGGCGGGCCAACGCTGGGGCAAAAACGGCGCCCAACGCGTCTTGACCCTGCGCGTCTGCGCCATGAGTAACCGATGGCAACTGGTGCGACAGCAAATTGAACCCTTCAATCCCGCAAGAGAGGCCTAGCGACAATTTGAATTGCACCCGGTGATAAAGCCTCAGTTTGACTCCACTAGCAACTTCTACGATGGTTACGCAAGCATTTTCACCAAACAGAAGAAAGACGGGCTTATCAATGAGGCTGGCAGAATAATTATAGAGCCTGTCTACGACTTTGTAGGGAACGCAGAAAACGGCATGTGCTTGATACTGAACAATGATAAGTATGGCTTCTATAATTTAACCACTTCAGAGGTCATACCCCCTCAGTTTGAGGACGCGGAAGATTTCGCGGAAGATTTAGCAGGGGTCCAGAATCAGTCAGGTAAGTGGGGATTTATTGATAAGCAGAACCACGTAGTCATACCCTTCCTATTCGATGCTGTAAACAAAGATTTTCGGGGTGATACAGCAGAAGTGACTCTGGGAGAAGACGACGTGTATATCAATAAGACAGGGAAAATTATAGGGCCCGCAACCTCCAAATCGACGGTTAGAAAGCGAGAATTGATAGGGACTGCCGGACAATTGGGAATCAAAAAACCGAGCGGCGAAATAGTGATGCCCCCTATCTATGATTACTTCGGCTATGCCCAAGACAGCGTGTTCTGGTTTAGACTAAAGGGAAAATATGGCCTAGCTGATTCGAATGGCAAATTTATCATCGGGCCTGATTTTGATTATCTCACCTATTTTTCTGAAGGCTTAGCCCCAGCTAGAATCGCTGAAAACTGGGGATTCATTAGACCAAACGGCACAATTGGCATCTCTTTTACTTATCAGGCGGCACATAATTTCAGCCACGGCTTGGCCGCAGTTAAGCATCAACGCTTATGGGGCTTTATCGACAAAAAAGGCCGTTGGAAAATAAAGCCACGTTTTGAGGACACAGGCGACAACTTCAGGGATATTCGTTCAAAATATGACCCTGTGGTTCACTTTGAGTGTCCTTGAGATGACAGAACTGAGCCCTTCTACATACCTAATCCACCGCCACGGCTGTGCTGCTGCCCGTCCTAGTGGAGGCGCTGCTGGGCCACCTGGCGCTGCGCCTCCTGCTCCAACTGCGGGTTGAGTTCCTTCACCAGCCCGTAGAAGTGTTTCACCTCCTAGTACTGGGCCTGGCTGCCCTCCACCCCGCGCTGTAGTCCAAGCGGGATATTTTACATACTGCAAATGGTGGGCTACAGTATGTAAGAGCCTGTTAAAAATTAGAATTTCTAAATACTTACCTCGCTCAGATAGACGGAAAACAGCCATTTTTCGTAGTCAGTGCAATGGAATTACTGCTACAAAAGTGTTATTAGACGCTAGAAATAGTATCGCGCAACATGGTAACTGGCTAATTCTTAACAGGCTCTAAACTATTTGGGCCAAGCCGTTCCGATAGCTGGCTCAAAACGGGTTCAGGAAGAAGCAGCCCCCCCGTCGGCGCCCCAAATCCAGCCCCTTAAAGCCCCCCTAGCAGCCTCCCATGTGTCTCCCATGTGTCTCCCAGCTTGCGCCTAAGCGCCAACCAGCTACCTGCTTACCCCCCCAAATACTAAAACACCCGACCACTCCGGCCGGGTGTTTTGGTGTCATAGGGTCCAGTTTGTTACGACGCTATCAGCGTGGGCTATGCTACCATCGAAACGTTTAAGTGGTGCAGCGGCCGGGCCCCTTGCCGAAGCCGGCGTACGTGCCACTCGGAACAAGTGCCTTCCTCCTAGTGAAAAACCAACCTGTCGTCGAGGCGCTCTCCCGTGGCCGCCCGGATGGAAACGTATGCTCCCATCCAGGTGCCGTTGTCATAGAGGTCCAAGTGTACTTCCCGCCGGGCTACCACTCCGCTGCCCGCCGCAAACACGAGCTTCACATCTGCTTCGCGTACGACAATGTCTCGCAGGGGCAGCGGGACTTGTTCTTGTAGAAATGCATTGTCCGGGTCATTGATGCAAGCCTGGAAGTCTGCTTTGGCTTGGTGGTAAAGCAGGGCAACCGCCTGCGGTTCCAGGTGAATTTCCATGTAGCGGGGCGGATTAACTGGACCTGAAAGGGTGAAAAAGGGCCAGCACACGGCGTCGGCTTCTGGTGCCCAACTGTACAGCGAGCCCCCGAAAGTAAAAATGAACGGACGAAATACCAAGGGCCACAAAAAAGCCCTGACCAGTCCGGTCAGGGCTCTCTGTTGCGCCTAAGTCAGCTTACGCCGGCACGGCGTAGGCCGTCGGGCTGGCATCCGAGCCATCGGCCCGGGTGAAGAAGGCGTAGACCACGTAGCCGGCCTTGCCCACCGCCGTCAGGCCCGGCACGGCCACTACCTGCGGCCCGGCCGCCCGCGTGGCGCCCGTAGCCGAGTACGACTTGCCGGTGAGCTTTTCCATCACCACCACCGTCACCTTGTCGGTGGTCAGGCCCGAGGCCCCGTCCGCGTTGGCTGTGTAAGCTACCGACATGCTGTTGGCCGCAGCCGTGGCCACCAGGCCGGCCACGCCCAGCACCGCGCCGCTCGAAAGCCGCAGCTTGGTGTAATCCACCGCCGCCACCGCCAGCGCGTCGGCACTGGTGGCCAGGCCGTAGTTCTCCCCCACGAAGCGGTTGTAGGACGATTTGCCGCCCTGCTTGAGCAGACCCCGGCTGAGAAAGGCCGACCCGCCCGCGGTATAAAGCCGGGCCAGCGCCTTAAACTGGTTGCGCACCTTCTGCTGGGGCAGGGTCTTGCTGTTGTTTTTGCCCACCTTTTGCCGCAGAATGTTCAAGCCATTCTGCGAAGCAAACGTGAGACCGCCCGCGCTACCTTCAATGGTGCCGAGCATGGAACGAATACGAGCCATAAGGAAAATAAATAAAAGGGTAAAAGATGAATTGCCGGCTGTTTTATTCGCGCCGCTACCAGGGACAGCCCACCCCGGCCTGCGCTTTTTCTATTCGGTTGTAGGCCCGCCAGATGCCCGGCCGCACCACCGTCGTGATTCCACATTTCCATAGCCCGCGCTCCGCCGACTGCGCCGCCGCCTGCTCCGCTGCCCAAGTCACCGGCTGCCCGCCCGGCGCGTAGGCCCAGGCCCAGCCCCGTGCCACCAGTAGGCTATCCAGCGCCACCGGTTGGTTCGTACTAAAGGCCATCGGCCGTAGCCGCACTGCCGCCAGATTTCGCCCGTAGCGGTCCACGCCCAGCACACGCACCAGCGCATAGCGGCCCAGCACCCGCCGCACCGAATCCGCCGCCTGCCGGCCAAAGGGCTGCCCACTCTCCGGCGCATCCACCCCCACCAGCCGCAGCCGCGCCACGCCCTGGTCGGCCTGCACCTCGTACGTATCGCCATCCAGCACCCGCACCACCCGGCGCAGTTGCCAGTCCGCCACTACCGGCAGTACCACGGGCGTCACGACCGGCTGCCGCAGCACCCGCGCCGCCCGCACCGGCCCCGGCTGCCAGGCCCGCTCCATACCCGCGCCACCCGGCCCCGGCCAGCAAACTACCGCCCCCGCCAGTGCAAAGGCCATTCCTGCCAGCGTCAGTCCAATTTTCACCAGTAGGCGCAGCCAGAGGAGTAGTTTCATGCCACGAACCTACTTTCCCCTCGAATAGGTTGTATATTCGCCTAGCCAACTATACCCCAAGCGTACCCATTATGTCCCAGGTTTGCATCTACCCGAAGGAAGCCGCCGCCGTCACCGGCAACGGTTACCAAGCTGGCAAGCGCCTCTTGCAGCGCATCCGCGTGCAGCTCGGGAAGCCCAGCCGCGCCCTGGTTTCCATCCAGGAATTTTGCGCCTACACCCACCTGCCCGAGCAGGAAGTGCGCGCCGCCCTCGCCCGCAGCTAGCGCGTAGCGCTACCGGTCCCTGAACGTATCGGAAAAGCAGTGGCCATTGGCGACGATGCATAAAAAAGGCCCGCTCCCAAAGAAGCAGGCCCTTGATTTATTGCCGCAGAATAGCCAGAGTGGGAGCCACCAAACCGAAACCACAGAAACCCGGTGTTAGCCCCTGCAAGACTATTTGCCCGAGTAGGAGAGGAGCCCCCCACCAGCAGCTTAAGCCGCCGCCTGGTCCAGCCCTGAAGTAGCGCCCCTGTCCAAGCCCGCTTCCGGTACCACCGCACAAATCTCCTTGGCCTGAATGTCCGAGCCCGCGGCCGAACCCGCCGCGCTGCCTTCCCAAATTCGCCGCATGGTCTGATGCTGCAAATCTTCCACCACCTTGGCGTAAATCATGGTCGTTTGAATCTTGGAGTGCCCCAGCACCTTCTGCAGCACTTCCACCGGCATCCCACGCAGCAGGCTTTGGGTAGCAAAAGTGTGCCGGGCTGTGTGCATGCTCACCAGCTCCCATTTGGAAACTGGACGTTTCATTATCTGCCCGCCAATGGTTTCCACCACTTCCACCAACGATTCCATCCCCGCCAGCCGGCAAATGCGCTTCAAATAGCGGTTCATCACCTGGTTGGCCGTCGACGGCATCAGCTGCGTCCGGGTGCCGACGTACTTGTCCAGCAGCGCCGCCGCCGGCGGCGTGAGGTAGATGCTCACCCCCGTGCGCGTCTTGGTTTGCGTCAGCCGCAGTATGCGCCCGCCATCCCATTCCTTCACGTTGCCTTCGTGCAGGGCCGCTAGGTCCGAGTACCGCAGTCCCGTGTAGCAGCAAAACAAGAAGGCATCCCGCACCTGCACCAGATTGGACGGCAACAGCGCCTTTTCCAGGCTGGCCAGCTCCGACGCCGTCAGCCACACCTTTTCAATGTCCTCCCATTCCACTTTCAGCTTGGCCGGGTCTACGGCCAGCGTCTGGCCCCGGTCATCCCGCGCCCACGCCAGAAACGGCTTAATCTGCTTCACCACCCCCGCCACCGTGTTCTGAGCCGACCCGCGCACATCCCGCAGATGCCCCAGCAGCGCATCGTGCATCCCCGCATCATAATCCGCCGTCGTCAACCGCCCCGGTAGTGTATCCGCAAATTCAAGCAGGGTATTGTGCGCCGTTTTGTAGCCCTTCAACGTGTGAAACCGGAAGCCCCGAGCCCGCAACACCTCTATATACGCCCCGAACAAGTCGGTCAGCAGCGGCGCAGGCGGCAGGTCAGCCGCCGCCACCTTCGGTGCCAACGCCTCTTTCAATAGGGCAGGGGTCACCACTTGACCAGCCGTGCGCAGCTCTCGGTAGGTTTTAGTTACCCGCTCCCCCAGGGCATCCAGTCCTTCATTAGCTTCCTGATACCCGCTAAAAGATTTTCGGAAGCGTCCTTTGTCTTCGTTCCATTCCGCAATGGTGCACCTTTCCGCCGTGGCCAGCCGCAGCCGCTGGCCGTCAAAATAGGCCCTGAGATGGATGACGCACCGTCCGGCTGCGTCGGGGCGGTCAGCCCGCCGCTCAAATTGAATCGTCATGATGAAAAAAGATTGGGGGCGAGTGGGGGCGTTTGTGGGGGCGCAAATGGGGGCGTAAACTTAGTAGTAAGTCGGTTTACACCCCGTAGTGAGCCAAACGCAAAAACCCCCGAAAAGTGCTTCTACTACGTAGTAAGCGACTATTCGGGGGTTCCCGTAGCTGGTAAATGTACCCGGAGCCGGGGTACTAGGAGCCACCGGATTTACGGCCCTAACTCCTTCATTTACTACCCATTCACTCCGCCTCACTAAGCGGTTGATTTGGTCTTGGTAGCAGTATTGGTAGCAGCAGCTTGATTAGCTCGCTTCGCCCACCAGTTTTACATCGTAGCGGGACGCAATATCCAGCAAAATGCCGCGCAGCTGAGTCGAGTCGTGGGCCAGCATTTCCAGCAGCACCAGCATGCGGTCAAAGGCCTCGTTCGTGTTGGCCGGCACGCTGCGCGTGACCACGGCTTGCACCTGCCACAATTCTTTCAAATCAGTTTGTGGCAGGATGAACGGGTCGTAAAACCGATTGTCCGACAGCAGCTCAATGGGCTCGTCGCGCTTCACCGGCCCCCGCAGGCGCTTGACCATAATCCGGTCGCGGGCCACCACCACGTACACGTGTTTGGGCTGAATCAGGTCCAGCCGCTCGGTGCAGGTGGCCACCACTAGGTCGCCCTGGTTCAGCGTCGGCTGCATGCTGTTGCCGGACACCTCAAACGCCCGCACCGTCTTACCGCCCGGCATGTCCGGGATGCTCAGCGTCTCCGGTTCCTCCATGGTATCGTCCACGTCGCGGGCCAGCAGGTAGCCGGCCTCGGCCTTCCTCGGCACTACGATGATGACTTCTTTACCATTGGCATCCACCGTCACGACCGAGGGCATTCCGGTGTAGCTGGGTGCTGTTTTGACCTCTGGCCTGGCATCCGTGGTCTTGAACATCGGCTCGTCGCCGCGCATCAGCCACTCCGAACGCATCTGCGGGTAATGGTCCAGAATATCCATCAGAGTTTCATAACCCGGCTTGGATTTATTCTGAATTAGCTTATACAACTTTTGTGGACCTTCATAGCCCAAATTTTTGGCTAACTGGTAAGCCGACAAGTTGTAATGGGTCATCAGTGCACTGATGCGTGTGCCAACGTGTGCTCTAGGGTCCATTATTTTTGCTGTTACTCGACAAACTTTTTTTGCTGTTACAAACTTTAGTAGCCACATTTGGGCTTTGAAGTCTAAACAAAGATACGTAATAGCAAACAAAATGGAACAGTTCGCAAAGATTATTTCTGAGCTACGGGCCACGCTGCCCAAGCGCAACGATTTTGCCAAGCGCACGGTCGAATTACTGGCCACCAAGGGCCTGGTTTACTCCAAGCAGCAGGTCTACAACATCCTCTTGGGCCGCTACCACAACACCGACGTGGCCGAGGCCTTCATCAGCGTGGTGGAGGCCGAAAAGAAGCGGGTTGCTGCCCTCCAGGTCCGAGCTACCAAAGCCACCGCCGCCTAGCCATGCAAGTAGCTCTCCTCGTTCCCGAACAAGAGTGGCGGCAGCTGCTGGCCGACGTGCAGCGCCTCAAGGCCCTGGAAGATGCCACCAAGCCCGCCCCCGCGCCCCCCGACCGCCTTTTCAACGTCCGCGAAGCCGCCGAGTACCTGCGCTTCACGCCCGAAGGCATCCGCAAGGCCCGCCGCGCCGGTCGCCTGTCCGGCGTGCGTCTCAACGAGAAGGAGTGGGGCTTTCGCCTCTCCGAGCTCGACCGCTACGTCAAGCGCTACCACCGCCAGCTGCCACCCCCAACCACCATGCCCTTGGGCCGCCCGCTGATGGCCCAAGCCGCCTAATTCCTCCGTCATGTCCCCGCTACTTCCCATCGTCGGCCCGGTTGGGCCCGGCCCCGGTGCGCCCGAGGCCACCGCATCCATCATCACCATTCAAAAGGTCAAGCTCAAAGACCAGCACCTGACCTGCGAATTCACCGAGCAGCGCACCCAGGAGGCTCCGCCGCGGGCTTTCGCTCTCACTTGCGCCGAGCAGATTCACCCCGACCTGGCCCACCGCCTCAGCCGCCTGGTGCCGCACTTGTGTCTGCTCACCGAGCAGCTGACCGAAACGCCCGACTTCTGGCCCGATACGGCCGAGGAGTTGCCCGCCCGTTTCCAGTCATTCACTGTCACCGGCTTCTCAATGGGCAAGGGCCAGTCCGGCGTTACCCTCATCGGCCAGCGCCAGCTGACGGCCGGCAAGGTGCTCAACCTGACCAGCCCCTACGTCAGCTTCGATGACGAAACTGAAGCCGCCTACGCATACGCCCCCCTGCTGGAAACCGAGCTAAGTGAAGCTTTGACCGAGGTTGAAGCCGCCCTACGAGGCAAATGCACCGAGTACCGCCAGCTCGACTTATTTGAGCAGCCCGGCACCGCCAACGTCCTTCTGGTGTCCACGCGCCCCGAGGCATGAAGCTCCCGGCTATCCAATTCTACCCCGGCGACTGGCACAAAGACCAGGGCGTCCAGGCCCTCGACCTGCTGCAGCGCGGGGCTTGGTTCGAGCTACTGTTGATGATGCACGACAGCGACGAGCGCGGTGTGTTGCTCGTCAACGGTGCTCCCATGCCCGATTCGGTTATTGCCCGCCGCCTCGGTTTGGATAACCAAAGTGCCAACCAAATCCTAACCACCCTGCTAACCTATGGCGTCGCCAGCCGCCGCGAGTCCGACGGCGCGCTGTTTTGCCGCCGCATGGTCAAAGACGAGCGGTTGCGGCAAGTGCGGACCGAATCGGGCAAAAAGGGCGGAAATCCGCGTTTGCTTAACCAAACTCCCAACCAAACTGCCAACCAACCCGCCAAGCAAACGCCAACCACCGGGGTTAAGCAAATTCCAACCCCTTCATCTTCATCTTCAATTACATCTTCAATAGAAGAAAGAGAGGTGGCTGACGCCACCGCGCCCGCTCTTCTCATTGAAAAAAATGTGAAGGAGAAGTCAGCTAAAAATCCGGCTGACGCCCGGAAGAAAGGCCCCCCCGCGCCGCCCACGTTGGCCGAGGTCCAGGCCTACGCCGCGGAGTACCAACCCAACAGCGCCGACGCCCAAGCCGAGGCGGCCGCGTTCTGCGACCACTTCCAAAGCAACGGCTGGCGCGTGAGCGGCAAAACCCCCATGGCTGACTGGCGCGCCGCCTTCCGCCGCTGGATGCACCGCCGCGCGCAGTTCCAGCCCGCCGGTGCCGCATCCGCAACCCCGCCGCCCCGGGCTCGCACCTCCCCTAAACCTCTTGACCCCTCCCGCTGGAGCTAACCCCTTTCATTATGTCTGAAAATCAGCCCAAACCCTACGCAACCCGCCGCCCCGCCATTTCGGCTCCCACTGGCGGCCACCTGCCGCCCCAGGCCCTTGACCTCGAAGCCGCCGTGCTTGGGGCCGCCCTACTCGAAGCCGACGCCCAGCGCACTCTGCTGGCAATTCTGCCCACCGAGGACGTGTTCTACTGCCCTGCCCACCAGCAGGTGTACCTGGCTATCCGCGACCTGGTGCAGCGCGGCGACCACGCCGACTTGCTCACCGTCACCCAGCAGTTGCGCCAGCGCGGCACCCTGGACCGCACCGGCGGCCCATACTTCGTCGCTGGCCTTACCAGCCGCATCAATTCCGCCGCCCACTTCGAAACGCACTGCCGCCTGTTGCAGGAGCAGCACGCCCGCCGCGTCGTCATCCGAGTCGGCACCGAGCTAACCGCTCACGGCTACGACCAGACCCGCGACCCGTTGGAGCTGCTGGCCGATGCCCAGGCCCACCTCACGGGCTTGCACCGGGCCCTGGAAACCCGCCCCGGCCAAACCGCCGCCGATGCGTTTGAGCCCACTTTCGAACGCCTCGCCCAGGCCGTCCAGCAGCGCGGCCTCACCGGCGTGCCCACCGGCCTCGCCGCCCTCGACGGCCTCACCGGCGGCTGGCAGCCCGGCGACCTCATCATTCTCGCTGCCAGGCCCGGGATGGGCAAAACCGCTGCCCTGCTGCACTTTGCCCGCACCGCCGCCCTCGACCACAGCCAGCACACGGCCGCTTTCAGCCTCGAAATGCCCACGCTGCAGCTCATGCAGCGCATGGTGGCCAGCGAAGTCCCCGGCTACTCCAACTCCGACCTGCGCCGTGGCAACCTCCCTGGCGGCCTCGAGCAAGTGGCCCACATCCGCCAGCAGGCCCAACGAATCCAAACCCAGGGCCACCAGCTTTACATCGACGACACGCCCGGCCTGAGCATCCAGCAACTGCGCGCCAAGTGCGCCCGCCTCCACAGCCAGCAGCCGCTCAGCTTGGTCCTGGTCGACTACGTGCAGCTCATGCGCGGCGACACCAAAGGCAACCGCGAGCAGGAAGTTGGCAGCATCAGCCGCGGCCTGAAAGAGCTGGCCAAAGAGCTAAATGCACCCGTCATCGCCCTCAGTCAGCTTTCCCGCGACGTGGAGAAAAGGGGAGGAGAGAAGCGCCCCATGCTCTCCGACCTGCGCGAGTCCGGCAGCCTGGAGCAGGACGCCGACTGCATCATCTTCCTCTGGCGCGGCGAATATTACAACATCACTGAGTACCAGGACGGCACCGCCACCGCCGACACCATCTTGCTCGACATCGCCAAGCACCGCAACGGTGCCACGGATGAAGTCATCGCGGCCTGCTCGATGCGCCGCGGCACTTTCCAGGATTTAGCATCCTACGCCTCCACCGGCTCCCTTCCGGCCTCGCAATTCGAACAACCAACTTTCTAAGGTGCCATGCCAACGCCCATCGTCATTAGCTGCTTCGACCTTACTACCACGCTTGTCCAGCCGTGGGCTGAGGCTGGCTACCTCTGCTACTGCGTCGACCTGCAGCACCCGCCCGGCGAGACCCGCGAGGGCAACATCATCCGCGTCGGCATCGACGTGCGCGAGTGGCTGCCGCCCTACGGTCCCGTGGCCTTCGCTGCGTTCTTTCCGCCTTGTACCGACACCGCCATTTCCGGCCGGGCCCACTTCCGCCGCAAAGGCCTCGGCAGTGTCATTAAGGCGCTGCAGCTGTTCGAATGGTCCGCCCGCCTCGCCGCCTGGTGCCAGGCTCCCTACTTCATCGAGAATCCAGTGAGCACCGTCAGCACCTATTGGCGGCCCCCGGACTTTCGTTTCGACCCCTGCGACTTTGCCGGTTACCTGCCTGCCGAGCGCCAGCTCAGCGAAGCCTATACCAAGCGCACCTGCCTCTGGACCGGTGGCGGCTTTAGGTTGCCTGAACCCAAGGCCGTGGTGCCCATCCTCGGCTCTAAAATGCACAACATGCCTGATTCAAAGAACCGCGCCAACCTCCGCTCAGTTACCCCAGCCGGCTTTTCCCGTGCCGTTTTTGAATCAAATTGTCCGGTCTCCATGCTTGCGCAGCAAACGAGTTAATCCGCTGCATCTGGCACTGCCATCCAAACGCCCTTGCTACGCCATGATTACGTCCGCTTTGCCAGTGGATTTACACAAAGAGTCCCAATTCTTGCGACACTGTCGCAAGAATTGGGACTCTTCACAAATAGCTCCTACTGCGCATTTAGAATATCAACCTCCTTGCCCGCCGGATACAACCCCGGAAACAACGCCGGCGCAAAAGCAATAGGGTAGGCCGCCCGATATGGCGCAAAGCGGTTGCTTACCTCGGTAGCCAGTAGTCCGGCATCCAGGAGAAGCTGCGCCAAATCCTTAGCGGTTTTGTCAGACAGGCCCGTTAGCCGCATCACTTCCCCCCGCGCTACGCTGCCCTTCAGAAATACCGCCTCCAGCACGTAGTAAGCCTCCGGCCGCCATTTGCGCTTAATCACCAGTAGCCCCACCAGCCCGCGCAGTCGCTCCAGCATCCCATCAATGGCCAGCACCTGCGTCATGTAGCCAATCTGGTCCAGGGCCACGCCCAGGAAGAACCGGCAGAATGCCACTAACTGCTTTTCCGACAGATTACCGCGCCCGTCGTAGTCATTCATCCGTTGTGCATCGGCCGCCGCCAGGGCCTGCTTGTATTCTTTCTCGCTCCGGGCCAGTCCCCGTGCCATCGACCACAGCCCGCCCGCATCCAGTCCCTCGGCCCTAAAAGCCGCGTCACTGAATAGCCGCATCACCCGCCCGTTCCCGTCCAGAAACGGGTGCAGCCACGCCAGCCGGTGGTGCGCGGCGCCAATGCTCACAATGCGCGCCAGCCGGTCATGCTCCGCCGCCGGCCGGTAGCCCTGCTCAATCAGCCGGATAAAAGCCGGTAGCGCATCGGCTGCCGGGGCAACGTGCCGCCCCACCCGCACTTCCGTGGTCCGCAACTCGCCCGGCAGCACTTCCAGCCGTTCCCCCTCTGCGGTTGTCGTCCAGCGGAATTCATCCGGCAGGTGTTCATAAAACGCTTCGTGCAGCGCCCGCCAAAACCCTTCCGTGTAAGGGTTATTATCCACGGCTTCCAGCAGTTCCGGCAGCCGCTTGTGCACGGCGATATGCGCCAGGGCCTCCAGCTGCAGCGAGCGGTTGCGGCTATCCGGCGAATACTCATCCTGTAGCGCCCGGGCAATTTCCAGCGGGTGCGTGTCGTGTCCCTCAATCAGGTTGGAGTAGTAGCTGTTCGCCGGCCGCAGAAAGTCAGCAATGGCCCGCGCCGTCACCGGGTGCAGCGAGCCCGCCAGCCGCGCCGCCGCTTCCACAATTTCCAACGCCTGGTTCCGCAGCTCCGCCGGCAACTCGCTCGGCTTCAGCGGGGCAATGGCCGCCGGGTCGCGGTACAGTTTTACTAGCTTTTCCACGCCCAATACTACGGCATAAATTCCGAAACCTATTCCGATAGGTAATCACCAATTAAACAAGGCGATAGATTTGATTATTGTCAACTGATTCCGACAACAGTTCCGTGATTGCTATAGCCGGTCGAGTAGGAGAGATAGGGAGGTAACACGGCCACTTTTGCTTCTGCTGCTTAATTCTTAACAATTGCTAAAAAAACAGACGGGCCCAATCCATCCAAGTGGTTGCTAAATAGTCAGTCCTGACTTTCTGAAGAAGCAGTGCTGCTTATAACCTTGCCTTCACCCTTGTTCCCTAAACTTTAGTTGCCGACCTTTCTACTTTGATTGCGCCGTAGCCTTGCCTATTGGTAAATTAAAGTACTAAGATGTCCCCTCAGCTCCCCGCAACCACCCTTACCGAGCTGTTCAAAGCGGCCACTGTTGCGCAGTCCCTGCTGCCCAGCCCTCCCAGCTTCGCTGGCCACCAAACCTTTGCTCTCCGCTCGGCCTGGCTCAAAAAAGGCCTTGATGAGCTGCAAACCAATGCTCACATTTTCGCCGACGAAGATGCCCTGGTCAAGCTGGGCGTCGGCAAGAACATGGTTTCTGCTGTCCGGCACTGGCTGCTGGTTACCAAGCTGGCCACTACCACCTCCGAGCGCAGTGGCGAGCTGCAGCCCACCCCGCTGGGCCAATTCCTGTTAACCGACGACGGCGTCGACCCCTATCTCGAAGACCCCGCTACCCTCTGGCTGCTGCACTGGAACCTCTGCGGCCCCGGCTCGCTGGCTTACACTTGGGCATACGCCTTCAACGTGTGGCGTGAGTGGGAGTGGACCGTGCCCGCCTTGGCTGCCTCCGTGCAAGCGGCTGCCCTCGCCAGTAGCTCCAAAACATATTCTCCAGAGACTATTGACCGAGACGTAAGCGTGTTCCTGCAAACCTACGTGGCACCCACCGAGCGCAGCCAGAACAACGAAGACGGCCTCGACTGCCCCCTGCGTGAGCTGGGCTTGCTGCGTCCCGGTTTTGGCGGCCAGCAGCAATTCACCTTCGCCATTGGCCCCAAGCCCAGCCTGCCCGTCGCCATTTTCGCCTGGGCGCTGCTACAGTTTTGGGAGTGGCGTTACCCCGGCAGCCACACCATCGCCGCCCGCGACATTGCCCACGCCGAAGGCTCACCGGGTGTGGTGTTTAAGCTCGACGAGGATTCGACCCTGGCTTACCTCGACCAGCTCGAAACCCTCACCCAGGGCACGCTTCGTTTCGAAGATACCCCCCTCGTGCGACAGGTGGTTCAAACCACTGATACGCATCTCACTCCCGCCGTGCTGCTGCTGATGCACTACGCCTCCACGCCCCTTGTTGCCTAGCTTTAAATGTCCACTGCTACCACCATCCAAACCCTTGCTGACATCGTTTCCGTACGGCCCCGCTTCGGCCGTTCGGTCCATTTGGAGCGTGACCTAGCGGCCCGCACTACCACTCCCGACAACTACTACCTTACCCCCTCGGCCCTTGAGGCCCTGCAAGGGGTCCTCCGCGCCCAGCACACGCCCACCGACCGCGCCCTTACGCTTATCGGCCCCTACGGCGCTGGCAAAAGCGCCTTCGTTACCTTCCTGGCCCGGCTGGTTTCCGAGCCCAAGTTCGAGAAGGAGGTTAAGCTGCCAGCCAAATTTCCGGCGGTGCCGAAGCTGCTGCCGGTGCCCGTCGTGGGCTCCCGCTCGGCGCTCAGCCCTGCACTGCTGAATGCCTTGCGCAACGCCCTGGAAGCAGCTCCCGGTGGGCCGGCCATCCCCGCCGCGCTGCTCACGGCGGAGCAAAAGCCCAATCCCCGGACCCTTGCCAATGCCTACCTGGCCGCATCCCAGGCGGTAGCCGCCGCCGGCCACCATGCCGGCTTGCTGCTGCTAGTTGATGAAGCCGGCAAGTTTCTCGAATACGCGGCTAATCACCCCCAGGCCGGCGACATCTTCGCCTTGCAGGAACTGGCCGAAGCGGCCTCTCGTGCTCCGGAATCGGCCCCGCTGTGGGTGATTACCGTGCTGCACCAGAACGCCGAAGCCTACGCCAACCGCCTCGGCCGCACCCAGCAGGCCGAGTGGGCCAAAGTAGCCCAGCGCTTCCGCCAGCTCCCGCTGTTCCCCTCCGACGTGGAGCGTATGGACCTCATCGGCCGAGCCCTGCGTCAGTCGCCCAGCTTGCACCTCAACGGGCACCTGTCCGACCTGCTGGTACCGGTGCTTGCCCCCGACAGCACTTTCCTGCCGACCGGCCTGGCGGGCAGCCGCTTCGAAAAGCTGGCCCGCGCCGCCTACCCGCTGCACCCGGTAACGCTACTAGCTGTGCCCGCCTTGTTTCGGCGAGCCGGCCAGAGCCACCGCAGCTTGTTCAACTTCCTCGAAGGCCAGGAAAACGGTGCCTTGGGTAGCTTCTTGCTGGAGCAGGCCTACGACCCTGCCGACCCCGCGTTCTTCCCGCTTGATGGCCTTTTCGACTACGGCCGCGACGTGCTGTTGGCCCACTACACTGGCCCCACGGCCCGCCCCTGGCTCGAAGCCGTGGAGCTGGTAGCCCAGGCCCAGGAGAAAGACCCCGCCCTCAGCCCGTTGGCCACCCGCGCCCTCAAGTGCATTGCTCTGCTGAGCTGGTTGCGCGAAACCCGCCTGCCGGCGTCCCGCGTAGTGCTAACCGCTGCCTTAGGTGCCGATACCCCCGCCGCCCTCGATGAGTTGGAGCGCCGCTCCCTGGTCGTGTGGAGCCGGGCCCGGGGCAGCTTCCGCCTGTGGGAAGCCGGCGACGTTGACATCGAAGCCGAGCTGACCACCGCCCGTGCCGCCCTCGCCGGCGATGTGCTGCTGGCCGCTACTGGCGACGCTACGCTATTCCCGTTGCCCCGCTTGGTGGCCCGTCGTCACTCGTTCCGCACCGGCACCTTGCGCCCGGTAGGAGTGGAGGTGCTGCGCCCCGACCAGCTGCTGGCCCGCGCCATTGAGCGCCCCGCCGACCTAGCCGTATTGCTCTGCCTCGCCAACGACCCGCAGACGCAAGCCCTGGCGGAGCAGGAAGCCCAGCGCCTGCGTCAGCCTAACCTACTTGTCGCCGTTGCCCTCGAAACTGAGGCCCTGCGCGAAGCTGCTTACCACTTGGCCGCCGCCCGCGTCGTGGCCGATACCGTGACGGCCCTGGCGGGCGACCGCGCCGGCCGCCGCGAGTTGGCATTGCGCCGCCACGAAGCCGAGAACCTGTTCCGAGCCGAGTGGGGCCGCCTGTTCGGTTCGGCTTTGGGTGGTGAAGGTGCTACACCTGCCACTGCCGCTGCTGCCGCGCTGGCTGCAAACTGGTACTGGCAGGGCGAACCCCAGCCGCTGGCCGATGCCCGCGCTTTCAGCCGTCAGCTTTCTTTAATGGCTGACCATACCTTCAGCCGCACGCCCACGCTGCGCAACGAAATTCTCAACCGCCGCCAGCTCTCTTCCGCCGGCGCGGCGGCCCGTGGGGCCTTGGTCAAGGCAATGCTCTCCAAGGGCGACACCGCCCGGCTCGGCTTCACTGGCTTCCCGCCTGAGTTCGCTATGTATGCCTCGGTGCTGTCAGCCACTGGCCTGCACTACCTCACCAATGCTGGCACTTGGGCCTGGCGTGCTCCTGCTGCGCTCGATAACCACGACCCCTACAACCTAGTGCCCGTGTGGGAAGCCATCGAGCGTTTGGTATTCCAGTCCAATGAGCCGCTGGCGCTGCCCGCCCTTTACGAGCAGTTGCGCGCCGCCCCCTACGGCATCGCCGACGGGGTATTGCCCGTGCTGCTGGCCACGTTCCGCCGCGTTCGCGAAGGCGATACCTCGCTCTACCGCGAAGGTCAGTTTCTAGCCGAGGAGAAAGAGGCCGATTGGGAGCTGCTAGTGCGCCGGCCCGATATGTTTGCCATCGCCGATTCCCGCGTCGCGGGTGCCCGCCTGGCAGTCGTCGAGCGTATCGCCCAGGCCACTGGAGTACGGCCCCAACTAGTGTCCGTGGTGCGCCGCCTGCTTCGCATGCAGGACGGCTTGCCCGAATACACCCAGCAAACCCGCCACCTGCCTGCTCCGGCCCGCGCCCTGCGCGATGCTTTCCAGCAGGCTCGCGCCCCCGAGTACGTGCTATTCCAGTCGGCCCCGGCAGCGCTCAACCTGCCGCCATGGTCGGCCGATGCTGACCCCGACCCGGTGCGCGTCGAGCAATTCTTCAATCAACTCAACGAGGCGCTGCAAGCTTGGGCTGCCGCCTACCCCGCCGCCCGAGACCAAGCCCGCGACCACCTGCTCCAAGCCTGTGGCCTGTCCACCGGCCCCGAAGGGTGGCTCACCCTCCACCAGCGCATTCAAACGCTGCCGGCACTCACCTTGCCTCCCTTGCTTGGCCCCTTCGTCAGTCGCTTTACCGATACCGAAGACCCAACTGCTGACCTCGACCGCGTGCTAGCTCTCGTGGCCAACCGACCGCCCAATCTCTGGCGCGATACCGACCTGACTAACTTCCCCAGCTACGCCGCCCCCTTCGGTGCGGCGCTGCAAGCAGCCTGGAGTGGCGTCGGGGCGGTAGCCGCTCCCGCCCGGCCCCGTGTTTCACGGGCCGAGCAAAAGCAGGTCAAGCAGCTAGTGATGCAGCTCGACCAGGTTGCCCGCCCAGCGGCTGGCCCCCGCCCGCCTGCCCACCTCGTGCGGGCCGCTGTGCTCGAATGGCTCGATGCCCTCGAAGACGACCTGACCGCCGAATAAGTTATGCACGTTGTTTTCGAAATGATTGTTAAGCGCCGCCCGCTTTCGGTGCAAGCCGATAGCGGAAAAAAACAGGCCTGGATAGCCGAGGTGCGCCGTCAGGCCAAAAAGCTGTGGAATCGCCCAGTGCTGGCCCAACCGGCATTTGCCGCCACTGTTGTGTTCTTGTACGATACCGACCCCATTGATATTGACAACATTCTCAAGCCTATTCTCGATGCGCTGAACGGCGTGGTCTACCCCGACGACGTACTCATAACCGACCTCGTAGCCCACCGTCGCCAGTTTGCCGACCCGGCTGACTTCACCCGCTTGCCCAAGACCCTCATCACCGCCATTCGCAACGAAAAAGAATGTGTGTACGTGCAGGTGTCGGCCGGGCCAGCGCCCACTCCACTTGCCTTATTCTAACCCGCTCGTTATGCCTGCTACCATATCCCGCCAATTTGAAGCTGACTTCATTCCTGAGCTGGCCAGCCGCTATATCCAGCAGGGCTACAAAGTCCGCGTCGGGCCGCCCGCCACGGCCGTGCCATTTGACCTCCGCGGTTATCGCCCCGACTTGCTGGCCGAAAAGGAAGATGAACACCTGCTCATCGAAGTCAAGGGTGCGCAAGCGCCTATTCCAATAGAACGCTTGCAGGAGCTGATTCTCACCGTGCGCCAACACCCCGGCTGGCGCTTTCTGCTCGTCACCCCCGACCGCCCTGAGCCGGTGCAACACTTACGACGCACCACCGAGCTGCTGCCCTGGGCTAGTGCCCGCGCCCGCGCCCAGCGGGCCCAGCATCTGCTGGCCACTGGCGACTCCGAATCCGCGTTCCTGCTGGCTTGGGCGGCCCTCGAAACCCTGCTTCGCCGCCACGCCGAAGCCCAGGCCTTGCCCTTCGACCAACTCGCCGACCTCTCCCTGCTCCGCCAGCTCTACTCGTTCGGCCACCTCTCCATCCCCCATTACGACTTCGCCCTCGAAGCCCTCACCCTGCGCGACGAGCTGACCCACGGCTTCCAGCCCACCCAGCCCATCGAACCCGCCGCTAACCAGCTGCTGGCCTTGCTCAACGACCTACTCCAAGAGTGGGCCGCCGAAGCATCTCCCGCTGCCTAGTACCGCTCTTATCCATGCTAAATCAGCCTAACTACACTGGCCCCCTCCACCCAGAAGGAGCCAAGGTGCGCCACATCCTCTGCCTCTCCGGCGGCAAAGACTCTACAGCCCTTGCCCTGTATATGCGCGATAAGGTGCCCGATATGGAGTATGCCTTCGCCGACACCGGTGAGGAGCTGCCCGAAACCTACGACTACCTTGCCCTGCTCGAAGCCCAATTAGGTAAGAAAATTGACCGGCTCAATCCCGACAGGCCTTTTCAGCACTTTCTGGATTTGTGGAACAATATGCTGCCGGACGCCCGTACCCGCTGGTGTACTCGTGTACTTAAAATAAAGCCTTTCGAGGATTTTGTTGGCGACGACTTAGTTTATTCTTACGTTGGCATCCGTGGCGACGAAAACCGTTCCGGCTACATTTCCAGCAAGCCTAACATCATTCCGATTCTACCATTTAAAGACGATGGGTTAGGTTACGATGATGTCATGCAAATTCTCGATGACAGCGGGTTAGGCTTGCCTAAATATTACGAGTGGCGTTCCCGTTCTGGATGCTACTTCTGCTTCTACCAGCAGCGCAACGAGTGGGTAGGTTTGAAAGAGCGCCACCCCGACTTGTTCGAAAAAGCCAAGGCTTTTGAAAAGTTCGATGAAGAAAGTGGAAGGCGCTACACCTGGAACCAAAAGGAAAGCCTTGAAGAATTGGCGGAACCCGAAAGAGTTGCCAAAATCATGGCTGATTTCAATTCGCGAAAAGAAGCCGGTAAAAAGGCCAACCCTTCGCTAATTGACTTGCTTGGCGAGGATGATGATTCTGAAAACGGCTGTAACATCTGCCATCTGTGATGAGCTTAGACGACCTAATAACCGAAGTTTCCTCGCTTAAAAGACGGGTCATTAATAACCGTGAGAAGCCGCATAAACTACTGCTTTTGCTTGCAGTATTTGACCTGCTTGATTCTGGTAAAATCTCCGAGAATCGGATTTACTATGACGACCAATTAGGCAAGGCATTTCGCGAACAATTCAATTTGCTTGCAGATGCGGGTGATTGGATGCAAATAAGTCAGCCCTTCTTTCACCTGCGTAGTTCCAGCTTTTGGGAACACGAAATCAAACCAGGCCGCAAACCCGAGTACGATAAAATATCGACACCAGGCGGAGGCTCGAAGAAAATAACTGAAAATATTGATTTTGCCCGTTTTAGCGATAAGGCATGGCTAATTATAAAAGAACAAAACTTCAGGACGCGGCTCCGTGAAACCATAAACAGCATGATTGTTAGCCAAAAATTAGGGACTGCATTTCACGAGCAGTTCAAATTAAATCGTAATGGCTTGGCGCAAATGCTTCGCGTTGTTGAAAACAATAAGCCCGGTAATACACTGGTCTATGATGATTTCAAGCAAGCTACCACGCTAGGAAACAATCAAGTTAAAAGCTACCGTAACTATCTCAAAGCATCAGGGCTAACTAACGAAGATTTAACTCTTACTCCGTTCGGACAGACAGTAGTTGAGAATGATTCTTCCCTTTCCGAAGCGGATACACAATGGTGTTTGCATTATGGAATGAGTGTTTCTCATATGCCTGGCCCTTTGTATTGGAATAGGCTTGTAAATGAAGGTTTTACACCTGGCCGACCTGTTTCCAGCTCTCACTTAGCTGACGACATAAGAGAAATTACAACAGAAGGGGGGGCGGCTCCCTTGGCTCCTGACACATATCGCGAGGCAGCGGCTGTTTTCATTGGCACTTACAGCGACCTAGACTCATTGGGTTCACTAGGCATCCTCGAAGAGGCTGAAGGCCGCAGCCAGTACACGGTACGCCAGCCTCGGGCACTGTCGGTTGGTGCGTTTGCTTGCCTACTGGCCGACTACTGGCAACGCCACTGGCCCGACCGCGCCGATGTGCTGCTTGAACAAGTAACCCAGGGTGAATTGGCGCGGGTGCTGCTGCTGAGCGAAAACAAGGTAAACGACTTGCTCGGCTCCCTTGCTGCCCCCGATATGGCCCTTGTGAAGCGGCAGCGCAAGCACCTGCCGTACCAGATTATCCGCCAGCCTAGCCTCGATGCGGCCACCCTCTGGCAAACCCACCTCTACCGCTAACGCCCGCGCCACCATGTCGCCCGCCCCACCTGCTTCCCTGCTAACCGACTGGTTCGACGATGAACCGGCCTTCGACTGCGCCGCTGTGCCCATGCCCGTGCGGGCCTTGGTGCGAGCACTGGCCAGCGGCACTACCACCCGGCGCTGCGCAGTGCTGTGGCTGTCGCCAGCTGCTTACACCGCCGGTCCCCGCTGGGCTACCCACTGCCTCGAGCTACAGCCCCGGCACCTGGGCCGCGAAGTGCTGGCAACCTGCGAAGCCCAGGGTACCCAACGCGTCCCTGCCAGTGCTTCCGACCTGCTCCGTCATCTACATACCGCTACTGCCGGCACCACCGGCACTTGGCTTTGGGGCCTCGACGCTTTACTCACCCGCCTGCCCACGGCCGAAATACAGGTGTTTTGGGCGGCCCTTTTCGACTTGCGTCAGCGCCCGCCCTTGCTGTTGGCCCTGCCCCAGACCTACCGCGACTTCGGCCCCCCTGAACCCAACCGCTGGCTCCAGGCCGAGCCCTGCCGGGGGGTAGAACTCTGAGATGCTGCCTTACCGACTACTGTATTGATTTTTGGTTCCTTCCGTCCTAATTAGCGTTTGCCTTTAATGAAACTCAATTCTACCCTCATTGGTGATGTAACAGTCCCTAATCCCGATTTCCGCTTCGTGTATGACGTGCGGCTAAGCCAATACCCCGCCGACCCCGACAACCTGGCTTTGGCCAAAGCCTACCAGTGGACGAACCAGCGCATCGGGGCCGACGAGCAACCGTCGGTGCAGGTACTAGAAACGGTGTGCAACGCTTATGAGTACAGTGCTCACGATTCCAATAAAAAAGAAGACCCTCGCCGGGTGTTACAGGCTACCTATGGCCACGGCAAGTCCCATTTGGCCCTCGCCTTGGCCAACTTTTTTGGCCAACCTTCTGGCTCGGACGAAGTAGAGGCCATTCTGGCTGGCGTGAAGCACGTCGCTCCTGGCGTAGAAACCCGCCTGCGCACCTTCAAAGCCGACCGCAAGCCCCATTTGGTGTTGCGCCTCACCGGGGGCGGCGATGACAGCCTGTCCGCCGCCGTAGTGCGCGGCTTCGAAAAGGCGCTGAACGAAAACCCCGACACCCGCGGCACCGACCTCGGCCTGTGGTTCGACAAGGCGCTCACCGCCCTTGATAAATTTAGCCCCGAGCAAGTCGCCATCGCCAATAAGTATCTTGAAGCCACTGCTCCCGGCGAAAACATCGACCTGGGAGCCTTGCGGGCAACACTACACGGTGACCTACGCGACGGCCGACACCGCGAATTGACCCACCAGCTGGTTGAGCATGTGCTGGGCGTGTACCCCAATTTTGGGGCTGCCCTCACGCCCCGTGAGTTGCTCAACAAAGTAGGCCGCGACTTCTGCGGCCCCGATAAGCCCTTCGCGGGCATCCTGGTTCTGTTTGATGAGTTCGCGGCTTTTGTCGAGGCCTACGCCCGGCAATATGGCCGCCACACCGATAGTCAGCCCCTGCAAAGTCTACTCGACGGCATCAGCGACTTGCAGAAGCCCGACCCCGGCCAGGTTGGCAAGCGCAACCGCGCCGTGCTACTAGCCTTTTCTCAGCAAGACCCCGACGACGTTGCCGAGTTGGCCATGCGCGAGCGCGGCGCCACCAAAAGCGCCCTTGGCGACCTCAAAAAAGAACTAACTCGCCTGCCGAACGAGGCCCGCAACCCGCTCTACTCGCCCATGGAGGCTGTGCTCGATGCCTACCTCAAGCAAGACAAATCCGTGTGGGAAGAACTCACACCCGACGACTCGGTAGCCGACAACGACGTAGTCGATGCCGTAGATGCCGTGCGCAACTTCTTTCCCCAGCGCTACACCGATGCTACTGGCTGGACGCTCGACCGCATCCGGCACATGCTGGCCTACGGCTGTCACCCGCTGCACCCGCTCACCACCGCCCTGCTGTGTTCGGCCACTCTACGGGCTGGCTCAGCCGCTCGCACGGTACTTTCCTTCGTTACCGACACGATGAAGGACATGCAGGGCCGTCGCGCCTTGGCCGACGACCAACGCCTGTGCTGGGTGCGTCCCATTGCCTTGGTGGCTTATTACAAGCACCAGCTCGTATCCGATGATGATTGGAAGCAGTTCCAAACCACGTTGGGCAAAGCGGCCCCCGCAAAGATTCCTCATACCGAGGCCACGCTCCAGGCCATGCTGCTCTATAGTACCGCCGGCTTCTCGCCCGGCGACACCGACGCTACCGACTACTCAGGGGCATTGGCGGTGCTCACCGGCCTGGCCCGGCCCCTGGTGAAGCGCACCCTCGAAACACTCGAAAGCGCCGGCTACATCGAACTCGACCCAGTGAGCGCCACTTACCGCTTTTGGGCCAACAACCAGGACGGTTCTCAGGTCCGTGTAGCAGTAGCTGAGGGCCTCGAAAAATTGCGGCGCGATGATAACCGGATGCTCACCGCCCTTTACCGGGGGCTGAAAGACGAAGAAGCCAAGTTTGCGCCGGTGGGCGAAGTCGTATTCCACGGCTCTACCAACGCCGACTGGAGCGCCAGCGTGATGTTTGTGCCGCGCCAGCTGTGGAATTCGGCTTACCTAGCCGACTTGCTCAAGCCCCGGTGCCTGGAAAACGGCAGGCTCTCGGCCGCGGCGCGGGGCTATGTGTTGGTTCCTCTGGCCGCTACCGAAGGCGACGTGCAATGGCTGCGCCAGCACGCCGAGGCCGACCTTAATCAGGCTGTATCCACCTTCGCCGACCGGCAGCAGGTGCCCCCCGTGGTAGTAGTGCTACCCAAAAAGCCCCACGAAGCCCTGCTCAATGCGGTGCTGGAGCTGGATGTGCTGGCCAACTTGTCCGAAGCGCAGAAACGTGACCTTGGTACCGAGCCGCTCACCTTGCGCCGTGCCGCCGTGCGCGCCACCGTACAAAGTGCCCTCGATGTGCTCAAAGCCGAAGTGCGCGCCGCTACCGAATACGCCGTGCCTACCTTGCACCGCTCCGGTATCGAGCGTTTGCTCACGAGCAAGCGCCTCGTAAACCTGACCCATCTGCTGGCCGCTGCTTACGAAACGGTGTATTACCGCTTCGCGCCCTACTTGGGCGAGCCCACCCGCGGCCCCAAACTGCGCGAGGCCGTGGGCCTGGCCGCAGTACGTCTCTACAAAGGCAATTTCCTGGATTGGGCGGCTAATACTGAGCGGGGCAATCTAGGCCGTGCCCGCGACCTCTACAGCAAGGTGCTGCGCATTGGTTCGCCCGGTTCCTGGGGCGTTGTCGATACCAGCGAACGGGTTGTTGCGCCCAAGTTGTCCTTGGTGAAACACGCCTGGGATTTGCTCGAAGCCGCGGTGCCTCCAGGTGCTGAATCCCAGCCCCTGCGTCCGGTGCTACTGCAATTGCTCAACGCTCCATACGGCTATGACCCGTGGTCGCTGGGCCTGCTTTTTGCTACTTGGTGCGGCGTGAACCGCCACCAGCTCCAGATAACTGATGCTACCGGCAAAGTTTTAGATTACAAAACATGGTTGGGTACTGGCAACAATTTTGAGACTATTCTCGAAACCATACTGCACACCTACGACCTGCGGGCTACCCGCCGCGACGAGGAAATGGTAGAAGACGAAGTGCAGGAGTTGCTCAGCAAGCTGCGCTACCCCACACCCATGGCGCTGGCCGAGGCCGATACCGTGCTTCAAAAGCTTACCCAGTTTGCCAGCACCGAAGGCAGCAAACCCCACCTACGCGACGAAGCGGAGCAAGCTGCCCGCCAGCTCACCCATGAAGTGAAGCAGGCCCAGGAGTACGAAGCTCGCATAACTGACGGCCTCGGCAGTCTGGAAGCCGTGCCCACTACCGCCAACGGCATCAAGCAGCTTGTTGACCTTTACCAGCTGTTCAGCGACCCCACCAAAGCCGGGGTACCGTTAGGCCGGGTGTTGCCCCCCAGCCAAGCCGCCATCGGCCAGGCTCAGAAGGGTGCCAGTATTAAGCTCAGGCCCCTGCTTAGCGATGTATGCTCGGAACTGGCCAACGCCTCAGTGCGGAGTTACGAGCTTAACAAGCAGAACCTGAATAAACTACTGGTTCTGCTCGCTCCCTTGGGCGAGCCCGACTTGGAGCGCCGGGTGCGCGATGCCCAGCAGCAGCTGGAAAAACTAAATGAAGAGTTCGGTAAAGAAGGACTGGATAAGGACATTCGCGATAAGGTGACCGAGTCGCGTAAGGCCAATGCTTTAGCCGATGTACGGGAGCTGCTCAATCTATTTGATAACGCTGACCCCAAAGCTGATTCTACGGTAGCAATGGTAGCCGAGGCCACTATTGCCCTTACCACCAAGCGCCAGGAGGCCGAAGCATGGCTGCTGTCCATGCAGGAGCGGGCCCAGGCCTTCACCGAAGGTGCCGCCATCGCCACCTTCGAGCGCGACCTCAACCGCCGCGCCGCCCAGTTTGAGGGTACCCCTGAGGCCGAACAAATCAAGGAATTGGAGTTTCACGCCAAGCGGACTACTACCTTATTGGCCGACCTTAAAGAACTGCGGCGTGAGAGGCCCAAAACAGCCGACGACATGCGCCGCGTTGTCAAGGAATACGAGCGCCTTGCAGCCCGTGATGGCTTGGCCGAGGCCCAGCTTGCTCTCGTTGCCCAGGAACGCACCGAATTCGAGAGCCGATTCGACCAACAGCGCCAGGCTGCCCGTGAAAAGCTTGATGAGCTAATCCGCCGCAACGAAGCCCAGGAAGCCCCCGCTTCGCTGCTGGCTGATGTGGAGAGAAAACTTGAATTTCTACCCGCCGAAGATAAACCCCGCCGCGATGCGTTGGAGAAAGACCTGAAGCGCCGCGTAGCTAAAGACCGCGCCAGCGTCGCCGAAAAGGCCTTTCTTGACATTGGCAGCCGCGCCGAGCAAAAGGCGCTGTTGGTACGCCTCCAGCAGTTGTTAGAGTTGCAAACCGCTTAGTCTTCCGTCATACCTGTTCAATATCGTGCCCGCTGTTACCTCTTTTCTGCTGCTTGACCCCCACGGTGATGCCCGCGTTCCGGTGGGTTATGCTGTCGTTGCCACCGAGTTGGAATGGCTACGCGAAACCACCAGCGCCGGCCTCTCAGTCCCGCCCGTTGTGGTGCGTGGCCTCGCGCTCACGCAGTGGGCCAGCAAGTGGTGGGAAGCTAAAGGCGGCGAGTGCCAGGAGTTGGCTTCGCCCGGCTACACGCTCCAACGCCTGGTAGCTACCTTACCTACCGCTACCGCTCAGGCCGTAGCGGAGGAACTGCATACCCATTGGGGAGCTGACACGTGGCCCGCTCCGCTCACGCTGCCGGCCGTCATCACCGCACTATACCCGTCCGCCCAGGCATTGTGGGAAGCAGCCCCTGATGCCGAGCCTGCCGCCGTGGTGGCCATTGCCGGGCAGTGGCTGGCCTGGCTGCACCATACCGACCGAGTTGAGTGGCCACCGCAACACGTTGCCTTGCTGACCGCATGGCTGGCTGAGTGGGAAAAAGCCGCCCCCCAGGCAGTCCTTCTGATGCCGCTTGACCCGGACATAGCCCTGACTACTTACCAGGCCTGGGTAGGATTGGCCCCGGCTCCGCTAGCCCGGCCTTTGCGCCAGGCTTTCGCTTGGGCTGGCCCTTGCCCAGTGCCAGTGCCCGCCCCGTGGGCCGCCGCCGCCCGTCAGCACTGGGAAATCGACCTGCCGCGCTACGTAGATGCCCGACCCACCGGCACCGAGGCTGGCTTAGCAGTTGCCGCTTGGTGGGCGCAAACCAATAACCAGTTCTTGCATCCCGACTTGCTGCCGTTGGTTCTCAACGTAGCCGTGCAGTATGTTTATCAGCACCGGGCTGCTCTCACCGCCGACCTTCTGCGCACTTTGCGCGCCAGTATGGCTCCCGAGGATTATGCCCGGTTGGTTCGCTACCTGCCCCCACCCGAACCCGGCCCCCTGCCTGATGAGCCCGAGGCGGTGTTGCGCTGGACGACCGACGAGTACCTACCTTACCGCCTCTGGCAAGCGGCCCTCGACCAGCCCGACGAAGCCGCCATTGCCACCGTGCGTCACCACGCCTTGGCATTTGGCGCTTGGCTGTTGGCCACTTACCCCGCTCGCTTGGCCGGGGCCACCCATCCGTACCAGCACCTCTACTGGTCCCAGCCCAGCCGGGTACTTCCACAGTCTCCCAACGAAGTGGTAGTGTGGGTAATTGCCGATGGCCTGAGTTGGGCCGATGCCCGTTTCGTGGCCCAGAAAATAGGTGAGTTGTCCGCCAACCGCCTAGCTACCACCGAAGCGGCTCGCTGCTTTGGTCTGCTGCCCACCATCACCCACTTCACCAAAGTGCCTGTTCGGGCGGGCATTCCTTACCAAAACACCCTGGGTCGTTTGCCCCAACTGGATGCCGAAGCGGCGGCTG
Organism: Hymenobacter sp. IS2118; assembly: GCF_000715495.1. Classification (GTDB taxonomy): domain Bacteria; phylum Bacteroidota; class Bacteroidia; order Cytophagales; family Hymenobacteraceae; genus Hymenobacter. The sequence goes on along the minus strand of NZ_JNLX01000064.1, from coordinate 13,935 downwards.
ACGTGCGCGACAGCCAGGACCCCGTGCAACACGCCCGCCAGCTCGGCGGCGGCCAGCTTCTGGTCTGGAAGCCCCTGCAACCCGATGCCACCTACCACCAGTCGGCCCAAGCTACGGTGGTGCGCCGCAATGCGGTGGGCATTCTTGCTACTTTGGCCCAAACCATTGTGGACGTAGCCCAGGAAATTCCCCGCTCCCTGGCCCTGCGGGTATTGCTCACCACCGACCATGGCCGCATGGCTGGCCCCGGCACCCGCGCAGTGGCCGTACCCGACGGTTTCGAAGCCCACGGCCGGGTGGCCTACCGCCTGGCCCCCGGCCCCCGTCCTGCGCCTTCCCCAGATATTGAATGGCTCGACCCCGAGTTTTTCAGCCTACCCGGCTGGGCTGGGGTCGTGCGCGACGAGCGCAGCTTTCTCAAGCTCCGCAAAGACGGCAGCCAGTCCGGTGGCCCCGACAACTTCTCCCACGGCGGCATCTGGCCCGAAGAAGTGGTAGTGCCCTGGCTCACGCTCCAGCGCGATGCCGTACCCATCAAGGTCACGGGCACTGCCACCGGCCGGGCACGGGCGGGCACCCTCGGCACCATCACCCTGCAACTTTTCAACGAAGCCGACCGCTCCGTTCGCTTACGTCGGCTGCAAATTAGCTGGTCGGGTACCTCATTTATTGAAGCTGATGTGAGCACAACCCTGCCTGACCAGCAGAGCACGTCCGTCCCCGTGCCACTCCCGAATTGGCCCGATGGTTTGCGCATCGGCACGGCCACTTTACTCCTCACCGTCGAGCTGGCCGATGGCCGCGAACAGCAGTTTCCGCTGACCAATCAACTCAGCACCGACGAATTCCAAACCCGCCAAGCCGACCTGCTTGGCGACCTCTAATTATTTCTGCTCCGATGGCACTTGCTTCTGATGAATTATTCGGTAGTCTCTTTGACGAAGGCACCCTGCCCTTGCCCAACCTCGTGAACGGTGTCGACTTGGTTGCGCTCGAAGCCAAAGTAGTGCGGGTTTTCGGCAACGTATCTATCGATAAGCGTCGCCTGCCGGCTTCCAAGTTGCAAAGCCGGGGCATCCCTGGTTATGTGGCCGAGTGGGTACTTGAATCCAGAGCCCCAGGCCGAGGGCCTCTTTCGGCCGAAGATGCAACTACAGTGTTGGAGTGGGCGGCCCGCGTCGTGCCCAAGGCCGACGAGGGTAATCTAATCCGCAACCGCCTGCTAAATGGCGAGGCCGTGCGTATCCTCACGCCCGTACAGGTGGATGTGAACCTGACTGGCAAAAAAGCTGAACGTGTGGCCAAGCTGCCCATGATTGGTGAGGAGCGAGCCCAGATTGCCGAACACCTGCTCGAAGCATACCCAGCCCTGCTCCAACAAGGAATGTGGGGGGTGGCCCAGCTGCTTTACATCCGCGACCAAGGCATTGTCATCACCGAGTTCCAGCCCATGCAATCTACCGTGGACTTGAGCCGTTGGCGCGAAGCCCGGCGCGAGTTTAGCCTTCCGGAATGGCGCTCCTTGCTCATGCTCACCATGGGCTATAATCCCGCTGCCTATACCCCCGAAGCTCAATTACTAGTGTTGGCCCGCCTGTTGCCATTGGTGCAAAAGAACGTGCATCTCATGGAACTAGCCCCCAAGGGCACCGGTAAAAGCTACGTGTATGAGAATATCTCGCCCCTCGTGCGCCTCATCAGCGGCGGCAACGTGTCGCCCGCCGTGCTTTTCGTCAATAACCAAACCAACCAGCCCGGCATCTTGGCCCGCTATGCTGTTGTGGTACTCGATGAAGTACAGACTTTAAAATTTGAGAACCCGGCCGAAATCGTCGGCGGCCTCAAGGGTTACTTGGCCAACGGTAAAATATCGCGGGGTGGCAAGCACGAAATGGCCTCCGACTGCGGGTTTGTGCTATTGGCCAACATTACCCTTGATGCCAACCAACGGCCCGCTCGCCAACCCATTGTGAGCGAGTTGCCCGTTTTCTTGCAAGAAACAGCCTTTCTTGACCGTATCCGGGGCCTCATCCCAGGTTGGAAAATACCCAAACTGTCACCTGCCAGCTTCGCCGAACAGAGCGGCCTCAAAGCCGATTATTTCAGCGATATTCTGCTGTTACTGCGTCAGGACTTGGAAATTGATGCCTACTGCGCCCGCCACATCAACCTCGGTCCCGATGCTTATCAGCGCAATCAGGAAAGTATTCGGGCCTTGTCCAGTGGCTACATGAAACTTCTCTTCCCCCACGGCGAGGTTAGTGACGATGACTTTAAAAAGTACTGTGTTCAACCTGCCACTGACCTGCGCCAAGGGGTATGGGACCAGCTTTACAACCTCGACCCCGAGTATCGCAAGTACGGGCAATTCGTGGCTCCTTAATTTGCTATCAATGCCACCGCTCATTTACCTCGACCACCACGCCACCACGCCCTGCGACCCACTCGTGCTGGAAGCCATGCTGCCCTACTTCACCGCGCAGTTTGGCAACCCGTCTTCTGCCCATGCCGCTGGCACCCGCACCGCCGATGCCGTGCAGCAAGCCCGCGAGCAGGTAGCCGCCTTGGTAGGAGCCCAGCCTGGTGAAGTCATTTTTACCAGCGGGGCAACCGAGGCCAACAACCTCGCGCTGCTCGGTTACGCCCGTGCTGCCCGCGCCACTAATCCCCGTCGCCGCATCGTCATTTCGGCCATCGAGCACAAGGCCATTATCAACCCCGCTAAGCAGCTAGCCCGCGAAGGGTTTGAAATAATTACCCTGCCCGTCGATGCGCAAGGCACCATAGACATGGCTGCAGCCGCTGAGGCCATCAACGCCGATACCCTGCTCGTGTCTGTTCACGCTGCCAACGGCGAAGTCGGCACTATTCAGCCCATCCAGCAACTAGCCCAGCTAGCCCACGCCGCCGGTGCTTTCTTCCACACCGACGCTGCTCAGGCCGTCGGTAAAATTCCCGTCGATATGCTGGCTTGGGGCGCTGATATGCTCTCCATTAGCAGTCATAAGCTCTATGGTCCCCAGGGTATCGGGGCTCTTATCGTCCGGCATCCTCGCCGCACCCAACTCGAACCGTTAGGCTACGGCGGTGGGCAGGAGCGGGGCTGGCGTCCTGGCACCCCCAATGTTCCCGGCATCGTCGGCTTTGGTGCCGCATGTGCTCGTTGCACCCAGGTGCTAGCGGAGGAGAGTACCCGTCTGGCCACTTTGCGCGATGAGTTTGAATCGGTTATCCTCACCGCCATTCCCAATGCTTACCGCAACGGCAACACTCTATCCCGGCTGCCCCACAACTCCAGCCTGACCTTCCCCGGCATCGAAGCTGATGCCTTATTAGCCCGCCTGCCGTCTCTGGCCTTGAGCACTGGCTCTGCCTGCGATGCTGGCACCATCGAACCATCCCCCACGCTGTTGGCTATCGGCTTATCGCGTGATGATGCCCGTGCCACTGTACGAGTGGGTTTAGGAAGGCTCACAATCTGGCCGGATTTGCTTGATGCCAGCGCTGCTATTACCCAGCAGGTACGACACTTGGATTTATTGATAAATAACTATTGAACAACGTATTAAATTGTTTGGTGAGCTCAAATTGGTTCCGTTAAGCGCTGGTATCCCTATTAGTAGAGACTTTGCGCCTCTAAGTTCGCCAACACGCTGAAGGGCTCATGATGGGCTCACAGTAGCATATAATATCACCTAAATTGTGCCACACAGCCGTATGTAGGCGTTTTAAGCTCATTAAGAAAAGGCTCACGATGGGCTCAAACTGTGCCTGTTTAGACGCACTCTCTATTTGTCGGTTACTACTGACTTTCCCTTGTCGCTCTTTAGTTGTTCTGAGCTTTAACAGGCGGCCAAACCGCGGTCAAACACCAAACCCTGCGGACATAAGTGTCCGACGCACGGACACAAATACCCATTTCGCGGACACAGATATCCGCGTACGTGCCGGATACGTCTCATGCCATTTGCTACGCCCATTTCCAATACCTCATTGCTACCTCAACGGCCGCGCTAATGTACCAGTAGGGACTAAGCTGAATTTGGGTAAAAGTGCCACTGTCACCTTCTTGCTCACATTTAGTCAGTGATAGGGACCAAGCTCTAATGAAAAAGGGACCAAGCTGGTCTCGTCCAGATTGCTGCGATTACCGCGCGTTTCAGCTCGTGTGTCGGACACGCCTCACGCCACCTCTTGCGCCCATTCCCACTCCTCGTCTTCTTCATTCGCTCTTGCTAGCGCCATCCGTACCACCGCTGCCAGACTCAGCAACCCCACCGACGCCGCTTCAGTAGGCCGCTGCCGCTGAAATAGCCGCACCAGATATTCCACCAGCACGGCCGGGGCCGGCCGCTGGTCCATCAGCGCCGGTAGCCCGGCCCGCCACTCCCAGGAAGCGCCCGGTCGGGTAACCACCAATTCTCGCACCATCCCTGGTGTGCTCTCCACCCGTACTCCCAGCAACATTATCAAGTTTGCCATTTCGTTTCTGTAAAATCTGCTCAAATAATTTGATGTTTGATTCAGGGCGGGAATGGTTTAGCACCGTACCTGCCACAGCTCGCCCCACTTCGTCGTAAACGCCGGGCTCTTCGCCCCCCGCTTCATTCCCCACGGCTCCGGCTGACCTGCCATTGTCACGGCCGCGCCCACGCGCACCGCACCGCCCCCATAGCGCTTGTTCAGCGCATCCAGCGCGCCCATCAATTTGGCGCGCTCCGGTGACCGGGCCGTATCCGCAAACAGCGCTGCCTGTTGGCTCGCCCCCGCCCGCTCCAATCCATCCAGCATAATGCCGGCCTTCACGAACCGCATGCCCGGCCGCCACAGCCGCTCCAATCCCCGCCGCGCCCAGCCCGTCAGCACCAGCGTGTCGTCCGTCGCCGTGGGCAGGGTCAGCTGCGCTGAGAAGGAGTAGGGCGGGGGCATGTTGCCGTACCGACTGGTTTCGATAAACACCGTCATCAGCCGCGCCGCCATGCCCTGCGCCCGCAGCTTCTCTCCGGCCCGCGCCGCGTGAGAGGCCACCGCCCCGGCCACGTCTTCCATCCGCGTCAGCACCTGCCCAAACGAGCGGGAGCAGCACAAGGACTTGCGCGCCTCGTCTTCCACCGCCACGCTCGAGCACGGAAACCCCCGCAGCTCGTGTAGCATCCGCGCCCCCACCACGCCGCCCAGGTTCTTGCGGGCCCAGGCATCGCCCACGCCCGCCAGCTGCGCGGCCGTGCGAATGCCCGCCGTGTGCAGCTTGGCCGCCGACCGGTACCCGACGCCCCACACGTCTTCCACCGCCACCTGCGCCAGCGCCTCGCGCTGCTGCTCCTCGTCATCCAGCAACACCACCCCTGAGCCCGAGTTGGCCAACTGGTTGGTCGAGTTGACCATCTGGTTGGCCAACTTGGCCAGTCGGTTGGCCAACTTGGCCAATGTCTTGGTCGGGGCCACGCCTACGCACACCGGAATACCGGTGCGCTGCCGAACCGCCCCGCGCACGTCGCCGGCCCAGCCCGCCAGGTCAAAATGCCGCTGCATGCCGTGCAAGTCCATAAATGCCTCGTCAATCGAATAGATTTCTACCGCCGGCGCCCGCTGCTGCAGGTACCACATCACGCGCCGGCTCATGTCCCCGTACAGCTCATAGTTCGAGGAGCACGCCACCCCACCGCGCTGCTCATATTCCGCCTTCACCTGGAAGTAGGGCACGCCCATTTTCAGCCCCAGCGCCTTGGCTTCCTGCGACCGGGCCACGACACACCCGTCATTATTTGACAGCACCACCACCGGCCGCCCTTCCAGTTCCGGCCGGAATACCCGCTCACACGAAGCGTAAAAATTGTTGCAATCGACCAGGCCAAACATACGGCAGTAGGGGAGTGGACTCACTTCTCTCGGAAGGGGCCAGGGTAAAAACCAATAAGTCAGGTGCTCTTTGCCTAAGAAGCTAGGGGCTCCGTGGAGCCTATGCAATTATTGGGGCCGCACGTAGCTCAGTCCCCTTCTTCCCTCCGTCACGAGAGGATGCAACACCAACACCACCACCCCAAAAATTCTCAATTCATCGGCATTCCGCACCACAATGGGCTTATAGGCTGGATTCTCCGCCACCAACGCCACCGAGTCCACCCGCTGCGACAACCGTTTCACCGTGTACTCCCCCTCCACGCAGGCCACCACAATGTCGCCGTCTTGGGCTAGCATGCTGCGGTCCACCGCCAGCACGTCGCCATCGTGAATGCCCGCGCCCGTCATGCTCTGGCCATGGGCCCGCGCCAGAAACGAAGCGTCCGGGTGCCGCAACATCAACCGGTTCAAATCTACCAGCTCCGATTCATAGTCGGCTGCCGGTGATGGAAACCCGCACGACAGCAACATATTCATCATGGGCAGGGGAGGCGCTGAAAGTAGGGGATAGGCTTTGCCCAATAAAATGACATGGTCCATCTGAAAATAGGTTAGGGCTGTTAAATATTGTAGACGGCTAAGGTTACTTTAGTTGCTTAGCCGCCACAAGTATACGACTTGACTAACAAATTTAGTTTGTAATTGCTAAATATGATGTCAATTTTAGTTTTAATAAACTGACCTATAGCATAATAAAATTTAGTATACAGTCCCCGTAGTACCATTCAATTATGCCGCGAACCAAAACGAGCAGACCATCTGGCCCGCTCGTTTTGTTTCCTCCCTACACCTCAAAATGCGGCCGGTCCTTAAACCCCGGCCAGTCGCCGCCCCAATGCACCCGTGCATCGGCTGCTTTCATCAGCCGCGCAAACTTGCTCAGCAGCAGCCCCGACCACGACACTGACCCATCGGCCAGTAGAAAGGCCACGTCCAGTGCCCGGCTTGGGAGCGTATTGTGCTTGCTTTCCCCGCCGCGCTTATACGTCACGATAGGCCCCGGCGCACTCCGCCCGTGGGTGTACAGCTCATCCTGCCGTTCCGGTGACCGGTACCCTTCGCTCACAAATGGCAGCCCCAGCGCCATCAGAACCGGGTCACCCATCCAGCGCCGCAATGCTACCTGGTAGGCTTCCACCAGTTCCGTCCGCACCTGCGACAGCCGCGTAGCCTGCCGCAGCCGTTGCGCCACGTTCAGCCGCGGCGGCGGAAGCAGCCGTAACCTCGTCGACGCGCTATTCTGCTCCGTTACCATTGCTCCCGTTGCCGCTATTGCCGGCCTTCTCCCCGGGCACTGCTTCCACCGGTACCCTCACCACTTCCTCGGGCTTCTGCAGGGTCTTGCGTATCGTCGCCCAAATGGTCACAATGGCCACCAGTGCCTGAATTATCAGCCGTCCGTAGTGCTCAATCGCCGTCGGGTCGGGCGGCACTAATTCGTGAGTGGCCACTTGCCCAAGCAGGGCCGTCATTCCAATGTGGGCCAAGTGCCCGGCTTTCGTGCTGCTGAACATATGCATGTTGTCTAAAAAAGTTGCTAGTCACTATTGACCTTGCAAATTTACACTGAATAGACAATTTTGGTTGCATATAGCAGACGGCCTCATAAATGCCAGTGTAATTGCATTTTTAATAGTTGAAAGATTGGCATGTTGAGTAACATGCAGTAGTTGGGCGGCCCCCCGGCCCTCCACGCTGCTCCGGGCCGGGGTCAGGCTGTCCAGGGGTCCGCTTCGCTGCCGTGCTGCGCACCACTCCCGTTGGTCGTGCCCTTCCCATCCTTCCCGCATTCCCCCGACGCTGCAGCTGCTTAGTGCGACGACCGCCCTGCGCTCCGGCCCACCTCATTTCGCTCCCTACGCCAACGCGGCGCCCCGTTCATCGCTCCTGACGTCCCTCTTCACTCAGCTTGCTATGGCTCCGGGCGCTGCATTCGGCCAGCCTACGCTACCGAAAAACCACCCCACGGCCCGCTTTCCGATGGTCAGCCAGCCCCCACCGCCGACCCACCGCACCGCTGCCGTGCCGCGCAAGGCCCAAAAAAGGCCCTCACGCCGCCCGTCAGCACCCCCTGATGCGGCCGCAGGCCACCGGCTGGAAAACGCCGGCCACCTATCCCCAAAGTCTGCGTTCAGGCCACGCAGGCCAAACCATTAGGCCCGCTTCGCGGAGGGTTTCATTGGGGAGTACCCCAAGCCCCCGCCACCATGCCCCGGCTGACGCCCGGTCATCTTCCTCGGGTTCCGCCACCTCCCGTTGGTTGGCCGCTCCACCCTCAAGCGGCCGGCTCCGCCGAGTATCCATTGGGGGCTTCAGCCCGCCCCCAAGCCCCCAGGGCAAGGCATTTAGGTTGTTGTGTCAGCGCCTGCCCGGTGCCGTTTCCGGTCGGGTAGGGGCCGCTAGTCCAGGGGCAGCAGCTCCACCTTGCGGCCCAGGCGTCGGGCGGCCTTCAGCGTGCTCAGCGTGCCCTTGCTGCGGCCATCCCACACCACCAGCACCAGGGCGGCCCGCTTCACTATCTCGGCGTTGCGCACGTGGGTGGCCGCCGTGGGGCCGTGGGTGGCATAGTCGGGCCGCAGTTCCAGCAGCGGTACCCCATTGGCCCGTGCCCAGTTGGCCGCCAGGGCGTCCACCCCGGCCGCCCCGCCGCTCACCACTTCCGCCGGCTCCAGTTCAGCCAGCCGCGCCAGCAGGGCGGCGCAGCTTTTTACGTCCCTGCTGCCCACCACCGCTACTACTCTTTTATTGTCTTTTTCCATGCTTAAAGATACGAAATAAATACTTGTGGTAAAGCAAAATTTTATAAATGTTTAGTTTGTAATTACAAATTTTGTTTGTATCTTTAGAGAGTAGAAAGGAAGGACCTAGCTACTCGCCCACCCGGAGGCCTACGGCGCGGGCACCCCACGGCTAACACATACAGCCATGCAACCCAATCAACTTTTGCAGCTCGCCGCTGCCGCCTGGAAAGGCCCCGCCCTCTGCCCGTTCGCCGGCATTTGGGTATCTCAGTCCGCCGCCACTTACGACCAGGGCGGCACCTCCTGGTACATCAGCCTCAAGCTGGCCGAGCCGGCTGCCGAAGGGCAGCCCCGCCCGGACTTCAAAGGCACCGGCAAGTGCCCCTTTCACGCGCTGCGCGAGGCCTTCCGCTCCATGCGCGCCACGCACCCCGGCTATGCCTTTGGGGCCGTGTGGGAGGTTATCAAGGCCGAGGATGAGTTTGCCGGCGTGCTGGCCCATGCTTAGCCTGGTTCTAGCCCCAGCCGCGCCCGCTACGGGTGCGGCTGTTGGCCAAGCTGCTATCAAAATGGCCGCCTTGCAGGCCACCCTGGCACGGTTGGCGGCCAAGTACCCGCCCCGGCCACAGGTAGCGCCCGCGCCCGCGCCGGCTCCCATCGACCCAGCCACCACCACCGCCCGCCACGCGCTGGCCCGTGCTCATTCGGCCATGTTCGATGCCCGCGCCGCCAAGTACGCGCTGCGCGACGATTACCGCTCCGGGCCCGGCCGCTTTGCCCAGCTGCGCGCCGCCATCATTCGCTACCAGCAGGCCCGCGCCGCTTATGCCGCCGCCGCCACTGCTTTCCACGCCAGCCCCGCCGGTGCCGCTCTGCAGGCCGCCCGTGCCAAGTACCCCCGCTTTTAGTCACCCGGCCCGCGCCGTAGCAGCGCGGGCCCAAAAGCCCCCCCCCATCATGCAGTACGAACCAACGGAGGCCGAGCTAAACGGCCTGAGCGGCGATGAAATGGCCGCTGATGAAGCCCAGGACGCCTACTACGAGCAGCAAGAGGAGTGGGAACGCCAGGCCTATTACCACCACGAGCAAGAGCAAGAAGCGTGGGAAGAGGGCGAATACGAGCAGATGATGTTCGAGGTCGAAGGCTACTAAATCAATTATTCACCAAGGGCCGCCAAGCCGGGCGGCCCCACCACAAACCGTCCCATCATGTCCAAAACCGCTACCACCTACCAACCCCAATTGCTAGACCCGCACAGCGCCCAGCCGCAGCCGGTCAGCCCCGCCAACGGCCGCAGCTTCAAGCTGGCCGAGTTGTACCGGCTGCTCGATTGCCAGCTGGTCGATGTCATCCGCCTCACGCCCGAGCTGATTTTGATAATCGACGACGAAGGCAAGTTCCGCAACCCCGCTTACCTCAATCTGGTGGCCACCTATCTGTGGTACCACCACCAGCCCGAAGCACGGGGCCAGGATTCCATCGTGGGCCGCGCCATTCTGTGCCACGATAAGCAATTCAAATAGCATACCCACGGCGTAGGGGCCGGCCGCCAATAGGCCCCACCTTTTTCATTTCCAACCCCCAACTATTTCCCATCATGTCCACCAAAGTAAAAGCTCAGCGCACCGCCACCACCGAAGCCGGTACCGCATCCACCACCGCCCCCGAGGCTCCCGTGTTCACCCTCAGCGGCCCCATTACGGCCGTGCCCGCCTACCTCACCGAAAAGGCCGACGAGGCCACTGGCGAAGTCGTACAGGTTTCGCGCTTCCGCTACCTACCCGGCCACCCCCGTCAGGTGCGTTTCGATGCCAAGGCCGGCCAGTTCAACATCGGCGGCACCGTGCCGCTTGGCAACTCGCTTTCCTTCATCCCGCTGGCCTGGCGCATCTTCCAGGATGACATTTTGAACATGGGCCGCAAGCTGTGGGCCGAGCTGTTTTTTGCCGACGAGAAAGGCGCTATCTGCGCCGTGCTCTTCCACGGCTACAGCGTCGAAAACCTGTACCGCCTGATTGAGCCGCTGTTCTACGACGACCTCACCCTAGCCGACGTGACGGTAAAAGTTACGGCTGAGAAGAAGCAGACCACGAAGGACGGCAAGACCGCTACCTACTACATCGCCCAGTTCAGCTACGAAGCCGCTGACGCGGCCGAGGTAGCCGCCCGCCGCGACTTCGCCCGCGACTTCCCCATCTGGCGCGCCGAAACCTACACCGGCAACGCCGACCTGCGCATCCAGCACGGCTACACCGTGCCCGCCCAGGACGACCCCAACAGCCCCGAGCCGGCCGCTGCCGAACCGCTTGCCTTGCCCCAGGCTGCCTAACGCTCCGGCCCCCACGGTGCCCGCCGTGGGGGCCACTTGGCTCCTCACTTCCAAAATACCCCATCATGAATCCCGCCGACCCGCCCCAACTGCTCATCGAGCAGCCGCCCCACGACGAGGCCGAAGCCGTCAGCCTGGCCCAGCTCACCAACCTGGTAGCCACCACCGAGCCGCTGCCCGACCTGCGCGACCTAGCCCCGGCCATTCGCCAGCTCTTTCCCGAGCCCGCCTATCGAGTCGGTTGCGGCGGGGCCCACATCTGGCTGGCTCGCGCCGACGACCCCCAGCGCCTGGCCCTCATCTGCTAATTCCTGATTACTCATTCTTCATCAAGCGCAAAGTCATGTTTCACGCCCTTACCCATCACCCCGCCCTGACCCAGGCCCAGCACCGCGCCTTGCCCAACGTCAGCAACACCGACCTGTCTAATCTAAAGGCCGCGCTGCTCGGCAAGCCCAACACCCTCAACCCCGTGGCCCTGGCCTACGGCTCCCACTTCCACACCGCCGTGCTGGAACCCCCACACTACGCCCGCACCGAGGAGCGCGGCATCAAGTGGGCCGACCTGGAGACGTTGGCCCGCCAGGTGCGCCGCCAACGCTATTGCCGCGACCTGCTGTATCGGGGCCAAGCCGAACAATCCTACACCGCCACCCACACGGACACGGGGATAGGAGTAAAGCTGCGCCCCGACTTGTTGGTACACAGCCGCGCCGGCCGCCAGCTCACGCTCATCGACTTCAAAACCACCAGCAGCCCCGACCGCGCCCACTTCCTCACCACCATCGAGAAGTACGACTACGACCGCCAGGCTGCCTTGTACCTTGATGCACTCGGGTCCACGCGCTTCCTCATCATCGGCGTGCAGAAGAAGGCCCCGCACGAAGTTTGGCGCGTCGAGCTAACGGCCATGCCCGGCCTCATTGAGCAGGGCCGCAAGAAGTACACTGCCCTGCTACGCCACCACGCCCGGCAAGTCGCCGGCTTGTCCATTCCCCTCACCGTGCCCGCGCCGTTGGCGATGGCCTAGAAGGTGAGCAGCATGAGAGCAATACTAATTTTGGTTAGCAGGTCGAGGCGGAGCTGGCGGGTGACTTGCGTAGGCGGGTAAGGTAAAAAAGAAGCTTTAAAAGTATATGCTTACAATTATTCATTTAGATTGCATTCCCTTCCTTGTGAACAATAGGTTCATGTTTTCCGGATATTTCTACCATCTCCCTTCATGAGCACTCCGTTTGCAGCCGGGCCACAGGCCCTAGGCTACCTATACCAAATCCAATACGCGTTATTGACGCTACTCAAAGCGGATGACGACGAAGCTAATTCCATCGTTATCGAAGGCTTAGATGATGTGGAGCTAAATGGGGCTTCTTTTTTTGAATTACAGCAACTCAAGCACCATATTGGCACGAAGCGGCAGGCGACGCTGTCGAATACCAGCGCAGATTTGTGGAAAAGCATACGGGTGTGGAGTGAAGGCCTGAAAGAAAAGAGGTGGGACCCACTGCAGACTAAGCTGACATTAATTACAACTGCTAAAGCAGTTAAGGGCTCCATTGCATACAAGCTTCGCGACAGCCTGACTGAGCGCAAGACCGATGAAGCGCTTAAGGACTTACTGGATGTGGCAAACACATCGAAGAGCCAGGAATTACAAGAACTGTTCGATATTTTCAAGGCCCTAAAGCCAGGACAAAAGAAGCAGTTGGTTGAAGCAATGAGGTGGTCTAGCTAAGCTGGACACAATTGGGACGTGGTTTGAAGGTGGGTTTCGAAGTGGTTCGGGGCGAGGTACCCGAGAGCCGAGTGGCGGCGTTCGGCGTTGTAGTAGGCGATGTGGTGGCTGATTTCGAGCCGGGCTTCTTCCAGCCCGGAGAAGCGGCCGCCGTCGAGTAGTTCGGCTTTGAAGCGACTCCAAAACGATTCAGCGTGCGCATTGTCGTAGCAGTTGCCGCGCCGGCTCATGCTTTGCTGCGCGCCGTGGCGCGCTAGTAAGTCCTTAAACCGGGTGGCCCGGTACTGACTACCCTGGTCGGAATGCACGATGAGGCCCGCCGGGGGCCGGCGCACGGCCAGCGCCCGCCGCAGGGCCTCGCTGACCAGGTCTTCGGGCATGGTTTCGCGCACGTCCCAGCCCACGACTTTGCGCGAGCAGCGGTCCAGCCACACGGCCAGGTAGAGCCAGCCTCCGCCCTGGCGGGGCAAGTAGGTAATGTCGCCGACCCACACCCGGTTGGGGGCGGTGGGGGCCGGCTGGCCGAGCAAGCGGTTGGGAGCAGCTTGGACGGCCGGGTCCGAGTCGGTGGTGCGGGGCACAAACGAACGGGGCTGCTGCGCGCGCAGGCCGTGCGCTTTGAGCACGCGTCGGATGCGCCAACGCCCCACCCGATGGCCGTCGGCTTGTACTTCCACGCGCAGCCGGCGGGTGCCATACCGCTGGCTGTGGTAGGCAAATGCCTCGCGCACGGCCACTTGCCAGGCCGGCTCGACCGCCGGCACCTGCTGGCGGCGCTGCCACGCGTAATAGGCGGCCGGGGCCACGCCGAGCACTTGGCAGAGGGAGCGTACCGGCACCTGACTGGCCCGCTGGGCGATGTGCTGGTAGGTGCTCACCGGGTCGGCTGGCCAAAGATGACCAAGGCTTTTTTTAAAATATCGAGCTCCTGCTCGGCCCGCTTCAAGCGAGCGCGCAGGGCGCGCACCTCCGGGTCGCGGGCGACCTCCACGCTGCCGACCTCAGCTACTACCTGGGCCTGCTGCCAGCGGTAGAGCAACTTGGGGCTGATGCCTAACTGACGGGCCGCCGACTGGGTGCTGCGGCTCTCGCTGGCCAGGCGCAGGGCCTCAGCCTTGAACGCCTCGTCGTATTTGCGTCGTTTATCGGGCGACGTTCCGCTCTTTTTAGCTGTCATCACAGAAGAAATATACGTCCTTCTTCTGTCCGCCTTAGCTAGACCACCTCA
>NZ_JNLX01000063.1 GCF_000715495.1 Hymenobacter sp. IS2118 | reverse complement strand
TGAGGTGGTCTAGCTAAGGCGGACAGAAGAAGGACGTATATTTCTTCTGTGATGACAGCTAAAAAGAGCGGAACGTCGCCCGATAAACGACGCAAATACGACGAGGCGTTCAAGGCTGAGGCCCTGCGCCTGGCCAGCGAGAGCCGCAGCACCCAGTCGGCGGCCCGTCAGTTAGGCATCAGCCCCAAGTTGCTCTACCGCTGGCAGCAGGCCCAGGTAGTAGCTGAGGTCGGCAGCGTGGAGGTCGCCCGCGACCCGGAGGTGCGCGCCCTGCGCGCTCGCTTGAAGCGGGCCGAGCAGGAGCTCGATATTTTAAAAAAAGCCTTGGTCATCTTTGGCCAGCCGACCCGGTGAGCACCTACCAGCACATCGCCCAGCGGGCCAGTCAGGTGCCGGTACGCTCCCTCTGCCAAGTGCTCGGCGTGGCCCCGGCCGCCTATTACGCGTGGCAGCGCCGCCAGCAGGTGCCGGCGGTCGAGCCGGCCTGGCAAGTGGCCGTGCGCGAGGCATTTGCCTACCACAGCCAGCGGTATGGCACCCGCCGGCTGCGCGTGGAAGTACAAGCCGACGGCCATCGGGTGGGGCGTTGGCGCATCCGACGCGTGCTCAAAGCGCACGGCCTGCGCGCGCAGCAGCCCCGTTCGTTTGTGCCCCGCACCACCGACTCGGACCCGGCCGTCCAAGCTGCTCCCAACCGCTTGCTCGGCCAGCCGGCCCCCACCGCCCCCAACCGGGTGTGGGTCGGCGACATTACCTACTTGCCCCGCCAGGGCGGAGGCTGGCTCTACCTGGCCGTGTGGCTGGACCGCTGCTCGCGCAAAGTCGTGGGCTGGGACGTGCGCGAAACCATGCCCGAAGACCTGGTCAGCGAGGCCCTGCGGCGGGCGCTGGCCGTGCGCCGGCCCCCGGCGGGCCTCATCGTGCATTCCGACCAGGGTAGTCAGTACCGGGCCACCCGGTTTAAGGACTTACTAGCGCGCCACGGCGCGCAGCAAAGCATGAGCCGGCGCGGCAACTGCTACGACAATGCGCACGCTGAATCGTTTTGGAGTCGCTTCAAAGCCGAACTACTCGACGGCGGCCGCTTCTCCGGGCTGGAAGAAGCCCGGCTCGAAATCAGCCACCACATCGCCTACTACAACGCCGAACGCCGCCACTCGGCTCTCGGGTACCTCGCCCCGAACCACTTCGAAACCCACCTTCAAACCACGTCCCAATTGTGTCCAGCTTAGCTAGACCACCTCAGGCAGTTGAAGTCGGCAGGTGCCAAAGCAGTAGCTTCTGGAGCCGTGATTGCGACGGATGAGGCACTGGTTGCTCCCAAATCAGTTGAGGCTTAACCGCCACTATCAGCAGTTATTAGAAGGCCAGCCCCTGTTTGACAGGGGCTGGCCTTTTGGTTTAAGTAGTTCGGTATAAGGCACGATTTGGACATCATAAACAGAATGGGAAGGGTACACACGAGCATGTATGTCCATTATGTTTGACAACTTTTGCGGCCTGCTTTGTTACTTGCCGCTCTCGTCATAAAAATTGACAGCTCCCTACAAACCCAAACGGACACTTTCGGCAAGAAGAAGACCTTAAACGTACCCCGTACAGCCACCCAAAACAAATCACAGCATTTGCGACTGCGAGAAGGAGCGCGACGGCTGCATGGCTTATAATGAACTACTATGCAACCAACTCAAAATCAAGGATGCTCTCATCAAGGCCAAGGATGAAACACTGGCCCTGCTGCGGGGCGGGCATAACCGTCCGAATTAGCATTAATTAACAGCAGCCATGACTTACAAATACCTAGACACCACTTGGAAAGGTCACTCCATACGGCTTGTAGTTGTTGATACTATAAGACCGTTTCAACAACTACAAGCCTTGTATGATTTTGGCGTTAGCCTTCAAGATGGCAATCCGGACAATATTGTTGCTGTTGAGGCCATTAAAGAGGATATGCGCTTTTACACACCGGGTCATCAGTCGATTGGCGAGGCCTTTCTTGATGCTGTTGATTTGAACCAGTTCCGAGGCCAGTGGAGGGAAGCCCATATCTAACAATCCCTCCGTTTGGGCCGCTGCCGGGTTAAGGTATCGGTTATCCTCATACGTCTTTTGTGTGTACTGTAGCATCCGCTGCTACCTTTGCCCCACTTGTTAGCTTCCAGCTAAGTCGCCTGCCTATCCAATTTCCCTTATGAAGCTCAGCATCGAAAACATTGGTCCTATCGGTTCCGCCCACCTTGACTTGACGGGGTTAACTGTAATCGGTGGCCTCAATGATTCGGGTAAGTCAACCGTTGGCAAAAGCTTGTTTGCTATTGTGAAAGCTATTCGCAATAGAGAAGACGAATTTGTGGCTGGCCAGCGGAATAAATTAACGGCTATAACGTCAGAGCTTATTTCTGAACTCAGGGGTGCTGCAGGGCCGGCCATTTCTCCGGCTGTATTCAACAATACAATCAGAAGGGTTCAAGATGTTCGCCGGTTCAGTGGCGAAGAAGGATTGTTAGCTTTCGATGCTGTTAGCGACGATATCAAGGCTACTACACTGGAGGAAATACTGCGCCGCATAATCCCCTTTCGCAGGAATAATCCTGGAGAACGTTTGCCCTTCGCTGAGGACACCGACCTGCAACGCATTGAGTATGCCGTAAGAGGTATTATAGAAAAACATTTTTCTAGAATCCGCTCCATTATCGCTGAAAAGCAAAATCCGAAAGAAACTTATTCGGCATCATTTAAAAACATAATGAATGCTATATTTCATCAAGAAATAAATAATAAGCGTCAAGAAGGTAAGGATGGCACTATAAAGCTATCCGAAAATGAACAAGATATCTTTTCGATTGCCTTTAGTGATAATATACTAAAGACGGAGGAAGTAAAAATTCAGGATGATGTCATTTCAGCCTTGTTTGAGGATGCTACCCTATTGGAGTCGCCCTTTGTTCTCAACTTTCAGGAGCACATGATATTAACTTCTCGTTCATCAAACGGAGATTATTCAAGTGCTTACCCAACTTATGATTTAGTTGAAAAACTAAATTATGCTTCAACAGAAGTTGAGCCTCATAATGCCCTAGAATTAGAAATCACTGAGAAAATCAGTAAAACTATTGGTGGGCAGGTCTATTTTGAAACGGAAAGTGACGGCTTTGTTTTCTCAACTACTGATGATAATATTAGCGTCAATATAGCTAATACGGCTTCAGGCGTTAAAACCCTTGGCATTTTACAAATGCTGGCTCGAGCTGGATTCTTGAATACAAGCAATCTGTTAATCATTGATGAGCCAGAAGTTCATCTTCATCCTGCATGGCAAATTCTTTATGCAGAAATCGTGGCTATCCTAGTAAAAAACAATGTTTACTGTGTTGTAAGTTCTCACAGTCCTTACTTCATTCAAGCGTTGGAGGCCTATTCTACTATTCACAAGATAGAAAAGCTGACTAAGTTTTATATCTCAGATAAAGACAAGGATAAGGGCATATACTTTAAAGATGTAACGGAAGACACTGAGCCGCTCTACAAGTTGCTAGCAGACCCGATGAAAGAAATTGCTTTCTTAAGAGCCAGAGCGCAAAATGCATAGTTTAGCTTCTATTTTGCAGACGCACTTAGGTGCCACGCTCCAACCGATTAACCAAATTCCTGATTGTGTCTGTGTTAACTCTACACATCCAGTTATTGATTTTGATGCTGTCAAAGAACAGCACAAAGTGTTATTCGGCCTGCCTAACTTCTTAAAATCAGCAGATTGTCTTCATCTTGACCCATCAAAGAAGCTAATTTGCTTCATGGAAGTTAAAAATGCTTCTGCACATATTGTACGTAATTGGCCTGAGATAATGCCTTTACCTGCTGATAAGCAAGGTTGTGTTGATGCTTTTGACGCTTGGTATTTTGAGTTGAAGAGCGAATTGCGAGCCAAGCTAGCGGACAGTATTCATATCATTCTCTCATCTATTGCAAAGTATAATACTGATACCATCGACTTGCAAGAGGTGCTAGATAGGAGCCAAGTGCAAATTAAATACTTTGCGATTTTCTGTTTAAACAGCACAGATTCTCTGACATACGGGCTTGCTTCCTTACAAAACACCAAGAAAAATGGCATTTGTCACGGACTCCTGGCTGGTAATCAAAGCGCTGCCTTTGTTTTCACAGAAGATAGATTAGCACAATACATTTCAGCTTTTCTTTAAGAAAAAGGCCCTGCCGATATCGACAGGGCCTTTTTGCTTTATTATTCAATTTCTGCTGGAGGCACCTCTTTTATCCACTCATGCGGAATTAAACCTCTCCCTCCTACCCAAGGGTTTTCTACCAATGCCTGCTGGTATTCAGGCGTATCTAGATTGGCGTGTTCAGTTACAATTATCTGCAGGTTCGGACTCAATTCCTTCACCCGGTCAAATAGATACTTGAACATCCGTTGCACGGCTCCCACGTCTCCTCCGAGATTGGTCATTTCCTGATTGGAGCCCTCAAGCATATTTCGGTATTCCTGCAACGAGGGGAAGTAGACCTGAGAAGGCTGGTCTAGGACAATGAAGCCAGGCACTGGCTTATTGTACCTAATGAAGAAGCGATGCAGCGCTACCAGCGCAATAAGATGGCAGCCCAGAGCATTTGAGCCACCGCCCATATTTTCCATCGTAATGCTGTTCCCAGGGCCTCGCACCGCCGCGACGGTCATGTTGTAAAGGTCAAGCTGGTGTGGTAAGCCCTGGTAACGCATTTTTAGCTCTGTGGCCCAACGCGTCATGGCCCCCGTCAGCAGCGTTAAGCTCGCATCAATGGCCTGTTTGACATCCTCGCTACCCATGTCCGCTTTGAGCGCCTCAATCTTCTTCTTACCGTTCGTAATACTGTCAGCAAGCCCCGTTTCGTCGGTTACCAATTCCAGACTTTTCAGATACTCCTCGATGCGACCTATCATGCGAGCAGCCCGCAATTCGAGGTCACGTAGGCGCCCACTGGCATCTTGTTCCTGCTGCAAGGCCTTCACCCGCTCCTCGGCCAGCCGCCGTGCTTCGCGCAGGTCCTCCAACTGATTTTCCAATTCCGTAATTTGCTGTTCCAGTTGGGGCCGCTCGCGGCGCACGCCGTTCTGGCCGTTCTGCATCCGCACGAGCGAAGCGGTCAGCATGGCCACCGTCGGAGGTGGTGTATCCATCGTTTGCGAGCAGAGCGGACATAGCTCTTCGTGCGTGTTTTCGTCCTTGGTGAATACCTCCACCGCGCGAAGCCGGTCAGCGTGCTGCTGCGTGGCCGACGAAAACGTCTCGGCCTCCCGGCGAAATTCCTTCATCTCGTCGATTTCGCGCAGTTTGTCGCGGAAGTCGCGGTTCAGTTCCTGGGCGCGGCGACGCTCCTCCTCCAGCGGACTGTTCGCGATGATGACGGTGTTGCTGTCAGTAGTGGGCACCTCGCCAATTAATATTCGCAACAGCGACAGCATCTCGTCATCGGGCACCTGGTTGGCTACCAGGCCAACCTGCTGGGCCTGTAGCAGCATCGTGCGCATGCTTTGGTTTTGCGTGGCCCGCCGTAGCTCAATCACCCGGTGCCGAGTCTCGTACTTCTGCAGCAACTGCTGATACGATTGCAGCTTCTTCTCTTTTTCCCAGCGCTCGTCCTGGTCGGCTCCCAGAAAGTAATACAGCGAGTCGCTCAGGTGCCGGCCTGCTTTGGCATCGTTCTGCCGCCAGAACAACATTTCCGGGTTAGAAACCAGGTTCTGCCCTTGGAACAGGAAGTATTTGGTGTGCTTGAGCGAAGCCTGGCCCGGGTCCTGGCCGGCCCTGGACGGGCTGAGTGCCTTATTCGGGGCGATGCCCAGCAAGTTTGATAGGCGCGCATCAATGCCGTCGTCGTTTGTGTTCAGCTTGATATCCTGTATCTCCGGCAGCTGCACCGACTCGCCATCCTTGATGTATCCCTCGCTCTGCGTCTTGCTGTTTCCTTTGGGTGGGGGCTTGGCAATGAATACCTGCATGTTGCCAATCTGCAGATGCACCGCGTACCAGGCCACTACCCCAATATTCACGCCCTCCGCCTTAAACATTTTAAACGAGGAACGCCCGGTGCAGTAGTCCAGAATATTAATAATGGACGATTTACCCGTCTCCGACTCGCCGGTAATAATGTTGACCTGACCAAGCTTGAACGGCAAAATGCGCTTTTCACCCTTGTAATTGTAGAGGACGATAGCCCGCACCTGCATCGTTGTTGGCAGGCTGCTGGAAGCTGGTACTTGGTTATCCATTTTAAGAAATGTTTACTTCAAATGCATTCAGTACCGAAGCAGGTGCCCCTGCATCGGCAAACCAACGCCCGATGAAATAGGCCCTCTTCACACAATCCGCCACATTCGACTTTGGGGTCACGTCAAAGTCCGCTAATTCGCGCTGCCCAGCCACTAGCATACCTTCCCCATCAAATTGCAGGGCACCATGCTGTAGGCCGAAAATTATTGCTTCTTTGGTAATAGGCACCAGATTTTGCACATGCTCTACAAAACCAATGCGCACGTGGTGATGCTTTTGCACCCACACATGCAGCTTTGTGGCGGTAGAGTAAGGCAACATCGCACGAATTCCATCGTGCAGCACAATGGGCAATACCGTAAACGCTAGCGGAAACTCCAGGCCCCGCAATGCCTTTTCACGGTATCCTATCACGGTCTGACGCAGCAGCAGTGCGCAAAGAGCTGGATTGGCCAGATTGGCTTCCATCGGTCGTTGATTCCAGGGCAGCATACCGAATCAGATTGAGCCAATTGTCTCTTTCACAATTGCATCCAGCTTCTCCAAGAATTTAGGATGCCAGTACACGGGTGGCACCTCATTATCGGCCATGATGTGGTAGCTACCGCGAGTTATGTAACCTGAATTTGACGGCATTCCTGTACGGATAGCAACGTTCTGGCTGTCCACCCATTCCAGTACGCGCTGGCCAAATTCTACGCATGCGGCATCATCATCGAAACGGCCCGCGAACTCTGGGTTGCGTTGCAGACGCAGCACAAACCGATGCCATTGCTCCTTCAAATCAGCTTCATACCGCTCCATCTCCTTCCCTATCAGCAGCTTCTCAGTTCCCCATTTCGTGCGCTCATGGAATGCACGATAATAGTCTTTGACAGCATAGCGCACTTCCTCAACCTGTAGCATTAGGAAGTCTAACTGCCGAACAAACCCCCGCCCTTCTTGAGACTTATAGTATAATTCATCGGGTTCGGCACGAGCGAACATTGTAGGTAATCTGTCCTCCTTGTACTGGTTTACAATATCATCGAGCTCTGTCTTCATGTCAATCCACTTGATGAGCCTTTGATTGACGGGTTTCTGGTCAGTCGGGTTTTGAGAATTTTGCCATAGCTGCTCTGCTGCAGTGGCATACCACCACCCTAACATGTGCCGATAGATATGCTCCAGCCGCTCTTTTGGCGCTACTATGCGAAGCCTATTCTTAATAGGCTCTTCTAGATTTTGGATAGTTGGCGCATTGTCCACTATCACAATTGTGAGGTGGTCTAGCTAAGGCGGACAGAAGAAGGACGTATATTTCTTCTGTGATGACAGCTAAAAAGAGCGGAACGTCGCCCGATAAACGACGCAAATACGACGAGGCGTTCAAGGCTGAGGCCCTGCGCCTGGCCAGCGAGAGCCGCAGCACCCAGTCGGCGGCCCGTCAGTTAGGCATCAGCCCCAAGTTGCTCTACCGCTGGCAGCAGGCCCAGGTAGTAGCTGAGGTCGGCAGCGTGGAGGTCGCCCGCGACCCGGAGGTGCGCGCCCTGCGCGCTCGCTTGAAGCGGGCCGAGCAGGAGCTCGATATTTTAAAAAAAGCCTTGGTCATCTTTGGCCAGCCGACCCGGTGAGCACCTACCAGCACATCGCCCAGCGGGCCAGTCAGGTGCCGGTACGCTCCCTCTGCCAAGTGCTCGGCGTGGCCCCGGCCGCCTATTACGCGTGGCAGCGCCGCCAGCAGGTGCCGGCGGTCGAGCCGGCCTGGCAAGTGGCCGTGCGCGAGGCATTTGCCTACCACAGCCAGCGGTATGGCACCCGCCGGCTGCGCGTGGAAGTACAAGCCGACGGCCATCGGGTGGGGCGTTGGCGCATCCGACGCGTGCTCAAAGCGCACGGCCTGCGCGCGCAGCAGCCCCGTTCGTTTGTGCCCCGCACCACCGACTCGGACCCGGCCGTCCAAGCTGCTCCCAACCGCTTGCTCGGCCAGCCGGCCCCCACCGCCCCCAACCGGGTGTGGGTCGGCGACATTACCTACTTGCCCCGCCAGGGCGGAGGCTGGCTCTACCTGGCCGTGTGGCTGGACCGCTGCTCGCGCAAAGTCGTGGGCTGGGACGTGCGCGAAACCATGCCCGAAGACCTGGTCAGCGAGGCCCTGCGGCGGGCGCTGGCCGTGCGCCGGCCCCCGGCGGGCCTCATCGTGCATTCCGACCAGGGTAGTCAGTACCGGGCCACCCGGTTTAAGGACTTACTAGCGCGCCACGGCGCGCAGCAAAGCATGAGCCGGCGCGGCAACTGCTACGACAATGCGCACGCTGAATCGTTTTGGAGTCGCTTCAAAGCCGAACTACTCGACGGCGGCCGCTTCTCCGGGCTGGAAGAAGCCCGGCTCGAAATCAGCCACCACATCGCCTACTACAACGCCGAACGCCGCCACTCGGCTCTCGGGTACCTCGCCCCGAACCACTTCGAAACCCACCTTCAAACCACGTCCCAATTGTGTCCAGCTTAGCTAGACCACCTCA
>NZ_JNLX01000062.1 GCF_000715495.1 Hymenobacter sp. IS2118 | reverse complement strand
GTTTACTGCTTATTTACTTTTCAGCATGCGCCGTCACGAAATTTCTGATGCTACCTGGGCCCTGGTTGCCCCGCACCTCTCCGGCAAGGCCGCCGATGGCGGGGCGACGGCCGTCGATAACCGGCTGTTTTTCAACGCTGTGGTGTGGATAATGCGCACCGGCTGCCCGTGGGCCGACCTGCCCGAACGCTTCGGCAAGTCCGACACGGCCCGCAAACGCTTCCGCCGGCTGGCCGAAAAAGGCGTCTGGCGCCGCCTTTTCCAGGTCGTCCAAGCGCCGGAGCTGGACTGGGTGCTGCTCGACTCGACCATCGTGCGGGCGCACCAGCACGCGGCGGGCCAAAAAAAAGCGACGCTCAGACCGAGTGCCTCGGCCGCAGCCGGGGCGGGATGAGCACCAAAATTCACGCCTGCGTCGAGTCGCTGGGCAACGCGGTGCGCCTGCTCGCCACCCCCGGCCAGGCCGGCGACAGCCCGCAGGCGCTGCCCCTGCTCGACGGCCTCGACGTGGGCCAGGTAGTGGCCGACACGGCCTACGACAGCGACCAAACCCGCGCCTATTGCGCTCAACGCGGTATTCAAGCCGTCATCCCCAGCCACCCCAACCGCACCCAACCGCTGCCCCTGGACGAGAATGCCTACCGCGACCGCAACAAAATCGAACGCTTTTTCGGACGCATGAAGCAGTATCGCCGCTTGGCCACCCGCTACGAGAAGACCATCGTTTCCTTCCTCGCGTTCTGGCATATCGGAGCAGCACTTGATTGGCTTAGATGAATAACTCATTTCTTAATGTCCTCACGCCCTAGAGCCCCGAGAAACTACCAAAACATGTGGGCCAGCTACAGCGTAACGCGCCGAACTAGCGTAACGCGCCGAACTCAAGCTTGGCATTGTCCTTGCCAAGACAAGTTGTTCTCTATGTTTTTTTGCTTATCAATTCTCATGCAACACCTCCTCAAGCCATTACGTTTTGTCTTCCTCTCAGCCTTTGTACTGGCCGCCTCGCCTGTTGTTGAGGCTCAGACGAACGCCGCAGCCACCAAGCCCAGTTGGGGCCCAGCCATCCCAGCGGGCCGGCAATACTACTACATCCCCGAAATCAACGGTTTCTACGACGCAATCACCCGCGAGTACCTGATTCAGCGCAACGGGGTCGGCAGTTGGGTGCGCACCAGCAGCGTGGCCACCAGCACGGCCAGCTTCCACCCCGTGGTCATGGATTACGTTGGCGCTAAGCCCTGGACCCTTTACGACGCCTACCAAGCCAAGTACAACAAAGCT
>NZ_JNLX01000061.1 GCF_000715495.1 Hymenobacter sp. IS2118 | reverse complement strand
CAGACTAACCGCACTATGTGCGCAAGGGTAAATTTGCGGCTTACCCCCTTGGTTCGATGTCGTTACTCACCCACTTAGCCGACGTGCCGGACTTCCGGCGGCAGAATAAAAACTTTCGCCACAAACTATTAGACATTCTCGTTATCAGCGTGCTAGCTGTGCTGAGCGGGGCCGACGATTTTGAGGAAATCGCCTGGTTTGGCCAGCAGAAAGAACCCGTCTTTCGGCGCTACCTCTCGCTGGACAACGGTATTCCGTCCGACGATACCTTCCGGCGGGTCTTTCAGCACCTGGACGCGGCGGCGTTCAACGCGGCCTTTCTGGCCTGGATGCGGCAGGTGCTGCCCGCCGACCAACTCGGCCAGGTTTGTATCGACGGTAAGACCCTGCGCGGCTCCGGCCCGCAGGCGCTGCACGTGGTGTCGGCCGTGGCCAGCGCCCAGGGCCTGAGCCTGGCCCAGGTGGCCACGGCGGGCAAAGGCCACGAACTGGCGGCCATCCCCGACGTACTGGCCCTACTCGACGTACGCGGCTGCCTCGTCAGCCTCGATGCGCTCAGCTGCCAACCTGCCATCGCGGCCCAGATTTGCCAGCAAGGCGGTGATTACCTGCTGGCCCTCAAGGAGAACCAGGCCACGCTCTTGGCCGAGGCCGAACGCGCCCTGGCTCAGGTGCCCGCTCGGCAGACGCTCGAATCCTGGAGCCTGGCCTCCCACAACACCCCGCTCTGCACCCAGGTCAGCGTCCAAACCGACCTGCGCTGGGTCGATGAAGAAGGCCGTTGGCCGGGGCTGGCCGCCCTGGTCCGGGTCGCGACCACCCGCCACCCGGTCGACGGACCGGCCCAGTCGCAGGCCGTGCGCTACTACCTCAGCAGCCGCGCGAGCCTGACCCCGGCCCAGGCCACGGCCGCCGTGCGCGACCACTGGGCCATTGAAAACAAGCTCCACTGGCACCTGGACGTGACGCTGGGCGAAGACGCCCACCGCTTGCGCCAGGCCCAAGCCGTGGAAAACCTGGCCCTCGTGCGCAAAATGGCGCTTAACCTGCTGCAACAGGACCCCACACGGGTCAGCATCAAGAAAAAACGAAAGCGGCTCGGATGGAACGATGCCTATTTAGAAGAGCTGCTGACCCAGATTTGCCACCAACTTGCATAGTGCGGTTAGTCTGCCTGTTCGGGCCAGGAACAGGTCTTTCATGAAAGGGAGGAAGCTTATTTGCTACTCTTAGCTTTGTTGTACTTGGCTTGGTAGGCGTCGTAAAGGGTCCAGGGCTTAGCGCCAACGTAATCCATGACCACGGGGTGGAAGCTGGCCGTGCTGGTGGCCACGCTGCTGGTGCGCACCCAACTGCCGACCCCGTTGCGCTGAATCAGGTACTCGCGGGTGATTGCGTCGTAGAAACCGTTGATTTCGGGGATGTAGTAGTATTGCCGGCCCGCTGGGATGGCTGGGCCCCAACTGGGCTTGGTGGCTGCGGC
>NZ_JNLX01000060.1 GCF_000715495.1 Hymenobacter sp. IS2118 | reverse complement strand
TTGAGGTGGTCGGGTCAAACAGGAGAGAATTGGGTGCTAACTTCCCGAACCCATGGAAAAAGCTCCTCCTACGAAACGGCCGCGTTATGATGCGGCCTTCCGCGCCGAAGCCCTGCGGCTGGCCAGCGAAAGCCGCTCCACGCTGGCCGCCGCCCGCGCCCTGAATATCGACGCCAAGCGGATTTATGCCTGGCAGAAAGCGGCCCAGCAGCCCTTGCCCGCCGACCCGGCCGAGGCCACCGAAGTGCGGGCGCTGCGCGTCGCCAACAAACGGCTGGCGCAGGAGCTCGATATTTTAAAAAAAGCCATCGCCATCTTCTCGCATCCCCCGACCCAGTGAGTACGCTGCAATTCATTGACCAGCAGCGGCCTTTTTACCCGATCCAGCAACTTTGCCAGGTGCTGGACGTGGTACCCAGCCGCTACTACGCCTGGCGGCACCGGCAGGCGGCCGGGGCCGTGGGCAGGGCCGAACCGGCCTGGGAAACGGAAATGATGGCGGTTTTTGACTACCACAAACGCCGCTACGGCACGCGTCGGCTCCGGGTTGAGTTGCGGGAAAAGGGCCATCGGGTAGGCCGCCAGGCCCTGCGCATGGGGCTGCGCCGCCACGGGCGCAAGGCCTTGCAGCCCAAGTCCTTCGTTCCGTGCACCACCGATTCGACCCACGGGCAGCGCTGTGCCCCCAATTTGCTGCTTGACCAGCCGCGTCCCACCCAGGCCAACCGGGTGTGGGTGAGCGACATCACCTACCTGCCGCTAGCCAACGGGACCTGGGCTTACCTGTGTGCCTTTCAGGACGTGTGCACCAAGCACGTGGTGGGCTGGCAGGTGCGCGCCGACATGCCCGAAGCGCTGGTCACCAGCGCCTTACAGCGGGCGCTGCTGGCCCAGCGGCCCACCCCCGGCCTCATCGTCCATTCCGACCGGGGCGGGCAATACGTGGGCAACGCTTACAAGGCTGTGCTGCGCGACGCCCAGGCCCAGCTCTCCCACAGCCGACGCGGCGAGTGCTACGACAACGCCCAGGCGGAAAGCCTGTGGTCGCGCCTCAAAACCGAGGAGCTCGAAGCCCGTGACTGGCCTGTCTTCGCCGACCTAGCCGATGCCCAGGCCAGCGTCGCCGACTATTTTGACTACTACAACCATGAGCGTCGCCACTCCAGCATTGGCTATCAGAAGCCGTACCAGTTTCATCAACAGCACCTTAACAACATCACCCAATTCTCTCCTGCTTAACTAGACCACCTCAAATATACCCGCACCATTCCCGACAGGCTATCGCGGAGCGTAGTTTCTACACAATACGCCGTAGAATCATCAGCAGAAGCGGGGCTGTAATCAGCCTTAAAAAAGCTGCTTTTGGGTAGCGGCAAAGCCGGCTCAGAATCTTGCGCCTGGGCTGCGAAAGGGCAAGCCAGTAGCCATGCGGAACAGAAAAAGAGTGTTTTCATAGGAGTATGGGGTAGCATAGCTGATGGTAAAACGGCCCTGGTATTCTGTAATTGGCAACACTGTTCAGGGCAGGGAGACTTTGTTTGTCTTTTGAAATATAGTACTGATTGAGCAAGCGGGTTGTTGTAAACAGACGCTGGCGCAGGCATTCCTGCAAATAGACAGCTCAGTGTCTGCGGGTATACCAAAAGCTAATAGCCCCAATCCTGCCTGACCGGCTTAGTGTTTTTCCGTGATGCTAAAGGTCACCGGTAGGGTAAACGATACCGGAACGAGTTCGCCATCCAGCTGACCCGGAGTGAAGCCACTCAGTTTTTTTACCGCGCTAATGGCCGCCAAGTCTAGTTCGGTCGAGACGCCCTTCACCACTTTCACGTCCTCGACCAACCCATTCACCGCCACCTTGAACGAGACGAATACCCGCCCTTGGGTTTGCTTCTGCAAAGCAGCAGCCGGGTAGCGGACGTTTGCGGCAATGGCCTGCACCATCTTCTGGGTCCCGCCACCTTTGTAAGTGGGCATTATGCTGTACTCGTAGAATGCCACCGGGCCACCGTCCCGGGCAAAACAGGCTGCGGATTTACGGATGTTGTCCTCGTAAATCTCCCGGCGTTTTAGCTGGCCTTCCGGATAATAGACCAGAAACTCCCCCTGCCGCTTTTCGCCCACAAAGTCTTCCTTGGAACGCAGCTGGCCGTTGTCGTAAAAAGTGGTTCGAGGCCCAAGTTTAATACGGCTACCCAAGTCTGCATAGGGCGTAATTTCCTGCAGCTTACCGGCTGCATCATACACCCGAATAGTGCCCGACAAGCTGTCCCGGTAAGTATAGTCGTTACGGTGGTGTGCTCCTTCGGGTCCGGGCAGCTTACTACCGTCGGGGGCTATGTACTCTGTGAATTTATGAGGAAATGTGACTGCTGATTGAGCAAATACCGGCCCCGTTGCACCTCCCATTATTGCCCACAACAAGCAAACCAGTTGGACAATGCCCGGCAACGTTTTATAAATGTGTTTCATGCTTTGAGCTTCAATTAATTGCGAAAGTAACGGGCACGCTGAAGGCAACGGCCACCGGCTGCCCATCCTGCAACCCCGGCTTGAAACTTTTTAGCTTCCGCACGGCACTCAGCACCGCCTCGTCAACGGCCGGGCACACACTCTGCACAATGCGGATATCGGCTACCTCGCCCAGCGCCGTCACGTTGAAGCTCACGACAACTTTGCCGGTACAACCGGCTTTAAGCGCCGCCCACGGGTATTTTATCCCGCGCTGTACAGCGGCCACAATTGCCTGGCTACCACCGTCGCCCACGGAGTACACAGGCATTTGCTCAAATTTGTAAAAGGGTACCGATTGGCCACTTTCGGCAAAGCATTCACCGGTGGAATTGAAATCATCCTTGAGATTATAAACTTCGCGGCGCTTCAGCTGCCCACTGGGGTAATACGTGCGAAGTTCGCCCACTCTTCTGCCCAACGCATATTCTTCGTGTATATGGAGTTGCCCGGCCGGGTACCACCACTCCGATACCCCGTTGGGTACGCCCTTGCGCAGGTTGGCGAATCCTTGTTGGCTTGTGAGCTTGCCCGTGGCCACGGAATAGGTTTTCACGGTGGCCGCCACACTGTCGGTGTACTCCGTTTCGCGGCGGTAATGGGCACCTACATCACCGGGCAGCACTCGGCGCATAGAGTCCAGGAAGTCCAATTTAGGAGGCAAAATATGTTGCTGCGCGGCAGCTGGTGCCGCAAACAACAGGCACTGCGCTACAAAAACAATACATAATTTCAACATGCAGTAGCCAGTTAGGAGTGAAGTGCAAAGGACGCAGAGCCCAACTGCGCAGCAAAATACCAGCCGGCTTCCTTACGGAATATAAAAGCGACGGCCCCAGCAAGTGGAGCCGCCGCTTTTGGCAAAAGAATTAAACCAGCCAGTGGCTTACAACACCTTGCTCACGGCTTCCTCTGCCTTCGCAATGGCCGCCGCCAGCCCGGCCCCGTTCTTGCCGCCGGCCGTGGCGAAGAAGGGCTGACCGCCGCCGCCGCCCTGGATTTCCTTGGCCAGCTCGCGTACCAGCGTGGTGGCGTTGAGCTTGCCGGCTCTGGCAATTTCATCGTCCAGCATCACGGCCAATTGGGGCTTGCCGTCGATTTCGGCCCCCAGGATAGCCACCAGATTGGGCACTACCTGCCGGAGGTTGAAAGCCAGCGTCTTGAGGGATTCGGCCGAGCCCGCCTGCACCACGGCGGCTAGGAAATTCACGCCCTTAAGCTCCTTCACCTGGGCGGCGAGCTGGTCCTTCTGCTGGCTCATGCTTTGCAGCTCAAACTGCTCCAGCTGCTTGCGGAGCGTGGTAATTTCCTCGCTCTGCTTTTCAATGCTGGTGATGAGGTGCTGGGGGTTGCCCAGCGTTTCGCGCACCTGACTGAGCAGGTCGAGCTGCTGGTCCACGTAAGCTTCGGCGCCGATGCCGGTCACCGCCTCGATGCGGCGCACACCGGCACCCACGGCACTTTCGGCCGTGATTTTGAGGTAGCCAATGGTGCCGGTGTTGGGCACGTGCAGGCCTCCGCACAGCTCTACCGAGAAGCCTCTATCGAAAGTAATGACGCGCACAAACTCGCCGTATTTCTCGCCAAACAACGCCATGGCACCCAGTTCTTTGGCTTCGGAAATGGGTACGTTGCGGCGTTCGTCGAGCGGGATTTGCTGGCGAATCTTCTCGTTTACGATGCGCTCAATCTGGCGCAGCTGGTCGTCGGTTACCTTGGTGAAGTGCGAGAAGTCGAAGCGCAGCAGCTTCTCGTTCACCAGCGAGCCTTTCTGTTGCACGTGCGAGCCCAGCACGTCGCGCAGGGCGGCCTGCAGCAGATGCGTGGCGGAGTGATTCTGCCGAATCTGGGTGCGGCGGGCAGCATCGGGCCGGCTCATGAATTGGCCGGTCAGGTCCTGGGGCAACTCCAGCACGGTGTGCACGATGAGGTCGTTTTCGCGCTTGGTGTCAATCACGCGCATCGTAGCAAAGTCCCCTTCCAGAAAGCCGGTGTCGCCCACCTGGCCACCGCTCTCGGCGTAGAACGCGGTTTGGTCGAGCACCAGCTGGTACTCGGTTTTGCCCTTGGCGGTGGTTTTGCGGTAGCGCAGGATGCGGGCCGGCGCGACGTCATGGTCGTAGCCTACGAAGGCGGGCTGCTCGTCGGTGTCGGCCACTACGGTCCAGTCGCTCTGCTCGGTTTCCTGGGCGTTGCGGCTGCGGTTTTTCTGCTGCGCCAGCTCCTTTTGGAAGCCTTCCTCGTCCACGGTCAGGCCTTTTTCGCGGGCAATGAGAGCCGTGAGGTCCAGCGGGAAGCCGAAGGTATCAGACAGCTCAAACGCCGTTTTGCCGTCGATGCGGTTGCCATTGGCGTGAGCGGTTTCCTCCAGCGCATCCAGGCGGCGCAGACCAGTTTCGAGCGTTTTCAAGAAAGCAATTTCCTCCTCCTCAATCACGCGCTGCACGAAAGCCGTCTGGGCTTTCAGCTCTGGGAAGATGTTGCGCATCTGGTCGGCCAGCACGGGCACCAGCTTGAAGAGGAAGGGCTGCTTTTGGTTGAGCGACGAGAAAGCGTAGCGCACGGCGCGGCGCAGAATGCGGCGGATTACGTAGCCGGCCTTCACGTTGCTGGGCAGCTGACCATCGGCAATGGTGAAGGCGATGGTGCGGATGTGGTCGGCAATTACCCGGATGGCGATGTCCGTTTTTTCGTTTTCGGTGGTGGGTTGGTCGGTTACCTTGGCGGGCGCAGTGCCGTGGTATTCCACGCCCACTTCCTTGGCGATGAACTGAATGAGCGGCTGGAACACGTCGGTGTCGTAGTTCGACTTGACGCCCGACACGGCCATCATCAGGCGCTCAAAGCCCATGCCGGTGTCCACGTGCTGGGCGGGCAGCTTCACCAGGCTTTTGTCGGCCAGG
This sequence comes from Hymenobacter sp. IS2118, assembly GCF_000715495.1. Lineage (GTDB taxonomy): Bacteria > Bacteroidota > Bacteroidia > Cytophagales > Hymenobacteraceae > Hymenobacter. The sequence goes on along the minus strand of NZ_JNLX01000060.1, from coordinate 68,527 downwards.
CGCTGGAATTCCATGAACACGTTGTTCCACACCTCCACCACTTGCGGGTGGTCGGCGTTCACGAGGTCGCGGCCGGGCGTGGCGGCCCGCTCCTCCTCGGAGCGCAGGTCGATGTGGATTTCGGTGCACGGGCCGCAGGGGCCGGTGTCGCCCATCTCCCAGAAGTTGTCCTTTTTGTTGCCGGGCAAAATCCGGTCGTCGGTGGTGTACTGGCGCCACAGGTCCTGCGTTTCGCTATCAGCGGCCAACTTGTCGCCCTCATCACCTTCGAAATAGGTAACGTAGAGGCGGTCCTTTTCCAGCTTGTACACATCGGTGAGCAGCTCCCAGGCCCAGGCAATGGCGTCTTTCTTGAAATAATCGCCAAACGACCAGTTGCCGAGCATCTCAAACATGGTGTGGTGATAGGTGTCGTAGCCTACTTCCTCCAGGTCGTTGTGCTTGCCGCTCACACGCAGGCACTTCTGGGTGTCGGCAATGCGCTTGTGGGGCGCGGGCTTATTGCCCAGAAAATAGTCCTTAAATGGCGCCATGCCGCTGTTGATGAATAGCAGCGTGGGGTCGTCTTTCACCACAATGGGGGCCGAAGGCACGATGTGGTGTCCTTTCGAGGCGAAGAAATCAAGGAATTGCTGGCGGACAGCGGTGGCGGTGGGGAGCGACATATAGAAGAAGGGCAACGCGGCCGGATTAGCAGCGAATGCGGTTTTTTTAGGTACTTTCGGCTGAAAAGCAAAGGTAGCCATATGCCCTATAAAGAGCGCAGCATCGAGAAACAGTACTTTACCATCGGCGAGGTGGCCGCCCAGTTCAAGGTAGCCGAGTCGCTGGTGCGCTTCTGGGAGACGGAATTTGACGAGCTGCGCCCCCGCCGCAGCAAGAAAGGCAACCGCCTTTACACCCCGCAGGACATTGAAATATTTCGCACCATCTACCACCTGGTGAAGGAGCGCGGCTACACCATTCCCGGCGCCCGCGACATGCTCAAGCAAAAGGGGCCGCAGCTCAAGGAAAAAATTGACGTGGTGCAGAGCCTGGAAAAAGTGCGGGCGTTCCTGATGAGTTTAAAAAAGGAAGTAGAAGCGGCGGGGAAAACCGATGTACCATAAGCTTCAGCTTGTGATGAGCGCAGCGAATTCGGCGTTGCCCTACAAACCACCCTACGAAACTCTCCGAGCGCGGCACTCGCTCCGCTCGTCGCAAGCTAAAGCTTACGGTACATTCTACTCCAGCGCAAGCTGAGGCTTACGGTACATGGCCGACGACACCCTCTTCCACGAACTTGCCCTCACGCTGCTGCCCGGCATTGGCCCGCAGCTCACGCGGCAGCTGATGAGCTACGGCGGCTCGGCCAAAAATGTGCTGATGATGCCGCCCGGCAAGCTGCGCCGGATTCCCGGCGTGGGCGCGGCCACCGTGGCTATTCTCACTGGCCCGGAGCGTGAAACCGCCTTTCGTAAGGCGGAGGCCGACCTGAAAAAGGCCGAAAAGGACGGCGTGGAAATCATTTTCTACACCAGCAAGCGCTTCCCCAGCCGCCTCAAGCTGCTACCCGATGCGCCGGCCATCCTCTACTACCAGGGCACGGCTGATTTGAACGCGCCCAAAATCGTGGCCCTGGTGGGCACCCGCAAAGCCACCGAATATGGCCGCGAGCAAACCGAGCGCATTATTAAGGGACTGCTGCCGCACCGGCCGCTAGTGGTGAGTGGTTTGGCCTACGGCATCGACATCATGGCCCACCGCGCCGCCCTGGCCGAAGGACTGGAAACTGTGGGCGTGATGGCCACCGGCCTGGACCGAATTTACCCGCACGCGCACCAGAAAACGGCCGAAAAGATGCGCGAACAGGGCGGCCTGCTCACCGAATTTCCCTTCGGCACGCCGCCGGACCGCTACAATTTCCCGGCCCGCAACCGCATTATCGCCGGCCTCGCCGATGGTACAGTGGTAGTGGAAGCCGCCATCAAAGGCGGCGCCCTCATTACCGCCGAACTAGCCCTGAGCTACGACCGCGACGTGCTGGCCGTGCCCGGCAACCTGGGCTCAGAGGTTTCAGCCGGCTGCAACGCCCTCATCAAAAGCAACAAGGCCGCCCTATATCAGGAACCCCTGGACCTGGAGCAGCTCCTGAACTGGGATGCGGCCCTGCACCAGTCGGGGAAGTTTAAGCCCGTTCCCTCCTATTCAGCCGACGATTTCACGCCCGAGGAGTTCAGTGTGCTAACCCTGCTAACCGCCGCGCCCGGCCGCGAAATGCAGATGGACGAGCTGGCCTGGAAAGCGCAACTGCCCATTTACGCCGTGGCCTCGCTGCTGCTGGCGCTGGAGTTTCGGGGCGTGGTACGGGCACTGCCGGGGAAGAAGTTTGTGTTGGTGTGAGCCATCAAAAATTATTGGGTTCCTCACTTCAATAATGCTTTTTCACCAGTGGATACCTGTTATTTTTCTCGCATTTTCAGTCCTTGTATTTCCATTATTTAGGCACATTGATACTTGAAGTCGACGGTTTGAACCAGCCACTTGAGGCCCAGAGCCTCAACCCGAGCTTCGCTCATTTTGCCATTTACAGCTTTGGCATAACTTGTTCGACCGTAAAGCAGCCCGATGGGAGGCGCTGCTGATTAGCGGCTTCAACCGGACAAACAGCATTGCTAACCGCTGTTCAGCACGCTTTACTGCAAATAGTTGCCTCGATTCGGCATGTCAGCAGAACACAGGCACAAGCTGACAAGTAGACCGCGTGAAGCACTGAAAAATGGCCACACACGGCATGTATTGATTAAATAAGCGCGCGAAAACAAGCGTAGTTTTCAGGCCGTAATGGCGAGCGCAGCCGAGGCGTAACCGGGACGTGACCGAATTGAATACGGTCACTTATGCACAACTGATTAGCAGTACACCACTTGTGGCTGGCGGCATTACCCGCAACTGCTTGTTACGCCTTAATGCTGACGGTACCATCAATGCGACAGCCTGCCGTCGGCATCTATCTGCGCTGCTGCGCGCAACTTAATGGTGGAGGAATTGTCATGTGCCGCGTGCGGGTACAGTGGTAGCGCACTGCTTTACCCCGCTTTTTTTGAGTCCCTTGGCACTAACGTTTCGTTTGTACTTTTCAGCCATTGGAGGCAATTCTGGCGCATTACAGGTGAAACGTCAGCCTTATTAAAAGGGATTTTAGACGCGCTGCAATCACTTCCCAAACATCGTAGGGCAGAGTAGTAATGTTCTGGTTACTATTGAACTTTTTAAAGCAATTCCCTCCACCGGTTTGTCACCCGGTTAATCCATTTCCCCCGATATAATGAAAGTTTTTCAACTGTGCATTGTGGCTTCGCTGTGGGCTGCGCTATCCTGGCAACCTACTGACGCCCAAGTCCTCGACCCCAGTTTTGCACCCAACAGCATTTACGCTCCTGGCATTGTATATACGGCAGTGGAACAACCCGACGGCCAGCGCGTGGTGGCGGGCGCTTTTACCCGCGTGAACGGGAGCACTGCCTCCGGAGTGGCCCGATTAAACGCCAACGGTGTCCTCGATGCTGCATTTCAGCAAAACGTGGGCCCCGCAAGCCGGACCTACCGGCCCCGCCTGCTGCCCAACGGTCAGATTTTGTTGATATCCCTGGGCGGCACAATCACGGCCGGCGGGCTCACGCGGGAATCGGTACTACGGCTAAATGCCAACGGCACCGGCGACGCCACTTTCAACGCGGGCTCGGGAGCAGTATCCACTGGCAACACCATCTATGTAGATGATATTTTGCCTTTGCCCAACGGAAAAATGGTAGTAGTAGGCCCTTTCGATACGTTCAATGGCACGCCGGCCAGTCGAATCGTGCGCCTCACTGCCACGGGTGCCGTGGACCCTACTTTTAACGCCGGCTCGGGCGCCGACCGAGAAATTGAAATCATTGTGGGCCTGCCCAACGGGCAAATGCTTATTGGCGGCTACTTCGACACCTACAATGGCCAGCCCGCCAACGGACTGGCCCGGTTGAATGCCGACGGGTCGCTCGATGCCACGTTCGTCACCACGTTCACCACCCAGAGCGAAGCCATTAATCTGTTGGTGCAACCCGATGGCAAAATTTTGGTGGCTGGCGCGATACACACCAGCAATGGCCCTTCCGGTGCAGGGCTGGTTCGGCTGCTGCCGAGTGGGGCCCTCGACCCCATTTTTTTCGCTCCGTCCAGCTTGGTTGAGTACTCCGTGTATTCCCTTTTTGGCGATGTCCTACAGCTGCAAGCCGACGGCAGGATTCTGTACGCGAGCACTGCGCAGGGCCCGTCCCGGATTGGGCGGTTGAATACCAACGGCAGCGAGGACACTTCTTTTTCTACCGTGACTACCAATGGCCCGCTTTACTCCCTGACTTTGCTGGCCAATGGAAGCATTCTGGTGGGTGGTAATTCAATTATGAGAACAGCCGGTCTGGATAATCACCCCTTGGTACAATTTACGAGTAATGGTACGCTGGACACCTCTTTCCAACCGCTCATTCAAACCACCGGCTCGGTAAACGACGTGGTGCGTCAAGCCGATGGCAAGCTCATCGTCGGTGGTTTATTCTCGGAGATTAACGGACAAGCGGCCAACGGTCTGGCCCGCTTCAACCCCAACGGCAGCCTGGATGGCAACTTTGCTCCGGCTTTGGGCGCTACCAATGTCCGGGTGACTGACCTTGCCCTGCAGGCCGATGGCAGCTTGCTAGCCGCCACGGGCGCTACGGTGGTGCGCTACCTAAGCACCGGGGCTCTTGATAACACGTTCGATGCTTCGGCCCTGCGCATCCGTCCCACGCGCGTGCTGGTACAACCCAACGGCCGCATCCTGGTGGCCAACTTCAGCAGCGCCGCCGGCACCACTGGCCCTAATCTGGTGCGCTTGCTAGTTAATGGAACCCCCGACGCTACATTTTCGACCTTGGCGACGGGTCCCGGCAGCAACAACTCCGTGCATGCGGTGGAGTTGCTGGCTGATGGCAAAATTCTGGTAGCGGGTTCCTTTAGGGCTTCATCCGGAAATTCATTGCTAAATACCATAATGCGGCTGGAAAGCACCGGCACACAGGACTTGTCGTTTGTCGGCAGCGCCTTCAGCGGGGCAAACACCACCAGCGGATTGAACAGCCTAGCCGTGCAGCCCGATGGTAAAATACTGGTGGGAGGACGTTTCAGTGGCTACGGGAGCACGTCTCGCACTAACGTACTGCGCCTGAACCCCGACGGTTCGCTCGACGGGGACTTTGTGCCGCCCTCAACCAGCGGCACGGTAAACAAATTGCTGCTGCAACCCAATAACCGGGTGTTGCTCGGCGGCTTATTCACCGGCGGCGGCCTGCCCGCCAACCTGGCCCGACTGCTGCCCAACGGTACCGCCGATGCCTCATTCGAGACTACGGCCACGCCGGACGGAACCGTCAATTCGCTGCTGCTACAGCCCAACGGGGCCATTGTGCTGGGCGGCTTTTTCGGCACCGTTGGCGGGCAGCCCCGTGCGGCCCTAGCGCGCATCACGGCACCCGCTGTGCTGCATATGGCCGCGCCGCGTGCGGTTGCAGCCCGCACCCAAGCTTGGCCTGTGCCGGCTCACTCGGCCCTCACGGTAGCTCCCGATGCCAGTGCCCACCCGCAGGCCGTGGAGATGCTTGACCTATTGGGCCGGCCCGTGTTGCAGCAGGTGTTAACCGGTACCGCTCCCGTCGTACTTCCCCTCGAAACGCTGAGCACCGGCACATACTTGCTGCGCGTGACTTACGCGGAAGGAACGGTCGTACGCCGCGTGCAGGTGCAGTAAACGAGAGTAGCTGGCGCTACTTCAAAAGCACGAACATTCCGGTTTCGTAGTTTGAGGTAGCGTCCGACTACATTCTGGCCGTACTTTGGGCCCGTGCTGCTTTATAACAACGACCTCCTGCCCAGCGCCGCCCTGCCCCTGCCCAACCGCGGCCTGGCTTTCGGCGATGGCTTCTTTGAAACGCTGATTTTCACCGCCGGCCGCCTGCGCCTCGCCGCTGACCACCACGCCCGCATGGCACGGGCCGCCGCCGCGCTCTACCTCACGCTACCCGCCGCGCTGGCCACGCCTGAAACTCTGGAAACCACGCTGGCCGCCCTCACCCAGGCCAACGCCCTGCCCGACGCCCGCCTGCGGCTGCAACTCTGGCGCAGCGGCGGCGGGCTCTACACGCCCCTAACCAATGCCGCCGAATGGCTGGCCACCGCCGAGCCCTTTGTCGCCGATAACTCGCCCATCGCCAGGGCTGATTTTGCCCTCGAAACCCATTCCATTCATTCCCCGCTCAGTTTTTGCAAAGGGCCGCAGGCGTGGTTATATGTGCGGGCCGCCCACGAGCGGCAACGACGCGGGCTCGATGAAATCATCCTCTGCGATGCCCACGGGCACGTAGCAGAGGCGGGCGCGGCGACTATTTTCTGGGAAAAGGATGGCGTGTTATTCACGCCTTCGCTCGAAACCGGCTGCGTGGCGGGCGTGCGCCGGGCGCAGGTGCTACGGGCGGCGCGGGCGGCGGGCGTGGAGTGCCGGGAGGGGCTGTTTGGAAAGGGCGAGTTACTGGCGGCCGATGGTGCGTTTACGGCAAATGTGGCGGCAATTCGCACTGTTTACCACGTCAGTAATACTTCCTTCCTCAGTACTGCGCTCCCGCCCTATTTAGCGCAAAGTTTCGCGAATTAAAAAAAGCACGTCCCGCAAGGCTAAACTTTGCGAAACTTGCTTTTTTTAATTCGCGAAACTTTGCGCTAAACGGCAACCGGCGCTTTTATTGCGGGCCAGGGCTCATAATTCTCCAACCGAAAATCTTCGTACTTGAAACCGAAAATGTCCGTTACCTCCGGGTTAATCAGCATCTGCGGCAGCGCGTGGGGTTCGCGGGTAAGTTGGAGGTTGGCCTGTTCCAGGTGGTTGCTGTAGAGGTGGGTGTCGCCGCCGGTCCAAATGAATTCGCCGGGCTGCAGGCCCGTTACCTGGGCCACCATGATGGTGAGCAGCGCGTAGCTGGCAACGTTGAACGGCACGCCCAAGAAGACATCGGCCGAGCGTTGGTAGAGTTGGCAGGACAGCTTGCCATCGGCTACGTAAAATTGGAAGAGGGCATGACAGGGCTGCAATTTCATGTCGGGCAGCTCGGCCACGTTCCAGGCCGACACGAGGATGCGGCGCGAGTCGGGCTGGGTTTTGAGCTGCTGGATGATGGTGCTGATTTGGTCGATGTGGCCGCCGCGGCCGTCGGGCCAGCTGCGCCACTGGTGGCCGTACACAGGACCCAGCTCGCCGGCGGCATCGGCCCACTCATCCCAGATTTTTACGCCGTGCTCTTTGAGGTAGGCAATGTTAGTATCGCCCTGTAAAAACCACAGCAATTCATGGATGATGCTCTTCAAATGCACCTTTTTGGTGGTTACCAGCGGGAAACCTTCGGCCAAATTGAACCGCATTTGGGGCCCAAAAATAGAGAGGGTACCAGTTCCGGTCCGGTCGGTTTTCACGGTACCGGTGGCGAGGATTTGGCGGAGAAGGGCTTGGTATTGGCGCATAAGGTCCCAAAGGTAAAACGCTGGTTACGGATGCTCCTACTACCGTTCGCTCTTCAGCGCTTGCTAAATTCATTCATCGAAATGCTGCGTTGGCTGGAGTTCTTGAACCCGCCTACTTTTTCAGAACGCAGCGCCTAGTGCTTGGTAGTGCGGCCCGCCATGCGCTTGCGCCACAGCCGAAACGATGAAGCCTTTATTGAACGGTGCATAAGTTCGATGACGTCTTTTTCGGCCAGCCCGAACTGGATTTCAATGACGCGGGCGCTGTTGGCCCCGGAAATTTGGTTAAAATCCGTGGGTTCAGTTTTCACGCGCTTAGGAAAAGGCGCGGCCTGACAGGGCGTGGGTGGTTTTGAAGCCAGTGCGTACCAAGCGCCCGCAGAGTCCAACGTTTCGCCGACGCCAAGGCTGCGCTAGGCGCGTTCGTTCCAGTCGTCCAGCTTTGCTAAAAATGCCTCGGCGTGCGCCAGGTGGGCGTCGCGCTTCACTTCGCTCATCTTATCAAAAGTGGACACCAGCATGCCCAGGCGCGGGTTGCTCGTAAAAAAGTCGCGGTTGACGTGCATGAAGCGCCAGAACAGGCCATCCCAGGTGGCCTGCCAGTCGCCTTTGGGCCAGTCGCCCATTTTCAGCAGGTAGTTGCTGCCGCTGATGTAGGGCTTGGTGGTCATCAGGCCGCCATCGGCAAATTGGGTCATGCCGTACACGTTGGGCACCATCACCCAATCGTAGGCATCGATATACATTTCCATGAACCAGCGGTGCACCTCGTCGGGGTCGAACTCGCAGAGCAGGAAAAAGTTGCCCATCACCATCAGTCGCTCGATGTGATGGTTGTAGGCGCCGGCCAGGGCTTTTTTTATCACAATGTCGACCGGTCCGATGCCGGTGGTCCCGGTCCAGAACGCCTTGGGAATTTTGCGCTCAAAGCCCCAGAAATTGCGGGTGCGCTGCCTGCGGCCCTCCCGCTCGTACACAATGCGGATGAACTCGCGCCAGCCCACAATCTGCCGCAAAAAGCCTTCCAGGGAGTTTATTGGCACCTCGTGGCGGGCCGCGTGGGCGAGCGTGGCGTCCAGAATTTGCTGCGGACTGAGCAGCCCGATGTTCAGCATCGGCGTCAGCACCGAGTGGTAAAGCACCGGTTCGCGGGCCACCTGCGCGTCTTCGTACACGCCAAATTTGCCCAGCCGCTGCTTCAAAAAATCTGCCAGCCAGGCCTCGGCCGCCGCGTGGGTGGTGGGGTAGCGAAAATCGCGGGCCTGGCCGTAGTGGTCCGGAAAATAGGTTTCGACGTAGGCAATGGCTTCGACAACCTCGGCCGGGGACGCGGGCCAGGGCAGCGCGGGCACGGTTTCACCCTTAGGAAATTTCGCGCGGTTCTCCGTGTCAAACGTCCATTTGCCGCCGGTAGGCTGGCCGTCGGGCTCCAGCAACAGCTGCCGCTGCTTCCGCTGCGCCACGTAGAAATCGGTCTGGAAATACTTCTTGCGACCGTCGAAATAGGCATTCGCCGGGCCCATTTCATTCAAAAAGTTAGGGCTGGGGTGCACGGTCAGGCTGATTCCGGCCCGGGCCGTGGCCGATTCGATGCGCCGCCGCAGCCAGTCGTCCACCGGGTCGATGACGTGGAGTTGACGCAAGCCCGCGGCTCCGGCCTGGGCTATCCACTGGCGCACGTCGGCCGTGGGCTGCCGGGCCTCTACGTAATCGCAGGCAATACCTTGGGCTTGCAACCGCTTGTGGTAGGCCCGCATGCTGGCCCGATGCAGCACCAGCTTCTGCTGATGGAAGTGAAATTGAGTGAAAAACAGCACCTCTTCCAGCATTACCACCGGCCGGCCGGGCAGCAAGGCCGGATGCTCCCGGTAGAGCTGGTTGGGAAAAAGCAGGAGGCATTCGGGGGCAGTGGTGGGCATAAACAGCGAGAAATTAGGCGCTATTGCTACAATCGGGAATGGAGAAGGTTCAGGCAAATGCAACCCGATAAAAGCAAAAAACCGCTTCAATGAGCGGTTTTTTTGTTACTCTGGCTCCTTGAACTCAGCTGCACACTTCTTACTTAGCTTCATGCTTTTGCACGGTTGCCCGAATTCGGGAAGCCATTCCGTATAAATCATCCAACGAGACAATATCAACTCGTTCGCCACCTTCAACATCAAACAAGGTTACGTACTTCTTGCTGCTGTTAAAGTGCAGTCGGCAAATTGGCTTACGATTATTATCATCCAACAAAATTCCGCAATACGACTGTACATCACGCATCACTACTCGATTCACTGGCACTGTTTTGCGCAAAATTGCCCTCACAATCATGAAGCCTTCTGTTTCCTCAACGGTTGTTTCAATGTCTTTTTCCTTATTTTCTGTTTCTGAAGCAACGGAAGTTTCTGGCATCGACATTGCCGGAACATCGTTCACCAACGGTCCCTGCCCGCTGGTATCAATCATGGCTGACCGTAGTCGCATGGTGATTTTATCGTTCAGAAACTGGTGAAAAGAACGATGAACTAAAATATTAAACTGTTCTTTTAACTTATTGGTTAAAACGCCTTCGTAAACTTGTTTTGATACAAAATGCACAAAATCAGCTGAGGGCTGCGTGAATTGCTCATCGAAATACTTTTTAAATGCCCGCATATATTTTAAATTATATGCAGCAAAAAGCATGTCCTCGATACTAAATGAATTTTTGCTGAGCTTTTTAATTTCAGCAACATCGTTCTCATGGAAATTTGTCAAATCGAATTCCAGAAACGGCCGCTCATCCATCTTATTCGGCTGCTCCAAATCTGTGAATAATCGGTAAATAAGACCATTGGTAAGAATGGCAATCCGCGCTTCAGTCACGTGGAAATACCGAAAAAGTTGGCTGGCATGATTGATATTGAGGTCGCTGCCAACGTATTTACATTCAATCAAAATGATTGGTTTGCCATCGCGCATGATGGCATAATCAATCTTTTCGCCCTTCTTCGTGCCAATATCGCAAATGAACTCCGGCACAACTTCCGATGGGTCGAATACATTGTAGCCGAGGGCGTTAATAAACGGCATCACCAAAGCAGTTTTAGTTGCTTCTTCCGTTTGAATGTGGGCGAGTTGCTTTTGGGCGCGCGAGGCCAGATTACTCAGTTGGTCAATCAACTCCATACTATTTGGGTTTGGGTAGAAAACTGGGTAAACTTAAGCCTGAATTAACACAAAAAAAGCCGCCTCATCTCTGAAGCGGCTTTGAGTTTCTCAGCAGCGGCCGGGGCCAAGGACGAGCAATTACAGCTTGACGACAACGGCCGGTTTGGCGGCGGGCTTCACGCCGGCGGTTTTGGCGCCTTTCATGCAGCACGAGCCGGCGGCCATACTTTTGGCGCCCATGGCGCACGTGGCCTTGGGGCTGGTGGAGGCAGTGGCCTTTTTCGAGTCTTTGCCGGGGCCCTCCTGGGCGTGGGCGGCGGTACCGACGAAAGCAAACAGGGCGAGGGCAAGCAGGGACTTTTTCATGGGCTTAAAAAGTTAGCGGGTTGGTTAGCGAAATATACAACGAAGCTGGAAAATTCACTTGGCCGGGCAAATGGATGGAGCAGGAGCCGAACGTTGTGGCGGCTGGCTTGTTGTGCAGACACCCCGATTTTTGAGCTAGCGGCTATCTGCCCCTAGCGAATAGCCCGAACGAATGCCCATCCGCCGCCTCGCCCAACTCACCCTCGTTCTGCTGGGCCTGCTCACGCTCCTGAGCGTGTACTCCACCGCCCAGCTGCGGTTCAACTACAATTTTAACGACTTCTACCCCGCCGGCGACCCCGACCTGGACTACTACCAGGGCTACACCCAGCGCTTCGGCAACGACAACGACTACGTGCTGCTGGGCCTGGAAGCGCCCGCCGGCAAAACCGTATTCGACCCCGCCTTCCTGGCCAAAGTAGATTCCCTCACGCAGCTGGCCCGGCGCCAGCGCCACGTGCTGAGCGTGACCTCCCCCACTACCCTCGCCAACCCGGTAGTGGAAGGCCTGGGTGTGTTCAACATCCCCTACCTGCACCCCAACGAACCGGCCCGCCGCGCCGACGACTCCACCCTGATTTACCGCACGCCCGGCCTTGTAGGCAACGTGTTCAGCCCCGATGCGCGAGCCGTAGCTTTGGTCCTGCAAATCACGCCCGACCTGGAAAAGCCGCCCGGCGATTCGCTCTTTGCGGCCCTGCGCGGCGGCATCACCCGGCTGGGGCTGCCCGATGAGCGGGTGCATTTCGCCGGCAAGCTGGTGGCGCAGTCGGTGTTTGTGGATAGGCTGAAGTGGGAGCTGGTGGTGTTTATGTCGCTGTCGGTGCTGCTGGTCACGGGGCTGCTGTGGCTCACGTTCCGCACGTGGTGGGGCGTGGTGCTGCCGCTGATTGTGGTGCTGGGCGCCATTTTGTGGGGCCTGGGCGTGATGTCGGCCTTCGGGGTGAGCATCGATTTGATGACGGCCCTGCTCCCGCTCATGCTCTTCGTGGTGGGCATGTCCGACACCATTCACATCATCAGCCGCTACGTGAGCGAGCTGGGCTACGGCGCCGGCAAAAAGGAGGCCCTCTGGACCACCATCAAGGAATCGGGGTTTGGGTCGGGCCTGTCGGCGCTCACCACCAGCCTTGGTTTTTTCACGCTGATGACCTCCACCATCCGGCCCATTCACAACTTCGGGCTGTTCACGGGCGTGGCTATCATTTTGGCTTTCATCCTCAGTTTCACGCTGCTGCCGGCCATGCTGGTGCTGCTGGGCAAGCCCCAGCTACGGGAGCCCCGCCGCCAGGGCCACAGCTGGGATGGCGTGCTGGGCCGCCTGTTTCGGCAGGTGCTGCTGCGCCGCCGGCTGGTGTTCATCGTGAGCGGACTGGTGCTGGCCACGGCCATCGGCTTCTCCACGCGGGTTCGCATCAACTCCGCCCTGCTCGATGATTTGTCAGTTAATGACCCGGTACGGCAGGATTTCGCCTTTTTTGAGCGGCAGTTTGCCGGGGTGCGGCCCTTTGAAATGGAGCTGAAGCCGGCCCCCGGCCGCGACATTTACGACCTGGACGTGCTGCGGGAAACCGAGAAAATTGAGGGCTACCTCGAAACCACGTACGGCCTGCGCTTCGCCGCCTCGCCGGTCACGCTGGTGAAATCGGTGCGCAAAGCCCTGAACGGCGGCGGCCTGGCCGAATACCGCCTCCCGGCCGACACTACGGAGCTGAAACGCCTGCGCGGCAAGCTCCGGCTGTTTCGCAAAAAAGCCGAATTCAGCGCCCTGGCCCTGCCCGATGGCTCGGCTGGCCGGCTTACGGGCCGCATGGCCGACGTGGGCAGCGTGCGGGCCGGCAAGCTGAACGACGCCCTGCGCCAGCACCTGCGCGCCACCGTAGACCCCAAGGTGCTGACCACCCGCCTCACGGGCTCATCCAACCTCATCGACAAAAACAACGAAAACCTGACCCTGAACATGATTCAGGGCATGGCCATCGATGTGCTAATGGTGACCCTTATTGTGCTGGCCCTGTTCAAATCCGGCCGTATGGTCATCGTGGTGCTCATTCCCAACCTGCTGCCCATCGTCATCGTGGCCGGGGTAATGGGCCTGGCCGGCGTGAGCATGAAGGTGAGCACGAGCATCATTTTCACCATCGCCTTCGGCATCGCCGTCGACGACACCATCCACTTCATCTCCAAGCTGCGGTTGACGTTGGCCAAAGAGCCCGACATTTTTAAGGCCGTGCGGCGTACGTATCTGCTGGCCGGCAAAGCCGTAATCACCACTTCCCTCATTCTCGTGGGCGGTTTCTCCACGCTGCTTTTCTCGAAATTCGACGGCACCTTCTATGTCGGGCTGCTCATCGGCCTGACGCTGCTTTTCGGCGTGGTGGCCGAGCTCACGCTGCTGCCGCTGCTCATTCTTTACTTCTACAAGCGGCCCAAAGCCCCCGCCGGCGATGTGCCGCAGCCGGAGCTGCTTGAGAAATAACCGCCATTTACCAGTGTTTTGGCGCGTGCGCCGCTCCAACGCCACGATACAACGCGCCCCTTCCGTTTGCCGTTAGGTTTGGATACATCCACTAAATCTCAATGAGCATGAGCCAGCCGATTGAAGGGAAAGATTTTTATGACAGCGTGCTGCAGTTTTACGACCAGGCCGCACAATTCTCCAAGCTGGACCCTGGGATTCTCGCCCAGATTAAGGCCTGCAACAGCATTTACAAGGTAAATTTTCCTGTCGAAGTCGAAGGCAAAATTCAGGTTTTCGAAGGCATTCGGGTGCAGCACAGCCACCACAAGCTGCCCAGCAAAGGCGGCATCCGCTACAGCGTATATGTGGACGAGGACGAGGTGAAAGCCCTGGCCACGCTCATGACCTTTAAGTGCGCGCTGGTGGACGTGCCCTTCGGCGGCGCCAAAGGCGGCGTAAAAATCAACCCCCGCACCAGCTCCGAGCAAACGCTGGAGCGCGTGACCCGGCGCTACGCCAGCGAGCTGATTAAGAAAAACCTCATCGGGCCGGGCGTGGACGTGCCCGCGCCGGACTACGGCACCGGCAGCCGCGAAATGGCCTGGATTGCCGATACTTACCAGACTTTTAAGTACGGCGATACCAGTGCCCTGGGCTGCGTAACGGGCAAGCCCGTGGGCCAGGGCGGCATTCGGGGCCGGACCGAGGCCACCGGGCTGGGCGTGTTTTTTGGCCTGCGTGAGCTGTTCAACGACGCCGAAATGCTCAAGCAGATTGGCCTGAGCAGCGGCCTGAGTGGCAAGCGCATTATTGTGCAGGGCCTGGGCAACGTGGGCTACCACGCCGCCCACTTCTGCCAGCAGGAAGGCGCCCTGATTACGGGCATCGCCGAGCGCGAAGGCGGCATTTTCAACGCCGATGGCCTCGACCTGGAAGCCGTGATGAAGCAACGTGCCGAAACCGGCTCGCTGCTGGATTTCCCAGGCGCCAAAAACGTACCCGACACCGCAACGCTGCTCGAATACGAATGCGACGTGCTGCTGCCCGCCGCCCTCGAAAACCAGATTCACGAAGGCAACGCGGCCCGCATCAAAGCCAAAATAGTGGCTGAAGGTGCCAACGGCCCCGTCACCCGCGACGCGGAGAAAATCCTCTTAGCACGGGGCATTGTCATTCTGCCCGACCTGTACCTGAACGCCGGGGGCGTCACGGTGTCATATTTCGAATGGCTGAAAAACCTCTCCAATGTCCGTTTCGGGCGCATGGGCAAGCGGGCCGAGGAAGCCTCGCTGCAACGGCTCGTCACCATTATCGAGCAAAGCACCGGCAAAAGCATCAGCCCGCAGGAGCGCGCCCTCATTGTGCACGGCACCGACGAGCTGGACCTGGTGCGCTCTGGCCTGGAGGACACCATGATAGTGGCCTACCACGAAATCCGCTCGGTGATGAACCAGGTCAAAGGCATTCAGGACCTGCGCACGGCGGCCTTCTACAGCGCCATCGAGAAAGTGGGCGTCAGCTACCAGTCGCTGGGCATATTTCCGTAAGCCCAACGGTATCCGTCGCTTAGCTGCAAACCGGAAATTGGGAATCCCGATTTCCGGTTTTTGCGTCCGGGCCTCATTGCCGGGCAGTAGGAGAATTGGCCGGGGGTCGGAACCAAAGTCGATAGCGAATGATTGAGGTGCCGCCCCCATTCCTGTGTCAGAGTGGGGATAAACCCGTAATTTCGCCAAAAAAAGCGCATGAAGCATTCCGTTTACACCGCCTTCAATCGGTTTCTATTATTGATGTTGCTGGCTACGGCCGGCCTTTCCGCCACCTCCTGTTCCAAAGACGACCCCAAGGTTGAGGACTTCAGCGGCCGGGACGACGCCCTCATCCAAAAATACCTGACCGACAACAACATCACCACCGCACAGAAACAGACCTCGGGCCTCTATTTCCAGCCGATAACCACCAACCCAAGCGGTGCTAAAATCGTCCGCGGCACTATTGTTTCGGTGAAGTACACCGGGCGGTTGCTCGACGCCGCCGGCACCGTATTCGACACTAATACTAATCAAACCAATGCATCGCTCATTTTCCAGGTTGGGGGCGGTCGATTGATTTCCGGGTTTGAAGAAGGCGTTGCCCTGATGCGGGTGGGCGAAAAGGCCGAGCTGATTCTTCCCTCGGCACTGGCCTACGGCTCGCAGAGCAGCGACAAAATTCCTGCTAATTCAGTATTACGTTTTGAAGTGGAAGTGCTTGATGTCGATGCCATCGATGATGCGCTGATTGTGAAATACCTGACCGAAAAGAACGTTACGAGAGCCCAGAAACAACCCTCCGGCATCTACTTCCTGCCCATCACCACCAACCCTGCGGCGCCGAAGCCCACCGTAGGCTCTACGGTTTCGGTGCTCTACACCGGCCGTTTCCTCGATGCCAACGGCACCGTATTCGATGCTTCCTCCCAGAATGGCAACACCCCATTCTCCTTCCGAATCGGTGGCAACTCAGTCGTTAAGGGCTTTGAAGAAGCCATCACCCTCATGCACAAGGGCGACAAGGCCGAAGTTTTCCTGCCCTCGTCGCAAGCTTACGGCCCAGTCGGCGCCGGCACCACCATACCTTCCAACGCGGTGCTGCGCTTCGAGCTGGAATTGCTGGAAATCCGCTAGGCCCGAAAGCAAGTTCATCATAGCTTAGCCTGAGCCCACCAAAAAGCCAGGCGTTGCCGAACTGAGTACGTCTCAGCCCGGCAGCGTCTGGCTTTTTTTGGTGGGCTCAATTGATTCGTGCCAATAGGGCCGCGTGGTGCGGCGCCCGGCTCAGCACCAGCTCATTGCCCAATAGCACCAGCTGCTGGCGCGCGCGCGTCAGGGCCACGTTCAGCTTGCGGTCCACGTGGCCGGTTTCGTCGGGCGACACCATCAGCTCCAACTGGTGCTCGTGGTGACAGCAGAAACTGACGATAATTACCTCGCGTTGGCTGCCCTGGTAGCGCTCCACGGTATCGACACTGACGCGGGCCAGGGCCGGCAAATCCAGCTCCACAGCCAGCTGGGCCAGCCGCACCCGGATGCGGGCCGCCTGGTTGCGGTAGCTGGCGATGATACCCAACGTGGTTTCGGGGTTGAACTGCGGGCCGTAACCCTGGGCAACGTAAGCGGCGGCGCGGGCAGCCAGTTCGGCTTCCTGCGCCGATTCCTTCATCGACAAATCTTCGGGCAGGCGGCGGGTGGGTACAAACACCACTCGCTGCGTGCGCAAAGCGGTTGTAAAAGCATCGGCCGCATCCGGAGCCGGCCACGATGCCCGGTCCAGCGGTGCCGACTGCCAGGACTGCGGGCAGCGGAGCTGGTTTTCGTAGAAATCCTGGTTCACCAGCGCGGCCAGCTCTTCGTGCATGCGGTACTGGTCGGCCAGGGTGCCGTGGGCGTGCGGCCAATGCGTCTCGGCGCGCCGAAAAAGGCGCTCGAAGTAGGAATTACGCAGGTTGGTCAGCCCCAATTCGTCGCGCAGCAGGTCGGCACACTCGGCGGCGATGGCGCTGGTTTCGGGCTCCTGGGCCACCACGGCGGGCAGCTGCCGGTGGTCCCCAATCAGAACAAACTTGCGCACCTTGGCCAGCAGCGCCAGCATCGGAGATTCCAGCACCTGGCTGGCTTCGTCCACCACCGCCACGTCGAACTGCTTGAGCATAAACAGCTCGGGCTTGCCCAGCAGGCTGGCCACGGTGCCCACGTAGAACGGACAGGTGGTCAGCCGGCCGCGCACAACCTGCCGGGTGGTGCAGTCGCGCAGCATGTTATCGAGCAGATACGGCCGGTACACGGGGGCCGTGCCCAGCCGCGAGCCCACCCGAATAAACGGCAGCCCGGCATCCACCAGTTGCTCGCAGATTTCGTCTACCGCGCGGTTGGTATAGGCCGCCAGCAGCACCTGCTTGTCCTGCTGGTACAGATTGACCGCCAGCTCCCGCAGCACCGCCCGGGTTTTGCCGGTGCCGGGCGGGCCGCAGAGCACAAACCAATCGGGCGCCGCCAGGGCGCGGGCCACTACTTCCGAAGCGGTGGTGGCCGGCGCGGCAGCCGGGTTCCAGTCCTCGGGCGGGCGCGGGCCGGTGCGGGCCAGCAGGCGCAGGCGCCGCTCCGGCGCCAGGCTGAGAAAGGCCGACAGCCCCGCCCACTCCCGCCGGAAGGTGTCGTACGTATCCGGCTCCAGGGCCCAGTGCGAATGCCCCCGCAGGTAGCGTGGGGCCATGCGGCGGTTGCGCACGCTCAGCACCACCTGCCCATCGGCCCGGAGGTCTTCGGCCAACACCACTTTCACCACCTGGCTATCGAGGGGACTCAGGGACTTGGAAACCTGGGAATCTGGATGTTTGATATTGGGGTTTGGGAGGCTTGCGCCGGAGCGTGAAACCCCAGCTTCCGCTGCATTTTGAGCCTCCAGACTCGCCGTTTCCTGTGTCCCCACTTTCCGGCGCGGGTAGAGGATAAGGGTATCGCCGGCCCGGAAGTTGACCTCCCGCCCGCCCACCGGGCGCTGAAAAATGAGGTGTGGCCCCAGCCCTTCGCGGGCGTCGTCCTCAGCATTGCTGTGGTCTTCCAACAGCACCAAATCATCAAGCAGGCTGAAATTCTGGTGCTTGCGGGCCTGGGGCAGCAGCCACAGACCGGCCTGGCCGCCGGCGTCGCCGGGCCGGGCCTCGTCGCCGAGCAGGGTCAGGCGCATTTCGCGAGCCGTGAAGCGGGCCAGCTCCAGGCAGTAGGCGCGTTCCACGGGGTCGGCCGCGGCCCAGGCGTTGGCCACTTTTTCGGCCTTGGTCCTGCCGAACGATGGCAGCGCCATCAGATTCGGGTGCAGCACCGGGGCCAGTAAGTGCGCCGTTTGGCGCGGGCCGGTGGCGCGGGCCAGCTGCAGCTCGGTGCCCACCAGTTGGTTGCGGGCCGAGAGCAGCCGGTCAATCAACTCCTGGTCCTGGTCGACGCGCCGCACGGCGACCTGCCCGGTGGCCGCATTCGAGTATAAAATACTGGTGCGCCCCCGCCCGGCCGTTTCCCCATCGGCCCCAAACACCGACTCGAGCAGCAGCCGGTAGAGCTGGGCCTGGGCCGCGTGGTTGCTCCAGGGCTCGGCGTAGGGCACTTTGGTGGAGCTTTTCAGCTCAATGAGGTCGTAGCCGGTGCTGCTTTCGTGCAATAAATCCAGCCGACCCTGTAAGCCATAGGTGGCCGACAAAAACGTGGGTTCGAGGAAGCAGTCGGCCAGGCGCAGGGGCTCCTGCTGGTAGCCGGTGCGGCTTTCGGCCACGAAGCCCTGCACGCGGGTTTCACGCAGGGTGCGGTGGTGCCGGCGCAGGTCGTTGAGCAGCTCGGGCACGCCCGTCCGCGTCTGAAACTCCGGCAACGTGCTCAACGCCAGCGGCGAGGTGCGAAACAGCCGCTTTTTCAGAAATGCTTCCAGGTCGAATTCCTCGTCGTTTCCGGCAACCGGTGCCGCCTCCCTCGTTCCGCCAAACGGCAGAATGGTATCGCGCAGCCCCAGCAACTTTTCGAGCCGCGATTTGGCCGCATCTTCCTGGGGTTTGCCCTCAGCTTGCCGGGCTGCGTGGCTCACTTCCTCGTCCAGCAGCAGGTTCACCAGATTTCCTAGCACCAAGGGGCGCGACGTTTCATCGGGCAGAAACGCGTTCAGCAGCGCCCATTCCGGGATGGTGCCGTCGCGCTGGGCGCACTCGGCCACCGTGGTCACGCTTATCAGGTAGTCGGGTTCCAGCACCACGCGGCGTGCCCGCACGCGGCCATCGGGCAGCAGCACCGGGCCAATGAGGTGCAGTGTGGGGTGCAGCGCGGCGGCCAGCGGCAGCAGGTTTTCGTAGGCCACCGGCAGCAGCAGCCGAAACGGCGCGGCGGGGCGGCCGTCGGCCGGCGTGGCCATTTCCACGGTCAGCTCGCCGGTGGGTAGGTCGGCGTGCAGCACGTTCACCCGCCACACCGTGCCCGCGGTGCCCACCTCAGGCACTGAGGCTTGTGATTCTTGCAGGCTGCTTTCGGCCGCCCAATCTGCCGGTTCCGGCGCGGCCAGCAGCGTGGGCCCGTCATACGCGCTACCGGTCAGGTACAGCACCAGGGCGGCCACGGCGGCAAAGCCACTGGCTGCTTCCAGGGGCGTACCGGCGTAGCTTTCGTGCACCACCAGGTTGGCCGCCAAGCGCAGGGCCTGGAGCTGACTGCGCAAGGCCACCGGCAAGTTCCGCTCGTACGCCACCAGGCCAATGGCTTGGCTGAGGTTGACAAAAGACGCTTCCTGCCGCTTGCACTCGTCGCGCAGCACCGTTTCGAGGAGCTTGCGCAGCTTGGGCAGCTGGTCGGCGGGCGCGGCGGCCACGTCGGTGGCCAGGGCAATCAGGTGCGGGTAGTAGCGGGTAGCCATCGGGGTAGAGGATTTTGTTATTGCTTGCTCGTTGTCAGTTGTTTTTTTTCAGCCACAATAAATTGACTAACAAACGACTGCGAGCAACCTGTTTACTTTTGCACTACTACTCAGAGACTATCCAAACAGCCTAGTTGGTTAGGCTTTTAAAGCACTATCTATAAATGTAGTCGGCGCCGCCTCCCCGCGCCTAGCGGGCCCCCGTGAAGCCCTGCGGCGCCACTAGCCGGCCACTGCGGTACATGTTGATGTAGAGCGTAACGGGGCTCGATTTCCCCTCCCAGCTTACCTGGTACACGTCCAGCAGGGCCGTGTTGTCAACGGCGCCCCGGCGGGTTTTGAAGGCGCAGCAGCTGGCCTGGCGCTCGTAGGTAACGGGCTGGCCCTTGGGGCCTTTCAGCGCGTTCAGGTAGCGCTGCTGATTGCGGGCGCCAGCGGTGCGTCCGCCACCCACCCGCACCGGATTTTCGGCCGTGTACCCGTAGGTTGCGTCTTCGCTCACGCCGCGCACCACAAACGGCAGCACGGTGCTGCTCGCATCGGAGTTAGCCGCTGCGGGCACGGCCGACGTACCGTACAGCGTGGGGGTTTTCTGGCTGGTGGTGCACCCGGCCGTTGTCATTCCCAAAACTCCCATCAGGAGCCACGTATTCTTGCTCATAACCATAAATTTGATGATGACTGCCTGTTTGACACCCATCCTATCGGTACTACAAAGAACGCCGCCACCCGCCAAACGGCCCTTTTTTCTTTCGCTTGCCCTCCTTGGCCTGCTCAGCACGGCGCCGCTCAGCGCCGCTTTCGGCCAGGCCGATTCACTGGTGCTGGACGCCCGCCTGCCCGGTCTGTTGCGCGAGCGGTCCGTGCTCACCCGCCAATATGCCGCCGCCAGCGCCCAGCGGCACAGCCTGTTCGGCAACAAGGCTTCCAAAAAGGATTTACAGGAAGTGGTGGATGCGTTGCAGGGAATCGTTGACAAAGACCAGCAGATTGTGGACGTGCTCAACGCCACCGCCCAGCAGGCCCGCACCACGTCCGTGCGCCTGGCCGCCACCACCACCCACCTGGAAAGCACCAGCCGCGACGACCGCAACAACACTTCCCAGCGCCTGTCCGAAGTTCAAAACGAAACCGAAAACCTCCGGCAGCGCGAAAAGCAGCGGATTACCCGCGAGCGTAACCTCGAAGCCGAAATCGCCGAGGTCAAGCAGGGCCAGTTCGTGCGCGACGCCCTTATTGCCGGGCTGGCCGCAGTAAGTATCGGCCTGGTAGTGGCGCTCAATCGCCGGAAAACGCCTCCTGCCCGCCGCAAATAGCCGTACTTTGATGCTATGTCCGCTACGTTTCCTTTCCAGATGGCGCCCCTGCCGCCGCCCACTTCGCCCGAGCGCCAGCTGGCCATTTTCGCCGACGTAGGCGGCCTCGAAGAATACTACGTCCTCTTTCAGAACCACGGGTTCGGCGGCACCGCCGAGTGCTGGGTCGAGCACATTGAAACCATTATCGAGGAGCACCAGCCCACTTTGCTCGATGAAATCGAGTTTGAGGAAGGCGGCCACACCTTCGTAGCCTACGCCCCCAGTCAGGCCGTGGCCGACCAGTTCCTGGCCTGCGTCCTTCCCTTTTTCGGCACCCTGCCCAAGCTCCAGAAGTACCTGAGCCAAACCGACCCGGACGACTTTTTTGCGTGAAGAAGCTACTGCATTTGCAGAAGCTTATTACAGCTATGTACTCAAACCTGGGCATTTCGGCCGAAGTACTGCTGGCAGCGGCTTAAAGAAACTATGGGCAACTATGGACCCTGAAAATAGTCAAGAGTCTTTCTGTGCTGCTATCGGTAATATTATTGCCGAACAGTCATACGGACCTAATGGTGAAGAAACCCGCATAGGCACCAAGCATTTCCGCGTCGGAGCTAAGGTTTATATCATTGACTGGTTTCCGGGCACCTGCGACCGAGTTGTTGTGATTGGGCATCATCGAAAATCGAATCGACCTATCAAAGCCATTATTAAGGCGAAGGACATCGCAAACCTTCGCGTGAAAAGTTGTTATAGCTTGGCCGCTGTTCGGCTGATTAAGGAACACCAAGCAAATCAGTCTGCCCCCGAGCTAACGCAGGATTTTGCTGAAATACTCTGCTCGACACTACCGCATTGGCGGTAGCAGTTAAATAAATCATCACTCGTTAATGGTTGTTCGCGTTCGCCAACGAACCCAACCCGCATTGCTTTGTCCGACCTCACTTTCATCCCCACCGACCCTTACGCCATTGAGAAAGAGCTGCGCCGCGTTCAGGCCCTCATGCAGCTCGAGCAGAAGGAAGACCTGGAGCAGTTCAAGCTGAAAAACGCTAAGGCCAGTATTGCCGAGCGCCAGCAGCGCGGCCTGACCTGGTACCCCGTCACCATTACCAAGGAAGACATTGGCTTTGGGGGCAAAGTGGTGCTGGAGCTGGAGCGCCCGGCCGGACAGCAGGGCCTGCACCTGTTTCAGGTCGGCAAAAACGCTTCGCTGTTTGGCAACGTGCCCGGCCGCTCGGCCACCGACCGACCCACGCTCAGCGGCGTGATTACCAGCGTGCGGCGCAACAAGCTACTGCTCTCCACCAATAAGGAAGACCTGCCCGACTGGGTGCTGGATGGCGGCAAGATGGGCATCGACCTGACGTTTGATGAGGTGAGCTACCGGGAGATGGACTACGCCCTGGGCAAGGTGATGGGCGCCTACGGCGACCGGCTGGCCGAGCTGCGCGACGTGCTGCTGGGCGCCCGGGAGGCCCGGTTCCGGGCCGAGAAAGCCGACGACCTCTTCTACCCCAGCCCGCTCAACGAAAGTCAGCTGGCGGCGGTGCGCCACGTGCTGGCGGCGCAGGATGTGGCCATTATTCACGGCCCGCCCGGCACCGGCAAAACCACCACGCTGGTGCAGGCCATTCTGGAAACCATCCGGCGCGAGCGGCGCGTGCTTGTCTGCGCGCCCAGCAACACGGCCGTGGACCTGCTCACTGAAAAGCTGGCCGAGCGCGGCGTCAACGTCATTCGGATGGGCAACCCCAGCCGCGTGTCGGACTTACTACTCGAGCACACTCTCGATGCCCAGGTGATGGCCCATAAGAGCTACAACGAGATGCGCTCGATGCGCCAGACCGCCGACCAGTACCGCGAAACCGCTAGCAAGCACGTGCGCAACTTCGGCTACGAAGAGCAGCAGCAGCGCCGGATGCTGAAGGAAGAGGCCAAGATGCTGTTTCAGCAGGCCGACGATTTGGAGCGCTACATCACCGAGGATTTGCTGGAGTCGGTGCAGGTGATAACCTGCACGCTGGTGGGCGCCAGCAACCGCAACATCCGCCACCTCACCTACGAAACGGTGTTTATTGACGAAGCGGCGCAGGCGCTGGAGCCGGGCTGCTGGATTCCGATTGCCAAGGCCAAACGCGTGGTGCTGGCCGGCGACCACCACCAGTTGCCGCCCACCGTGAAGAGCGAAAAAGCGGCCCGCGAGGGCCTGCGCGAAACGCTGTTTGAGAAGTGCATCAAGCGCCAGCCGGCCACGGCCCGCATGCTCATGGTGCAGTACCGCATGCACGAGCAGATTATGGAATTCAGCTCGGAGCAATTCTACGACGGCCAGCTCGTTGCCCACGACACCGTGCGCCACGCCGGGCTTGATGCCTACGACCTGAGCTTCGCGCCCGACCTGCCGGTGGAGTTTCTCGACACGGCCGGCTTCGGCTTTCAGGAAATCACCATTCCGGAAAGCCGCTCCACCGCCAACCCCGAAGAAGCCGACCTGCTCCTCAAGCGCCTCGCCCAGCTCCTGGAACCCTACGACCAAGTGGAGCACGAGGAAGACCTGCTCACCATTGGCGTAATTGCCCCCTACCGCGCCCAAATCAACTATTTGAAGGACGCCATTGAGGAAAACGACGAGCTGAATGGACTAATGGCGCACCGCATGCTGAGCGTGGGCACCGTGGACTCGTTTCAGGGCCAGGAGCGCGACATCATTGCCATTTCCCTCACCCGCAGCAACAACCACGGCGAAATCGGCTTCCTGAGCGACATCCGCCGCATGAACGTGGGCATGACCCGCGCCCGCCGCAAGCTGCTGCTGGTGGGCGACTCATCCACGCTCAGCTCCAACCCGTTCTTCAAGGAGCTGCTGGCGTACGTGGAGCGCATTGGCGGCTACCGCACGGCTTGGGAAATCGCTGATTGACGCTGATTTAATTGATTTCGCTGATTTTTCCCTGTTGGGTGGTTTTTCTCGATTGCGGTGTTTTCTGGGTTAGCGTTATTGCGGGATGATTGACAATCGGTACGCGCATTCGGAATTGACAGAAGTAATAATTGGGTGCGCTATGCGGGTGCATTCGGCACTGGGGCCTGGGTTTCCGGAGGTGGTTTATCAGCGTAGTTTGGCGTTGGAAATGGAAAACGCGGGACTGGTTTTCGAGCGGGAAATAGAGCGGCCGGTTTTCTATTTGAATCAGCAAGTAGGAACTCGGCGTGTTGACTTTTTAGTAGCTGACACCGTGTTGGTCGAGTTGAAGGCCACCACGGTTTTAGATGAGCACCATTTTGCCCAAATTATCAACTACCTCACGGCCTACCGCCTTCAAACGGGCTTGCTCATTAACTTTGGCCAGCCAAGTCTTCAGTTCAAAAGGTTCATCAAAACCATCTAAGCCGATTTCACGAACCAAACAAGTAGCGCAATTCAGCGACAAAAAAAAGAATCAACGTAATCAATAAAATCAATGCAAATCAGCGATAAAATCAGCGATAACAAGGTTGTCACCATCACCTACGACCTGAGTGTGACCGACGAAAACCAGGAAAAAGTACTGGTAGAATCTGCCGAAGCCGATGCGCCCATGGTCTTTCTTTTTGGCCACAGCGGGTTGCCCGAGGAGTTTGAAATCCAGCTCGACGGCAAAAATACCGGCGATGACTTCCAGTTCAGCCTCACGCCGGAGCAGGCCTATGGCGAGTACGACGAGCAGGCACTGGTGGAAATCCCCAAGGAAGTATTCCTTATCGACGGTAAGCTGGACGAGGAAATGCTGCAAGAGGGAAACTTCCTGCCCATGGCCGACAACGAAGGCAACCACATGCAGGCCAAGGTGATAAGCATCGGCGAGTCGGTCGTGCAAATGGATTTCAACCACCCCCTGGCGGGCATGGTGATGCACTTCACCGGCAAGGTGCAGGAAGTGCGCGAAGCCACGGCCGACGAGTTGGCCCACGGCCACGCCCACGGCGAAGGCGGCCACCAGCACTAACCGGATTCGCTCATTCGACAACAAAAAGGCATGCTGCAGTAAATGCAGCATGCCTTTTTCAGTTCGGATAATGTACTGTAAATCGGTGCTAGTCCAGGAATTGGGCCACGTGCTGCTGCAGCTGCGGGAAATATTCCAGAAAGTCGGCTTCGTAGGCGGCGTAGTTGGCTTGCAGCTCCACTACGGCGGTTTCCATGCCGGAGCCGGGTGAGGCGCGCCGGCTCAAACCGTTCAGGGCGCGGGTGATGCTTTCTAGGTTGGCGTAGTTCAGCAGCCAGTTGTGCTCTACCATGTAGGGCAGGAAGTGCTGCACGCGGGGCGGCATTTCCTGCCGCCGGGCCGTGAGCTGAACATAGATGCGCTGGGCAAAGTCGGCTAGGCCTTCAGGGGTGTAGTGCTGAAAGTGACGGGCCAGAAAATGGTCGAGAAACATGTCTGAAATCACGCCGGCGTACTTGCCGTAGCCGGCGGCGCGCAGCCGCTGGGTGGCGCGGCGCACCACGGGGTGCTGGTCGGTGAAGGTATCGATGGCCCGGTGCAGGCGGATGCCGGTCTGCACGTTGGCCGGATAATTTTCCAGCTGTTTGCCGGGCACCGAGTCGGCGATGAAGTTGCCCAGCAGCACGTCGGAGTAGCGGGCCGCCCCTGGGGAGCCGGAAAGGAAAAGATGGGCCAGAAAATTCATTTTCGAGGGCAAAGTACGGGCCTGGACCGGCATCTTGCCCAACCCCTGCCCGCTGGCTGCCGTAAGCAAATAGGCCACCGGCCAACCCCGGCCCAGCCCACGATTTCACTTCCCAATTCCTCCCCCCATGTCCGATAAGACACCCGTAACCCACGACCTGAGCCAGCTGTTCGAAAAAATTAAAGATGTGCGCATGGCCATGCTCACTACCACCGACGAGCACGGCAGCCTGCACAGCCGGCCCATGGCTACCATCCAGCCCGGCAAAGACCAGGCCCTGTACTTCTTCACCGATTCAGAGTCGGCCAAGGTGTACGAAATCAAAAAGGACAGTCAGGTAAACCTCAACTACTCCGACCCCGGCAGCAACATCTACGTCTCGGTATCGGGCAAGGCCGACGCCTACCGCGACCAGGCCCAAATTGACGAACTGTGGAGCGAGCCCATGCGTGGCTGGTTCCCCAAGGGCAAAGACGACCCACGCATCAACATCCTGAAAATCACTATCGACAAGGCCGAATACTGGGACTCACCCAGCAGCCTCCTCAGCCAGGCCTACGCCTACGTTCGCGCCGTGGTAACCGGCGAGCGCAGCAAGGATGACGACGTGAACGAGCACGCTCAGGTGCAGCCCAAGTAAATTCGTTCGGTAAATTTCAGCTGGTGCCGCAGGGTCGTAGCTGATTTGCCTTACTGATTAAGAATACCGAGCCGAAAGGTGCCCTGAACAAGCGGCCTTTCGGCTCGGTTTGTTTGTGGCCGCCTCTACTCACTTTGCGGCGCTGCTGTACCCGCTAAAGCTACCCCCCGTTGCTCACCACCCTCACCGTATTCACCCTCAAGCCCGGCAACAAGCGCTGGGGCCTGGCCCAGATGGGCACCTCCCCGCCCACCCTGAAGCGGGTGCCGGGCCTGCAGTTTTTTAAGCTGCTGGGCAGCGGTGCCGCCAACGGGTTTGGCCTGTGGCCCAACCTGGACCGCTACGGCTTCATGGGGGTGTGGGACGATGCCGCCGCGGCAGACGCATTTTTTGCGCAGCACCCGCTGTGGGCCACTTACCGCCAGCGCAGCACCGAGTTGTGGACGCTGCAGCTGGCTCCGCTAAAATCGCACGGGCTCTGGGACGGCAAAACCCCGTTTGACTACCCCAACGCTCAGGCCGCCCCCGAAAACGCACCCGTGGCGGTGCTCACCCGCGCCAGCATCCGGCTGCGCAAGACGCCGCGCTTCTGGCAGTTTGTAGAGCCCACCAGCGCGGCCCTGGGTCAGGCCGTGGGCGTGCGCGCGGCCATTGGGCTGGGCGAGCTACCGGTGGTGCGGCAGGCCACGTTCAGCGTGTGGGAGTCGGCGCAGGCCATGCAGGAATACGCCTACCGCGATGCGCGCCACCGGGAAGTCATCAAGCTCACGCGCAGCGAGCAATGGTATGGCGAAGAAATGTTCGCCCGGTTTGCGGTGCTGGGCAGCCAGGGCACGCTCGATGGCCAAAATCCATTGGCGGGGCTGGGGCTGCCCGATTAGTCGTCCAGATTGTAGCGTTTGAGCCAGCCCTGGTAGTTCGCTGTTTCAGCGGGGGCGGTATCGGGCTTCAGCTTGATGCCCGTGAGGTTGGTTTCGCGGTTGCCGTCGGGCGCGCGGTGCCAGGTCACGCCACTGCGGCTTTCGGGAGCACTGCGCACCACCTCGTCTTGCCCGGCGCCGTCGTAAAGATGCACTGCCGGACCAGACCCGCCGGCGCCCTGCAGCTCGAATACATCATCGCCACCCAAGCCAAACACGCTGAGCTTATACGTGTCCTTTCGGTCGTATACTCGCTTGCTGAGCAGGCTATCGGGCTGGCCCGGCCGCAGCGCCGACACGCTAACCCGCAGGCGGCCGCCCTCCAGAAACCGCAACGCAAACCGCTCGGGCTTGTCGGTGCCCACCAACCACGCCTCGGCCGCCAGAATCTTGTAGAAGCGGGCCGCCGCCGCCGGCAGCCGCTCCCGCCGCTTGCGCAAAACGGGGCCCAGCTGATTCGCCAGCAGGGCCTGGGTTTCCTGGGGTCCGGCCTGGAGAGCGTGAGAAATAGCGGCATCCGTCAGCCGCTGGCGCAGCGAATCGGCCACTTCCTGGAAGTCTTCGGCACTGAGGGCAGCCAGCAGGGTGCGGTCGAGGGTGCGGGCAGTGGTGGTGAGGCCCTGCACGCCGCTGACGGGCAGGCCGGGGCCAAAGCTGCGGTACTTGGGCACAAACCACGACACTAACCGCGTCACTACGCCGTCATTAAACAGAAAGAAAGCCTGGTCGCGGTCGCGGGGAATGGGGCGAAAAACCACGTGCCCCTTGGTTTGGAAGCTGGCCCAGCGCCATTGGTCCTCGCGGCGGCTCCAGTCGCCCAGCCATATATCCAGCAGGCGGGCCCGGAGGTAGGCCCGGGCATCAACCACCGCGCCAGGGCTTTTTCTGATTTCAGTCAGCATCTTCTCCGTGTTGATGACGGCGATGGAACGGCCGAAACTAGCCACGGCAGACTGATTCCCTTGTGGGCGCTCCTCCAAAAGGTACAGGGCATTGCCGTAGCCTTTGCGGTACTTGCCCAGGCCCGGGTCGTCGGGCACGTACACCAGCCGGGGATTGGTGTGGTACACGCCCGCAGACTCGGCCAGGCGGGCCGCCACGTAGGCGCCGTAGGGGTTGGCGGCGCTGGTCTGGTCTTTCATCAGCCCGCCCAGCAGGCCGCGCACCCACCCCTCGGGCAGGGCCGCGCTGGCATCTTTGTCTACGGAGCGCAGCACGAATTCATCGCCGTTATCGGCTCCCAGCCGCAGGGTGCGGCTCTGGTAGCTGCCGCCGGCCTTGATGGGCACCAGGCCGCCGGGCACGGCCGTGGCCAAGTTTAATACCGGCACCGTGACGGGCGTGGCCCAGACGTTCCGGTAGTGCGTGCCCCAGAAAAACCGCCATACGCCGCCCCGGTCGTACTCGGGGCCAGCCGCCAGGCGCACGGTGGCCGAGTCGGGCGCCCATTGAGTGGTTACGTTTTGGGCGGCTTGCTGGCTATTGCAAGCCATTGGCATTAGGGCAAACGCACAAATCAGCCCTTGCCAAAAGCCGCCTCTTTTACTTAATAACCTGGACATAGCCAATAATTTTATCGAGGACACCGCAGCCCATACCTGCTTGCTGGCGGGAGCATTGTCCCTGCCTATACCGCAAATGAGTGGCGAATGGTTGTAGAGTCGTCGTTGGCCTTGGTCGACTTTTGGCAAGAATCTGCGTTAAAAGCACAAACATGCTCCCCTATTCTTTCGGATGCTTTCATTCTCCGCTCAGCCGCCGGCTTCTCGTTTTTGCTTTTTATTGGTCCTGGGTCTGGTAGCTGGCAGCTGCGCCCGGCGCGATTTTTTTCAGCCCGACGCCCGCGTGGGGCCCGGCAGTGCTGAACCCCTGCCCGCCGCTGCCGATAGTGTGCTGACCGTGGCAGGCCGCCAGTACGCGCAGCACTCCAAATTTTATGAGTTTTTTTGGGGGCACCATTACCGGCCCGTTTGGGCCGCGCCTGCCATGGCGCCGGTGCTCAAGCTAGCCATTGCCGTGCCCGGTGGCCTGAAAGCCGGCAAGGCCGGCGGCGGCTACCAAAGCATCAGCATGACGCTGGAAGGAACCCAAAAACGCGAATACGCGCTGCGGGCCCTGGATAAAAACCCTGTTAAAACCCTGCCTAAGTTCTTGCAAAACAGCTTTTTGCTGAATGCGGTGCGCGACGCCACCTCGGCGGCGCTGCCGTATGGCGCCCTCACGGTGCCGCCGCTGGCCCAGGCGGCCGGCGTGGCGCATACCCGGCCGCGCCTGGTGTACGTGCGCAAGGACGAAACCGGTCTGGGCGAAATGTCGGCCCGGTTTCAGGGCAAAACGGCCCTGCTGGAGGAGAAGTACGAGGCCCTGGCCTCACGCACGCCCGACCTGGCGGGCGTCACCAACTTCAAGGGCGGCGAAGCTATGCTGGAAGACGTGTATGCCGACCCGGCCCACACCATCGACGAGGCTGCCTTTTTGCGGGCGCGCCTGCTGGACGTGTGGCTCGGCGACTGGGACCGCCACGAAGGTCAGTGGGACTGGGCCGAATTCAAAGGGCCCGACGGCCGCGTGCGCTACCAGGCCATTCCAAAGGACCGGGACCAGGTCTATTTTCGGTTCGACGACGGCCTGATTCCCTGGCTGGTGAGCCGACCATTTTTTCTTCCCCGGTTCCAGACGTTTAAGCCCGAGTATGAAAATGTGGCGGGGCTGGTGCAGCAAGGCGACTTTATTGACCAGCGTGGCCTGCGGCAAATGACCCGCGCCGACTTCCGCCGCACGGCGGCCGACTTGCAGCGCCGCCTGCCCGATTCGCTCATTGCGCGGGCCCTGCGCCGCCTGCCCCCGGCCGTGTACGCCCTCGAAGGCCCTGCCCTGGACCGCGCGCTCCGGGCCCGTCGCAAAGCCCTGCCCCAGGCGGCCGAAGACTTCTACCTGGCGCTGGCCCGCAAGCCCGTGGTGGGCGGCACTGCCCGGGCAGAGCGGTTTGTGGTGCACCGCTACGCTGATTCCACTACTGTAAACGTGTTTACTGTATCCGGCAGTAAGCCCGCCCAGCAGGATTCGCTGCAGTTCCGGCGCACCTATTTCACCACCGAAACCCGCGAGCTCAGCCTGGAATCCCTGCAAGGGAACGACGTATTCGAGCTGCGAAGCACCGGCGCGGGCCGGCCCATTCGGCTGCGTTTGTACGGCGGCGCCGGGCAGGACCAGCTGCGCCTGCAAGGTCCCGGCACCCGGCTCAAAATTTATGACGAAGCTTCTGATTTGACCGCGCCCAACGCCCCAAAACCCCGCTCACCCAGCAAAAACCACCTCCCCTACAACCGCACTATCGACACGAAAGGACGCTAAGGAAGGAGCCCACAACCTGTCTCAATCAGCGGCTTGCGCTCTTCTATCAGTTCGGTCAATAGTGCTAAAACCATATTTTCAGGCGGAGGCCCGGCCCGATTACGGCTGGCTGGGCACCGATGAATTTCAGCTCAGCAAAGTCACTTTCAGCCAGGGCAGCGCGCCGACTGAAAACGCCTGCGATTAACCATCGACTGAATAGCCGAAGGTTGGTCGCAGGCGTTTTCGGTTCGTCTTGGTCAGAGCCGAAATCAGAAAAACAAGCGCTGATTGAGCAGTTACTACACCTCCGTCAGCATCCGCAGCACCAGCCGTTCCACGGGCGTGAGCAGGTCGCCGGGGGCGGCTTCGGCATCGTGCCTGCGCAGGTAATCAATTAGTTGCCCGGATTTAAACAACTCTACAACCTGCGGGTGAATGTAGTATTTGGAGCAGACCGTGGGCGTGTTGCCCAGGCCGACGGCAACTTCTTTCACGGCCTTTTTCACCACTTTTTCGGGAGTTAAATCGGGCTCTTCTTGTAGCACGGCTTCCAGGCATTGCACCATTTTGACGGTGCCGCCCCAGGTGCGAAAATCTTTGGCCGAGAGGGCCAGGCCCGTGTGGCGCTGCAGGTACTCGTTCACGTCGCCCGATTCCAGGGCGTGGCGCTGGCCATCGCGGGTGTAGTATTGAAACAAGTGCTGGCCGGGAATTTCCTTGCACTTGCGCACCAGCCGGGCCAGGCGGGCGTCGTGCAGGGTCACGTCGTGCGGCACGCCTTTTTTGCCCACGAAGCTGAAATTCACATCAGCTCCGTCAATCGCGACGTGCTGGTCGCGCAGGGTCGTCAGGCCGTAGCTCTTGTTCTTTTTGGCGTATTCCTTATTGCCCACCCGAATGAAAGACTGGTCCATCAGGGTCAGCACCAGGGCTATTACTTTCTCGCGGTCCAAGGCCGGACGGCGCAGGTCTTTGCTGAATTGCTCGCGCAACGCCGCCAGCTGCTCGCCAAAGGTGCGCAAGCGGGAGAATTTAGTCAGGCTGCGCATTTCGTCCCAGGCGGGGTGGTAGCGGTACTGCTTGCGGCCCAGGCTGTCGCGCCCCGTCACCTGCAGGTGGGCGGTAGCCGAGGCGGCAATCCATACGTCGGTCCAGGCCGGTGGCACCACAAAGCTGGCGATTCGGTCCAGCGTTTTGGCATCCGTAATTTTCTGGCCTTTCGCGTCGTGGTAGGTAAAATTTCCGGCCCGCGTGGTTTTTCGGACGATGCCGGGCGCCTGGTCGGTGGCGTAGCGCAGGCCCGCCATCTGGGCTTGGCGGGCGGGGTCTTTGTACACCACATGG
Organism: Hymenobacter sp. IS2118; assembly: GCF_000715495.1. Classification (GTDB taxonomy): domain Bacteria; phylum Bacteroidota; class Bacteroidia; order Cytophagales; family Hymenobacteraceae; genus Hymenobacter. Next base: position 36,361 of record NZ_JNLX01000060.1, on the reverse strand, counting down.
GCCTCTTCCTGAGGCATGAGGGTCTTCTTTTTAGTTTTGGAGCGGGGCGCGGCGGCAGTGGACATAGAGCGGTAAAAAGAGCCCCGAAAGGCGGGCATTGCCGTATTACGTAAGCAGCCCACGGGCGGCCATGTTCTGCGGTTGCCCCGCCCCGGCCGTAGGTTTGCCCCATGAAGCCGCTCGCTGCCCTTGCCTCCTTCCTCGAATGGACCGACCACCTCCTCACCCGGTCCCGGGCGCGGACGGGCCGGCTCCGCCCCCTCCAGCTCGACGCGTACCGGAGCTACGGCACGGGCGCGAAATTCTACATCAAAGGCCGCCTGCTGGCCGAGCGCGGGCTGGGCACCCAAACCGCTACCGACTCGCGCTGGCGCAATTTCCAGGGCATGGTGCGCCGCTTCAACAGCCGCGAAGTAGCCGGCGCCGACCTCGTGGCCGAGTTGCCCGATGGCAGCCAGCACCTCGTCACCACCGACGACGAAGGCTATTTCACCCTCATCATCGAGCCCCAGGCCCTGCCCGAGCCCGTGGCCTACCTCTGGTACCCGGTGCCGGTGCAGGTGTCGCGCCTGCCCGCGCAGTTCCGTGCCCCGCTGCCCACTGTTCAAGCATCGGCCAAGGTGCTGGTGCCGCCGGCCACCGCCGAATTTGGCATTATCAGCGACCTCGACGACACCGTGTTCGAAACCAGTGCCACCAACCTGCTGAAAATGCTGGCGCGCACGCTCTTCAGCAACGCGCATTCCAAGCTGCCATTCGTGGGCGTGGCCGATTTCTACCGCCGCCTGCAGCGCGGCAATACCAGCAAGCCCGACAACCCGTTTTTCTACGTGAGCAGCAGCCCGTGGAATTTGTACGACGTGCTGGAGGAGTTCATGGGCATCCACAAAATGCCGCCTGGCCCACTCCTGCTCCGCGACCTGGGCATTGCCCGGCCCAAAACCACGCCCCTGCCCGGCGTCACGGGCTCGGCAGCCATTCATTTTGGCCACAAGCTGCACGAAATCAACAATGTGCTGGCCACCTACCCGCACCTGTCCTTCGTGCTCCTCGGCGACAGCGGCCAGGAAGACGCGCGCATCTACCGCGAAGTGGTGCGGCAGCACCCCGGCCGCATTCGCGTCATCTACATTCGCGACGTGCAGGTGCCCGCCCGCGCCCTACTCGTGGGCCCCATCACCGCCGAGCTGGAGGCCGAGGGCGTGCCCATGCTACTGGTAGCCGACTATGCCACTGCCGCCGCCCACGCCGCCAGCCTGGGCCTTATCATTTAGCTGCAAGCTTTAAGCTGCAAGCCTCACGCCGAGAATAATTGCGGGCTTGTGGCTTGCGGCTAACAACCTACTGGCTATTGGTATGGTCGGCCGCCACTACCCATTTGCCGTCAATCTGCCGCATTATCAGCAGGAAATAGCCCTGCTCGTCGCCGGCCACGGGGCGCGCCAGGTGCCAGCGCCCGATTACCTGCGCCGCGTTGGGGTTTAGCACCGTGATGCGCAGGCCATTGAAATCGAGCTGGCCCATTGCTGCCGCGTCGGGGTAGTTTTTTTGGTAGTTGTCAAGCGTTTGCTGCCAGCCGTAGGTGGGGCCTTTGCGGCCGAGGAAAACGAGCGAGTCAGACTTCCAGTACCCCTGCATAAAGCCGGGAATGTCGCCCCTGTTCCAGGCGGCGGCCTGGGTCGTGAGCACGGTGCGAATGGCGGCGGCAGACTGGATATCGCCGCCGGATTTGGTGGCCGTTTGCATGCTCCCCGCGCAGCCTGTCAGGCCCAGCAACGATACCGCCAGCAGCATTTTTTCGGTTGATTTGAGCATCGTGGCCATGTTAATCAGTAAGCAGAGATTTGATGTAAGAAGTGCCGCCCAGCCGGCGCATGTTGCGCATCACGCGCCGCTGTTTGGCGCGGGCCACCGGCCCGGGGTTGGAGGCCCGAAAGCGCAGCGGGTTGGGCAGCACCCCGGCCAGCAGCGCGGCTTCGGCGGTAGTAACCTGGCTGGCCGGCTTACCGAAGTAGCGCTGGCTGGCCGCCTCCACGCCAAAGGTGCAGTCGCCCATCTCGGCCACGCTCAAATACATTTCCATAATGCGCCGCTTGTCCCACATAAACTCAATCAGCACCGTGAAATAGGCTTCGGCGGCCTTGCGCACGTAGCTGCGGCCCTGCCACAAAAACACGTTTTTGGCTACCTGCTGCGTAATGGTACTGCCGCCCACAATGTGCGTGCCATCACCGTTCCAGTTCCGCTTGGCGGCTTTGGTAATGGCATCGAAATCGAAGCCGCGATGCAGCAGAAAACGCTGGTCTTCGGCCGCTACCAGGGCCAGGGGAATGGCCGGGGCCACCTCGTTGATGTTCCGAAACCGGTAGCGAATCTGCCGGGAATCTTCCTGAATGCCCTGGTAGCCGTGGCCCACGGGCGCATGCGCGCGCCGGTCGAGCATCAGCCAGGTGGCGGGCGGCGCCACCCACCGGTAGACGAGCACCCAAGCCACCGAAGCCAGAAACAGCGCGGCCCCCACCTGCAGCAGCAGCCGAAACGTTTTTTTGAGAATTATCGAAATCGGAGGGAGCAGTGGGGTGGATGCCATTAGGGCAAAAGTAGCGCAGTAGGCCGGGTTTCGCCATTCCCGCCTACCTTTCGCTGGTTGTCAGTTACGCATCAATAAGCTGGCGCGCGTCTCCGACGCATTTCCTCTTGGCTTCGCGCCGCTGGCTCGCACGTGCAAAGGCATCGTAGATGTGCTCCCGATTCGAGCCTGAGAATCGCAGCAAATCGGCAACGCGTCAGAGACGCGCGCCAGCCCAACAGAACAATCAGCAACTACCTTTCAAAACCCAACCAACCCCTTTACTTGTTGAGACTGCCATTGGCTTCTCAAATCCAGCTCTGGTCCCATGCCCCGTTTGTTACCGCTATTTCCGCTCAACCTGGTGGTTTTTCCGGGTGAAAAACTCAACCTGCACATCTTCGAGCCCCGCTACCGCCAGCTGGTGCGCGAGTGCATCGAGCAGAATATCACCTTCGGCATCCCGCCCTACCTCGATGAGTCGCTCAGCGAGCTCGGCACCGAAATGCGCCTGCTAGGCGTGGAACAAACCTATTCCAGCGGCGAGCTGGACATCCGCACCAAGGCCGTGGGCGTGTTCCGCATCAACAAGTTTTTCCGCCAGGCACCGGGCAAACTCTACGCCGGGGCTCAGGTTGAGGACGTGGTGCAGGACAACGTGGCCGACCCCGTACTCCGCCAAATCATCACCCGGCAGGTCCGGCAGCTCTACGAGGCGCTGGGCCTGCGCAAGCTGCTGATGGAGCTGGCTCCCGACTACTGCATCTTCGACGTGGCGCATCACATCGGCTTCAGCACCGAGCAGGAGTACCAGCTGCTGGCCACCACCAGCGAGCAGGAACGCCAGGAAATGGTCCGCGACCACCTCGACACCATCCTACCCGTGGTCCTCGAAACCGAGCGCCTCAAGGAGCGGGTGCGCCTCAACGGCCACTTCAAAAACCTGACGCCCCCAAATTTCTAACCACGGATTGGCTCGGATTTTTGACCACCGATTGAACGGATTTTAACGGATTGAACGGATTATTTGTGGTTCGGCCCGGTAAGTGAAAAGCTTAATACCGGCCGATAGCAACGAAAAGAGGCGGCCTGAATGGGCCGCCTCTTTTCGTGTTAGAACGCTAAAACCAACCGGCCCGAACCACAAATAATCCGTTCAATCCGTTCAATCGGTGGTCATTGTTTCAAGCCGGCGGGTACTCCCTGCGGGAAATCAGCGGCAATTTCCTGCTCCAGGTTGCTGATGCGGTTGCCGGGGTCGGGGTGCGTGCTCAGGAACTCGGGCGTGGAGCTGCGGCCGCCGGCCTGCGCCAGAATATTCATTACCCCAATCATGGCGCGGGGGTCGTAGCCGGCCTGGGGCACAAAATCCACGGCCAGCTTATCGGCCTCCAGCTCGTCGTTGCGGCTGAACCGCATGCCGACTACCTTAACAATGGCTGCCGCGATGGCCGCTTTGGCCACGGAGCTGCCGGGGCTGTCGGGGTCGTAGGAGGCAATGGTGGCTGCACCGGCCAGGCCCTGCGTCAGGTTGGATTTGGCCACCTGCGCGGCCGAGTGGCGGCCCACTACGTGGCCCACTTCGTGCGCCAGTACCCCGGCCAGTTGGGCTTCGGTTTTCAGGTTTTTCAGCAGGCCTTCGGTGATGAAAATTTGCCCGCCGGGCAGCGCGAAGGCGTTGATGGTCTGGTCGTCGGCCAGCAGGTGAAACTGGAATTTGTAGGGCGTTTGGCCGGCTTTGGTGGACGAAATAATTTTCTCTCCGATTTGCTGCACCGCCGCGCGGGCCTGGGCATTGTTACTCAGGCCGCCGTACTGGGCGGCCATCGAAGGCGCGGCTTGCACGCCCAGGGCTATTTCCTGGTCGGCGCTCATGCTCACGTGCTGGGTTTCGCCGGTCACCTCGTTCTTAGAGGTATTGAAATAATAGCCAAAAAGGGACACTGCCGCCACAATAATGGCAATAATGAAGCGGAGATTTAGTTTCATGATATTAAAGAAGAGAAGGGTAAGCGTGAGAGACGACTCGGGTGGCTTCGTCGCCGAATCTGGCCCGATGGCCTTTAAACGCACCCTTTCCGTTCTGGTTATCCTTCCTGGCTGCGGGGCTTATCGCAATCCGGCAAAAGCCGTCACGGCGGTATCCATGTTCAGCCAGCGCGAGCGGTAGCCGGCCTCAGCTGGCCCGTGCAGGTACAAGATGCTGCCGCCCTTAATGGCCCTTACAATGGCAGTGGTTTCGGCCACGGGCAAGGCCGGACAGCCCTGGCTCCGGCCCAGGCGACCGTGGGCCTTCACAAAGTCCTGGCACACGTAATCGGCCCCGTGTATCACTACGGCCCGGCTTTCGGCGTTGGTGTTGTAGCCGGGGTCGAGGCCGGTGAGGCGGAGCGAAAGCCCGTGCTTGCCGGTGTAGGTAGTGGGCGCGGTGCGGTAAAAGCCCAGGCTGCTCATCTCCGAGCCGTTTTTGTTGGAAAAGGCCACCGGCACATCGGCCCCGCTGGCTTTGCCGTGCGCTACCAGCGTATGAAACAATACCTTGCCCTGCTCCACATCAATAACCCACAACCGTTTTTGGCTGCTGGCGCGGCTGAAATCAATCAGCGTGAGCACCGGCGGGCTGGCCGTGCGCTGCCCTGCGGGCCGCAGGTTGTAGTAGCCCACCAGGCTTTGGCGGAAAACCGGGAGCGCCAGCCCGGACGCTCCCAGGCCCAGCTTGGCATAGAGCTGCGCTGCTTTTTGCTCAAAAGCCGCCTGGTAATAGGCCCGGCGGGCCGCGGGCGGCAGAGCCGCGACAGCCGCCTTGGAAACCGATTGCGCGGCCAGCTCCGCCGAAGGAAGGGCCAGCGACAGAACAAGGCCCGCGAATAAACTCTTTCTAATCATTAATAAAGGGGTAATGCTGTGGATTTTAAATAATTCTGAGTAGTCCACCTTAAATAACCACTTCAAAATTAGTGCTTAGCTTCGCTCCAACCTCAATTCCCGCCGCGGTATTTTCACTTTAATCAGATGGCTCCTTCTTCTTTCGCTATGCGACGCACGCGCCTGTTGCTGCTATTGCTGCTCGGCGGCGTCCTGAACGGGTGCGGCCACGCCCTGCCCAGCTTGCCCGGCTTTGATGCCCCCACCTGGCGCAGCGACCCCTACGCCTGCCGCGATTTGCGCCGGGCGGCCCTGCCCGCGTTGATAAGCGGCAAAGAGCAGCTCTACGAATCCCGCGCCAACGACGTAACGGCCCTACTTGGCCAGCCCGACGAGGAAGAGCTCCGCGCCGGAACCGAAAAGGTTTACTACTATTATCTGGAGCCCGGCACGCAGTGCGAGGGCCGCCGCGCGCGCTCCGGAGCCGCCTGCCTCAGCATCCGCTTTGGCCCCATTGGCACCGTGACGGAGGTTTTGACCGACCCGCTACGGCCGCAAACGCCTCAGCCCTAAACGCAAAGAGCCCGCTATTTCAATAGCGGGCTCTTTGCGTTTAGGAAAACAAGTTGAGACGATGCTTAGCCCAGGCTTAACCCAGTCCGTGGCCGGGTTCGCTGGGCGCGGGCTGCTGGTTGGGCTCGTGCTGCAGCTGGCTGAGCTGCGAGGGCGTGAGAATGCGGCTGAACTCGCGTTCAAACTGCGCTTCAAGCTCGGCTACTCTGGTGGCACCGGCGGCTTCGTTACTGCGGTACTCGCGGGCAAGGGTTTTAAGATTCAGCTGTTTGGTCCGGTTCAGGGCGAGCAGGCTGATGAACTGGCCTTCGTTGAGGTGCAGCCGGTTGCTCATCTCCCGGGTAATAGCCAGGGCGTCCTGGTCGGCCGCTTTGGCTATCGAAGCGGTGCTAAAAGTGGGACGGTCGGCCAGACGGTCCGCCATTTGGGCCTGAACCGGAAGCGAACCCGAAATCAGAAAAAAGAAGGTGGAGGAAATTACAAAGTTGCGCATCAGAAAAAAGATTTTGAGGCAAGATAGCCCGTTATTTCGCCGCTAACGAAGTCAACGTATCAGATAGTTTCTGTTTTGTCTGATTTTATTGATAAATCTTTCCTTTTAAAACTACTGTCGGGCTAATAAAAAAACGGCCTTAGGTAAAGGCCGTTTTTCAGATGACACCCTTTCTATTGGCACCCTAATCGAGGCTGGTAATGGGCTGATGGTCGGGACTCTTAAAGTACTGCATGGCAATAAGGGAAGTGATTACCCCCGTCATCGAACCCATCAGGATGATGCCCAGGCCGCTGATAAGAATGCCCAGGTCGGCGCCAAACAGGTCGCGGGCCTGAATACGCTCCACGGAACCCACTACGCCCTGGCTAAGCCCGCCCAACAGCCAGAAAAAAGCAGCCAGCAGCCCGGAAGCCACCATGGCCGTCACGATGCCCGTACCAAAGCCCTGGAGGTACGTCATGCGGTTGCCTCGCGACTTTTTGAAGCGTTTAATGCCCAGCACCACGCCCACTATCAGGATGGCAATGTCGAGGGTGCCGGCCTCGATTTGATGGAGAAAGCCGGCCATTGCCGCAATGCCGGTGTAGGCCATCAGGGCAATAGCCGTGATGATGCCGATGCGCAGGCCATTGTTTTCGGGGGTTATTGTATGGTCAGCCATGTGAGAGGAGGTGAAGTGAATGAGAAAATACTCGTTTAGCAGGTTGGTTCACGCCTTAACTACTGGCTTGGGGGCTCGGAAGTTATCAGAAAGCAGCAAGGAAGCGCATTGACTGGCATCGAGGGGCCGTGAAAAGGGCACTATTTTGACGATAAGGCCGTTGTTTTCGCGGCCAGCTGGCTACTCCTTTCCGCGTGGATTTTCTGGCCGCTGCCCAGTGCGTAATTTTGGGCCCCGCCGAGCACCCGCGCGCGCGTTTTTGTTTGCTATTTTTTTTGACTGCATGATTTCGACCACCAATGTGAGCCTGCGCTACGGCAAGCGCATCCTGTTTGAAGACGTTACCGCTAAATTCCTGCCCGGCAACTGCTACGGCCTCATTGGGGCCAACGGCGCGGGTAAATCCACGTTCCTGAAAATCCTGTCTGGCGAAATGGAGCCCAACACCGGCTCGGTGGAAATGCCGGCCGGCCAGCGCCTGGCCGTGCTCAGCCAGAACCAGTTTGCCTACGACGAGCAGCCGGTGCTGCAAACGGTGATTCAGGGCCACCAGCGCCTGCACGCGGTGATGACCGAGAAGGACGCGCTGTACGCCAAGGCCGATTTTAGCGACGCCGACGGCGAGCGCGCCGCCGAGCTGGAAGGCGAATTTGCCGACCTTGAAGGCTGGAACGCCGAGTACGAAGCGGCCGAGCTGCTCTCCGGCCTTGGTATTGTAGAAAGCAAGCACCAGTCGCTGATGGCCGACCTTGGCGCCAGCGAAAAGGTGCGCGTGCTGCTCGCGCAGGCCCTTTTTGGCAATCCCGACGTGCTGCTGCTCGACGAACCAACCAACAACCTGGACGCCGAGAGCGTGCTGTGGCTGGAAAACTTCCTCGACTCGTTTCAGAACACCGTGATTGTGGTGAGCCACGACCGCCACTTCCTGGATGCCGTGTGCAACTACATGGCTGATTTGGACTTCGGCAAAATTCAGATGTACCCCGGCAACTACACCTTCTGGTACGAAAGCAGCCAGATGGTGCTGCGCCAGCGCCAGGACGCCAACAAGAAAACCGAAGACCGCCGCAAGGAGCTCGAAGAATTCGTGCGCCGCTTCTCGGCCAACGCTTCGAAGTCGAAACAGGCCACCAGCCGCCAGAAGCTGCTGCAAAAGCTTACGCTCGAGGACATCAAGCCCAGCTCGCGCCGCTACCCCTACATTGCTTTCAAAAGCGAGCGGGAACCCGGCAATCAGCTGCTGAGCGTGGAAAACCTGAGCGCCAAAGTGGACGGCCAGACGATTTTCAAGAACGTGACCTTCACGCTTGATAAGAAGGACAAAGTGGCCATCGTGGGCCGCGACGACCGCGCCGCTTCCCTCCTCTTCGACATCATGTTTGGCGAGGCCACGCCGGCCACCGGCGACGTGAAATGGGGCACGACCATCACGCCGAGCTACTTTCCGAAGGAAAACAACAGCTTCTTCCAGTCCGGTGAGCTGAACCTGGTGGACTGGCTGCGCCAGTACTCCGCCGACAAGGACGAGAGCTTTGTGCGCGGCTGGCTGGGCCGGATGCTGTTTTCGGGTGAGGAGTCGCAGAAGAAAAGTAACGTGCTGAGCGGTGGCGAAAAAGTGCGCTGCATGCTAAGCAAAATGATGCTGGAAGGCGGCAATGTGCAGGTGCTCGACGACCCCACCAACCACCTGGACCTGGAAAGCATCACGGCCCTCAACAACGCACTGCGCGACTACCCTGGCTCGCTGCTCTTCGCCTCGCACGACCTGCAGTTCATCGACACCGTGGCCAACCGCATTATCGAGCTCACGCCCGATGGCATCATCGACCGCCGGATGAACTACGAGGAATACCTGGCCGATGAAACGCTGAAAACCCAGCGCCAGAAAATGTACAAAATGGCCTAGCTGTTTTGGTAGCCTAGCTGGCCGAATCAGAAATAACCATTCATTTCTCATTCGGCCAGCTCAACTAAAAACAAACATGAAACTTCCGCTGCTTCCGCTGCTGCTCCTTGCCGGGGCGGCCCTGCTCCCCGCCCACCGCGCCCAGGCGCAGGAAAAGCCGGTGCTGAACTCCGCGCCTCCCGGCCCGCCGCCTGTGCCACCACGCCCCACGGAAACCACGCCAGCGCCCGTGCCCACGCCGGCGCCGGTTCCGGCGCCTGAACCAGTCCGCGAACCGTCAGGGTATCCGGCGCCCCAGCCTTCGGGCGATGCCCCTTCGGGCCTGGATTTTCCTAATCGCGAGACGACCAAAGCTGGTGGCGCGGAGGACAAGCCGCCGACGAAGAAGTTTCTCTACACCAATTTTGGGCTGGGCTTCTCGTCCAATGGGGGGCTCAATCAATTCAATATAAGTGCCGCACCAGCCATCGGCTTCCGCATCACCGATAAATTTGCCATTGGGCCGGGCATTTCCTACGCCTACAGCAGCTTTAGTCTGGACGATAATGCCAAACGGGCCGGCTTTGCCTTGAATAGTAATGGCGACAAAAGCATTAAGTCCAGCAACCTGGGGTTGAAGGCATTCGCGCAGTACATCGTTTATAAGGAGTTCTTTGTGCACGCCGAATACGAAGTCACCAACGCAGAACTGATTGGTTTTGACCCCAATGATGGGTATTTCAAGTTTAAGCGCACCGTCACCACCCCATTGGCTGGCATCGGCTACCGCTCTTCTTTAGGCCAGAATTCGGCGGTTGATATTGTCGGGCTTTACAATTTCGATAACTCCCTTGGCTCGCTCTACCCAGGATTTGTATTGCGCTTTAGCTTTCTGTTCAATTTCGGCAAATAGCGAATCTGGTACATACAAAAGGCCGTCCTGATTGCTCAGGACGGCCTTTTGTATTACCTGCGAAGGTGGAATTAAATGGCTTTGCGGCCGCTGATTACCCGTAGCAGAATGGCAATGATTGCAATTACCAGCAATACGTGAATCAGGCTGCTGCCGCCGATGCCGGCACCCAGAACGCCAAAGAAGCCGAGCGCCCAAATGATGATGAGAATGACGGCGATGATGTACAAAAGATTACCCATGACTAGAGAGATTGAAAGGAGGTGAAAGAAAAAGTGTCTCTGCGGCTTTGTACGCGGCCTTATCTAAAAGGATATAAAAAGTGAAGAAATAATTTTCACAACCCGAACAAAACCACGGGTTGCTAATACCACTTGTAGCTTTGTTGCACTGGCCGACTGGCCGTTAATTTCCACACTCTCCCCTTTTTCCCACTCGTTATGAACGTAGCCGTTATTGGTTCCGGCACCATGGGCAATGGCATTGCCCACGTCTTTGCGCAGCACGGCTTTGCCGTGGCCCTCATCGACATCAGTCAGCCCGCCCTGGACCGGGCGCTGGGCACCATCACCAAAAATCTGGACCGCCAGGTGGCCAAAGCCGCGCTAAGCGAGGACGACAAAACCGCCACCCTGGGCCGCCTGAAGACCTTCACTTCGTTGGAAGCCGGCGTGGCCGGGGCCGGGCTGGTGGTGGAAGCCGCCACCGAAAACGTGGACCTAAAGCTGCAAATATTCCGCGACCTGGACCAGTTCGCGCCCGCCGATGCCATTCTGGCGTCCAACACGTCGTCCATTTCCATTACCAAAATCGCGGCGGTCACCAAGCGGCCGGAGCAGGTTATTGGCATGCACTTCATGAACCCGGTGCCGGTGATGAAACTGGTGGAGGTGATTCGCGGCTACGCCACTTCTGATGCCGTGACGGCTACGGTAATGGACCTGTCGCGCCAGTTGGGCAAAACGCCCACCGAGGTCAACGACTACCCCGGTTTCGTGGCCAACCGCATCCTGATGCCAATGATTAACGAGGCCATCATCTCGCTTTTTGAGGGTGTGGCCGGCGTGGAGGAGATTGACACGGTGATGAAGCTGGGCATGGCCCACCCCATGGGCCCGCTGCAACTGGCCGATTTTATCGGGCTGGACGTGTGCCTGGCCATTCTACGAGTACTGCACGAGGGCTTGGGCAATCCCAAATACGCGCCCTGCCCGCTTCTGGTGAACATGGTGATGGCCGGCCGTCTGGGTGCCAAGTCCGGCGAGGGCTTCTACCAATACACGGCCGGCTCGAAGGAGCTGGTGGTAGCCGAGCGGTTCCGGAAGTAAGCGCTAGGCTTTTAGCAAAAGAAGCACGTCATGCTGGATATAACCGGAGCATGGCGTGCTTTTTTTCGTGGTAGCGCTTCAGAAAACAACTTCCGCTGCGTTTGCCGTGTTGTCGATTTCAACCAACGAATAAACTTCCTACCCATGCAAAAAGCAACATTTGGCGCCGGCTGCTTCTGGTGCGTCGAGGCCGTGTTCCAGAACCTGAACGGCGTGGAGAAAGTGGTATCCGGCTATGCCGGCGGCCGTATTGCCAACCCGACCTACAAAGAAGTATGCAGCGGCCTCACCGGCCACAACGAGGTGATTGACATCACCTTTGACCCAGCCGTTATCAGCTTCGAGGAGCTGCTCGAAATCTTCTGGAAAACCCACGACCCGACCACCCTCAATCGCCAGGGCAACGACACGGGCACGCAGTACCGCTCGGGCATCTACTACCACAACGACGAGCAAAAGCAACTGGCCGAGACGTACAAAAAGAAGCTCAACGATAACCAAGCTTTCCCCAACCCGGTGGTGACAGAAATTGTGGCCGCCCCCACCTTCTACCCCGCCGAAGACTACCACCAGAACTACTTCAACCTGCACGGCCACGAGCCCTACTGCCAGTTTGTGGCCCGCCCCAAGGTGGACAAGGTGAAGGCGCTGTTCGGCGATAAATTGAAAGCCGGAGTATAATTCGCTTGCTTCGTTTCAACAAAAAAGCCCGCTGATTAGCGGGCTTTTTTGTTGGCCATTGCGGCAAGGTCGGCTTCCATTATATCCAAGCGGGCCAAAAATTCTGCTGCGAATTCCCAAGGATGATTTTCACGCTTACCCGCCTTCTCTGCTTCGTAACGTTGCCTCCGAAAAGCGTCAGCAGCCATTTGCACAATTATTTTGTCGGCTTGGCCAGCAATTTTGAATTGCCCGAAAGCAACTGCAATTACTGCTTTGTCTATCTCACCATTTAGGGACTGGTCATCGTGCAGAATAGTATCCAGCTGCGCCAATTCGGTCAAATTGAGATAAGCAGTGTCAAACCCCCAATCATTGGCCAGCATGTTGCGAAGAAAAGTTACGGCCCTGGTTCCGGCCGTTCGTTCCCGATACCATTCCTGAAGATTGGATAAAGTGTCACTGCCTGAATCGTTGCCAAAAGGCGAAAAATCGTCCGCGCAATCGTAGTAAAAGTCGGCTGAAGCATGCGCAACAAAAATAGGATGACTGGTTTCCCAAGCCAATCCTTCTTCCTCGTCATCAAAGTACAGCGCGCTCATCACTCAATCGAATTATACACTCACCCCGAAATCCCGCAGCGCGTCGTTCAGCGACGTTTTCAAATCCGTGCTGGGCTTGCGTTGGCCGATGATGAGGGCGCACGGCACCTGGTACTCGCCGGCCGGAAACTGCTTGGGAATAGTGCCGGGAATGACCACCGAGCGCGGCGGGACGTAGCCCCGGTACTCTTTGGGCTCGGGGCCGGTTACGTCGATGATTTTGGTGCTACCCGTGATGGTGACGCCCGCGCCAATCACGGCCTCTTTGCCGATGCGGCAGCCTTCGACCAGGATACAGCGCGAGCCGATGAAGGCGCCGTCTTCGATGATGACCGGGGCTGCCTGCACGGGCTCCAGCACGCCGCCCAGGCCCACGCCGCCGCTCAGGTGCACGCCTTTGCCCACCTGGGCGCAGCTGCCCACGGTGGCCCAGGTGTCCACCATCGTGCCCTCGCCCACGTAGGCGCCGATGTTGGTGTAGCTGGGCATGAGGATGACGCCGGGCGCCAGAAACGCGCCGTAGCGGGCCACAGCGGGCGGCACCACACGTACCTGCTGACCAGCATAGTCGGTTTTGAGCCGCATCTTGTCGTGAAACTCAAAGGGCCCCACTTCCTGGGTGCTCATCTGACGGATGGGGAAGTAGAGAATCACGGCCTTCTTCACCCATTCGTTGATGGTCCACTCGCCGCCGTCTTCAGTGGGCGGGGTGGCCACGCGCAGGCGGCCTTTGTCCAGCTCCTCGATGACGTGCTCGATGGCGGCTTTGGTTTCGGGAGTTTGGAGCAGAGCGCGGTCGGCCCAGGCGGCTTCAATTTGGGTTTGCAGGTCGGACATCGGTAAAGAAATATTAATCTGGTCAGTCGACGAAGAATGCCGCGACTCCCTTCGAAGCCGCAAAACTAGCATCTTTGGGTCGTGCTTGGCTCCGGTTCTTCTCAATTAGTGGTGTTGCTGGCTTCGGTTTTGAAACCTGTGGACGACACCCGTATGCGCGAAAAGTTTGCCGAAACGCTGCTTAGCCGGCCTCAGTCGCAGGTGCACGTGGCCGGCCGCAGTCCCGGCAGCGACCTGAAAACCGGCACAGCCAAAGAATTTTCCTGCGTCACCCAACATTCAATTTTCCAAGGTTCGCGCCTCAGCCTGGGCCGTCTCACGGCCCAATGGCGGTACGGGCGGCTGCTGCAAAGGCTGCGGCCCGCCGTGGTTGTCGTGCACGCGCCGGAGCTGCTGCCGCTCACCCTGCTCTGGCAGGCGGTGGGCACCGGCCGCCGGTTTCTGTATGACATCCGCGAAAACTACGCCCTGAATGTGAGCACGCAGCGCGTGTACAAGGGTTGCGTCCGGCGCGGGCTGGCGGCTGGGCTGCGCTGGATGGAGTCGCTGGCGGCCCGCCGCGCCGCCGGCATCATCCTGGCCGAAGCCAGCTATGCCGAAGAGTTGCCCTTTTTAAGCCAGCTCCCGCCTAGCCGGGTGCTGGTGCTCGAAAACAAATACCAGCCGCTCCCCGGAGAACTGCTGCCCCAGCAGCCGCAGCCGCTCCCGCCGGCTACTGAGCCGCTCCGGCTGCTCTATTCCGGCACCATTTCCGAGCTCAACGGCGTGTGGGAAGCCATTGCCTTTGCCGACCAGCTGCACCAAGCGTGGCCCGGCGGCACCCACCTCACCATCATCGGGTTTTGCCAGCAGCCAGACCTGCTGCGGCAACTACGGGCGAAAGTGGCCGCGCACCCGGCCAGACTGACCTTGGTGGGCGGGGCCGAACCGGTGCCGCACGCCCACATTGTGGCCGCAATAACGCGCAGCCACCTGGGCTTACTGCCCTACCAGCCGCACCCCAGCACCGAACGCTGCCGCCCCACCAAGCTGTTCGAATACCTGGCGCACGGCCTGCCCGTCATTTCCTCGCCCAATAGGCTGTGGCTTGAGCTGCTGAGTAAACACGGCGCGGGCTGGCAGCTCGATTTCGCCCGGCCAATCGATAGCGAGGCGGTTGTGACCCGTTTGCAAACCAGCAATTTTTATCCGTCGGGCCTGCCGACTGATGTTCTGTGGGCTGCGGAAGGGAAAAAATTGTGGCTTTTGCTGGATTCTCTCGTTTAACCTGCCACCTTTGCCCCCCGTTTTACGTCAAGTGCGCAGCTGTTCTTTACAGCGCATTGGTACCAAAACCACCTCTTTTTTTTAGACTTCCCATTTATTCTCCGTCATCCATGGCAACCCTACGTCAGTCTTACATCGCCGGTGTCGGCCATTACGTGCCCAGCCGGGTCGTTACCAACGCCGAGCTGGAACCCATGATGAATACGTCCGATGCCTGGATTCAGGAACGGACCGGCATCCAGGAGCGGCGCTGGTTTGAGGAAGGCAAGGACACCACGGCCAACATGGGTGCCAACGCCGCCCGCAAAGCCCTGGAAATGGCCGGCGTGACGCCCGACGACGTGCAGCTGATTGTGTTCGCCACACTCTCGCCCGATTATTTCTTTCCCGGTTCCGGCGTGCTCCTGCAACGCGAGCTGGGCATGAAAAACAACGCCCCGGCGCTGGACGTGCGCAACCAGTGCTCCGGCTTCATCTACGCCCTCTCGGTGGCCGACCAGTTCATCCGCACCGGCATGTACGATACCGTGCTAGTGGTGGGCTCTGAAATCCACTCCTCCGGTCTCGACAAAACGCCTGAGGGCCGGGGCGTTTCGGTCATTTTTGGCGACGGCGCCGGGGCCGTGGTGTTGCGGCCCAGCACCGACGAAGGCCGGGGCATTCTCAGCACCCACCTGCACGCACAGGGCGAGCACGCCGAAGAGCTGATTGTGAAGGAACCCGGCTCGAACCGCGCCGACCGCCTGCAATACGTGCTCGACAACCCGCAGGAGCTATATCCTTACATGAACGGCCAAAACGTGTTCAAGCATGCCGTGGTGCGTTTTCCGCAGGTTATAAAAGAGGCGCTGGACCAAAATGGCCTTGCTTCGACCGACATCGACATGCTCATTCCGCACCAGGCCAACCTGCGCATCACGCAGTACGTGCAGCAGAAAATGGGCCTTTCCGATGACAAAGTATTCAGCAACATCCAGCGCTACGGCAATACCACCGCCGCCTCGGTACCCATTGCCCTGAGCGAAGCCGTGCAGGAAGGCAAAATCAAACGCGGCGACCTCGTGTGTCTGGCCGCGTTCGGCAGCGGCTTCACCTGGGCCTCGGCCCTGATTAAATGGTAGATATGGTTTAGCTGCTAGCTGAAAGCCGTTAGCCGTTAGCTTTTTGCTGACGTCCGACCACCAAGCTAACAGCTAATAGCTTTCAGCTAGCAGCTAGCAGCTAGCAGCTAAAAAGAAATGCCCAGCCACACCGAAGAAAATTACCTTAAAGCCGTCTACAAACTGGCCGAGGCCGAGCCCGACAACAGCGGCGTGAGCACCAACCGCATTGCCGCCGCCCTCGCCACCCGCGCGGCTTCGGTAACGGACATGCTCCGCCGACTGGCCGACAAGGGCCTGCTGAACTACGAGCGCTACCGGGGCGTGCAGCTCACGGCCGAGGGCCAGCGCCTGGCCTTGCTCACCATTCGCAAGCACCGCCTCTGGGAGGTATTTCTGGTGCAGCACCTGGGTTTCAACTGGGACGAGGTGCACGAGGTAGCCGAGGAATTGGAGCACGTACAGTCGCCCCTGCTTATGCAGCGGCTCGACGGCTTCCTGGGCCACCCGGCGCTCGACCCGCACGGCGACCCCATTCCGGCCGAGGATGGGGCCATGCGCCGCCCCGCCCACCGCCTGCTGGCCGACTTGGCCGTAGGCGAGCTAGGCACCCTGGCTGCCGTCAAAAACACCACGGCCCCCTTCCTGCAATACCTCGACAAAGTCGGGTTGCAGCTCGGCGCTTTGGTTGAAGTGCTGGATAAAGTCCCCTTTGACAACTCGTTTGAAATCAGAATCAATAAAGAACGAACTGCTTTGATTTCAGCGGAAGTCAGCAACAACCTGTTCGTGACCGAATAAGCCGGACGACGGGCAAGCATCTACCAAATCCGTGAAATCCGATTAATCCGAGCGAATCCGTGGTCCAGACATTATTTTCCGATACGATAGTCGCGTTGTCTACGCCGCCGGGCGCGGGCGCGCTGGCCGTTATCCGCTTATCCGGCGGGGCGGCCGTGACCCTCACGGCGGCAGTTTTCTCCAAGAAAAGCCTGACCACGGCAGCGGGCCATACCCTGCACTACGGCATCCTGCGCGACCCTGATAGCGGCGCAATTCTCGATGAAGTAGTGGTGGCCCTCTACCGCAATCCCCGCTCCTTTACCCGCGAAGACGTGGTGGAAATCAGCTGCCACGGCTCCGACTACGTGGTGCGGCAGGTGCTGGCCCTGTTCCTGCGCCAGGGCGCCCGCCTGGCCGAAGCCGGCGAGTTCACCAAGCGCGCTTTCCTGAACGGCGCAATGGACCTGGCCCAGGCCGAAGCCGTGGCCGACCTCATCGCCGCCGATTCGGCTCTGAGCCACCGCGTGGCGCTGAATCAGCTGCGGGGCGGCTTCTCGCAGGAGCTGCGCGAGCTGCGCGGCCGGCTTATCAAGTTCGCTGCCCTGCTGGAGCTGGAGCTGGATTTTGGGGAGGAAGACGTGGAATTTGCCGACCGCACGGGCCTGGCGCACCTGCTGGCCGAAGTGCGGGGCGTGGTAGCTGGCCTGCTCCGGTCGTTCGAGCTGGGCAACGTCATCAAAAACGGCATCACCGCCGTGATTGCCGGCCGGCCCAACGCGGGTAAGTCCACGCTGCTCAACGCGCTGCTGCGCGAGGAGCGCGCCATCGTTTCGGCCATTCCGGGCACCACGCGCGACTTTATCGAGGATGAGGTGAGCATCGACGGCCTCCGGTTCCGGTTCGTGGACACGGCCGGCCTGCGCGACGACCCGGCCGACGAGGTGGAAGCCATCGGCGTGCGCCGGACCCGGCAGCGGGTACGCCAGGCCGCCCTGCTGCTCTACCTCTTCGATTTGAGCGAGCTGACGCCCGCCGAAGTGCAGCAGGAAATTCAGGAGCTGACCACTGGGCTGGCTATTCCGGTGCTGGCTGTGGGCAACAAAACTGATTTATCAACCGCCGAGGCATTAGCTGGTTTTGAAACAGATTTTCGGGTGGGTCAAGCCTTAGTGGCTGGCGCCGTGCCCCTGGTTTTCGTGGCGGCCGGCCAACAGCTGGGCCTGAACGACCTGCAAACGGCCCTGCTGGCCCAGGTACGGGGTACTGCTCTGGAAAATACGGCGTCGGCCACCATTGTCACCAACGTGCGTCATGCGCGGGCCCTCGAAACGGCCGCGTCGCACCTTGCGGCCGTGCAGGCAGGCCTCAATACTGGCTTGGGCACCGAGTTGCTGGCCGCCGATTTGCGGCACGCGCTGGCGGCACTGGGTGAGATAACCGGCGAAATTTCATCCGAAGACCTTCTTACCAGCATTTTTACCGAATTCTGCATCGGTAAATAAGGATTTGAATGCCTCCGCCTGCATTTATTATCGAACATCTGGCCTACTTTTTCGGTACTAGGGCCTGTGCGAATGGCTGGAAATCTTCCCGGTTTACGGCTTGTGCCGTAGTTTCGCACCGTAACTTCTCTTTCATCACTCCCGCCCATGGCAGAATCTGCTGAACTTATCCTCGACGGCAAATCCATCACCTTGCCCGTCATTGAAGGCACCGAACACGAAAAAGCGTTTGATATCGGCAAACTGCGCGACCAAACCGGCTATGTCACCCTCGATTCGGGCTACAAAAACACCGGCGCCACCAAAAGTGCTATCACGTTTCTCGACGGCGAAGAAGGCATTCTCCGGTATCGCGGCTACCCCATTGAGCAGTTGGCCGAAAAATCCAGCTTTCTGGAAGTCGCCTACTTGCTGATTTACGGCGCCCTGCCCACGGAAAAGGAATTTGCCGCCTTCAACCACAGCATCACGCAGCACACCCTCGTGCACGAGGACATCCGCAAGATTCTCGATGGCTTCCCCTCGTCAGCCCACCCCATGGGCATCTTGTCTTCGCTGATTTGTTCGCTCACGGCGTTCTATCCGAAGAGCATCGCGCCCGAAATCAGCAAGGAAGAGCTGGATTTGAACATCGTGCGCCTTATGGCCAAGATTTCGACCATCGCCGCCTGGAGCTATAAGAACTCGGTGGGCCACCCGCTCATCTACCCGCGCAACGACCTGGATTATTGCGCCAACTTCCTCTACATGATGTTCAGCTTCCCGACGGAGAAGTACGAAGTCAACCCAATTGTAGTAAGCGCCCTCAACAAGCTGCTCATCCTGCACGCCGACCACGAGCAGAACTGCTCGACCAGTACCGTTCGCCTGGTGGGCTCGGCCAATGCCAGCCTCTACGGCTCGGTTTCGGCGGGCATCAACGCCTTGTGGGGCCCCCTGCACGGCGGTGCCAACCAAGAAGTGGTTGAAATGCTGGAATCTATCGAAGCCGACGGCGGCGACACCAGCAAATGGATAGCCAAAGCCAAGGATAAGAACGATTCGTTCCGCCTCATGGGCTTCGGCCACCGCGTCTACAAAAACTTCGACCCCCGCGCCACCATCATCAAAAAGGCGGCCGACGAAGTATTGCACGCCTTGGGCCTGCAGGACAGCCCGCTGCTAAAAATCGCACAGGAGCTGGAACAAGCGGCACTCACCGACGAGTACTTCGTGGAGCGCAAGCTGTACCCGAACGTCGACTTCTATTCCGGCATCATCTATAAAGCCCTGGGCATCCCGACCGAGATGTTCACGGTGATGTTTGCCCTGGGCCGTCTGCCCGGCTGGATTGCCCAGTGGAAGGAAATGCGCGAGAACAAGGAGCCCATCGGCCGCCCCCGCCAGATTTACACCGGCGAGCTGGAACGCGACTACGTTGGTATTGCCGAGCGCGCCTAGCCATCTTTTGCCTACGGCAAACACAAAAAAAGCCCGCTCTGCAAAGCGGGCTTTTTCGTGGCCGGGTGAGTCGGTAAGCAAGTCCCTCCCCTACTTCACGCGGTGGGCAGTGAAATTGGTGCGAAGGGCCTGGTAAGCCAGCAGCTGCTGGGGCTTGAGCAGGTACATCAGCTCGCTTTCATAGCGCTGCTGCGCCCACGAGAGCTGCGTGTCGCGCTCTTCGGCGCTGGCACCGTTGAGCAGAATCTCCAAATCGCGACGCTCCGTGAGCATGTTCAGGTGCAGCTGCTTCACGGCCAGGTACTGGGCCTCGTTGAAGTGGATGCGGTTGGCCAGCGCCCGGGTGAGCGTGGTGGCCCGGCTCATCATGGCTTGCGAGTAAGAGCCGTCGCCCGGACCAGCAGCCTGGGCGGCCGGCGAGATGCTAACGCCTGCAGCAATGCAAGTAGCGAAAAACAAATTTTTCATGGGTTTGGGGGTTTAAGGTGAAAAAAGTTGCGAGAATGCCAAATGGCTATTGGTTGACTGGTTCAAACGTAAGCACAATTTATTTTTGAACGAAATATATTTTTTTTGGCACTTTTTGCATGCAACGATTTCTACTGAGTCACATAAAATATTGATTTTAAATATTAT
Organism: Hymenobacter sp. IS2118; assembly: GCF_000715495.1. GTDB lineage: Bacteria > Bacteroidota > Bacteroidia > Cytophagales > Hymenobacteraceae > Hymenobacter. The sequence goes on along the minus strand of NZ_JNLX01000060.1, from coordinate 16,245 downwards.
AGATTCGACAAAAAAATAACGTCATTAGGCCAAAAAAAAGCCTGCCATCAGGCAAGCCATATTTATTTCCCACCAAAATGATATTATATTATCATTTACCTAAAGCCTTACTTTAAGTAAAACCGCACTTTTCGCCGCTTTTCGGGTTCAGGACCATACCGCAAAGCAGCGGCTTGGAAGACCGTTTTAGAGTACCTCATCAGGTAATTATGCTGGTTCGAGCTAGTATAATGGCAGCTGGCTACTGCTCAAAACTGGCAGTTTACAGAATACGCAGCTCGATGCGGCGGTTGAGTTGCCGGTTCGCCTCGGTATCGTTGGGTGCAAGGGGGTTGCGGTCCCCGTAGCCTTTGGCACGTAGGCGGGCGGGCGCAATGCCGTGGCCCGCCAGGTACGTAACGACTGATTGGGCCCGCCGCTCCGAAAGCTGCAGGTTGGCTTCGGAGGTGCCCACGTTATCGGTGAAACCCGAAACCTGTATCTGCACGTCCTGGTACTGGCGCAGGAACTCGATGAGGCGGTTTAGCTCAGTTCTGGATTTAGGTTTAAGCTCGTACTGGTTGGTGTCGAAAAACAGGTTATTCAGCACCATAGTGCGTCCGGCGCGCACGGGCTCCAGGTAAATATCCAGGGTCAGTGGGTCGAAAGCACGCTTGTCGGAATAGTCAAAACTGAGGCTTTTGAGCAGGTATTTGTCGGCGGCGGCGTACATGGCGTAGTGGTGGCCCTCGTTCAGCACCACCGTGTAGTCACCATACTCCGGGTCTGAGGTCACAAATTGCGTCAGCACGTCGGTATCGATGTCATAGAGTTTGACTTCGGCTTTGAGCGGCTTCTTCGTGATGGCATCGAACACCCGGCCCTGCGTGTAAGTGCTGGTTTCGCGGGCCTTCACCACGGGCGCCACCGCGAAGCTGAACAGCTCCACCGGCCGTTCGCGCACCAGGCGCGAGCCAGCGGCGGGCTCGTCAGAAGCGCGGCTGCGCGAGCAAAACCCCTTCTGGTTATCCGAAGTAATGAAAAGCGAAGCTTCGTTTTCGAAGGTATTGAGCGGATAACCCAGGTTTTTGGGTTCGCTCCACTTCGCATCCGCACCCTGCTCGCACCGGAACACGTCGAGCCCGCCCATGCCCACCAGCCCGTCGGTGACGTAATAAAGCGTGGTGCCGCTGGCATGAATAAAGGGGGCCATGTCCTTGCCAGCGGTGTTTACGGGCGTGCCCAGGTTCTGGGCGGGGCTCCAACCGCCGTTGGCTTGCAGGGTGGTCACGTAAATATCTTCCTGTCCTTGGCCGCCGCGCCGGGTCGAGGTGAAGTAGAGCGTGCGCCCGTCGGCCGAAAGCGAGGGCTGCGAGTCCCACTCCGTAGAATTCACGTTGATGCCCAGATTGGCCGGAGCGCTCCAGTTGTTGCCGGTGCGCCGCGAAATGTACAAATCGCAGTTGCCGATGGCCTTGGGACGGTCGCAGGAGGCAAAAACCAGGGTTTTACCATCGCCCGAAATCGTGCCGGCCCCTTCGTTATAGCTGGTATTGATGGCGCGCGAGATGGGCACCGGCGCCCCAAAAGTGGCATCCTTGTTCTGGCGGCTCACAAACAGGTCTTCGCCGCTGCTGGCGGCCGGCCGGCCCGTGAAGAGCAGAAACCGGTTATCGGCAGTAAGGGCCGGAAAATACTGGAACTTAAAGGCGTTGAGTGGCGCCGGCAACGGCACCGGCGCCTCGCCCACGGGGTTTTTGAGGGCTTCCAGCGCAAACTCGCAGGTACGCAGCTGCCGCTCGGCTTTGGCCAGGTTGCGGTAGGTTTTGGGCGCCACTTTCAGCAGCATCTTATAAGCGTCCAGCGCGGTTTGGTACTCGCCGTAGCTCAGGGCCAGGTCGCCCAGCAGCTGGTATTCGGCGGCGTGAGAGGCGTCGAGCGCCACTTTGCTCAAGCCGTCGCGGTAGGCCGCCAGGGCGCCCCGGTTGTTGCCAATTGCCTTCAGCAGCGAGCCCTTCATCAGGTACGGCTCCCCAAACGAGGGGAACTTCTCGTTGAGCTGGTTCAGGCTTTCGATGGCCTTGATGAAGTCCCGCTCCTTGACCTGTTGCTGGGCTTTTTCGAGCAGGTTGCGGGCCTTGGTGTTGGTAGGCGGCGCAATTTTAACAGGAGTCTGGCTCCAGGCCGGAACCAGGAGCAGCAGCCATACCAGAAACGTCGTTCCGAGCCGCAAAGCTCCCACCACTGAAATAGCACGCATAGAATAAGCTACGGGATGTCTAGATACTTATGCGTTTGCAGCGAAACCTGCCAGCGCGGGTGCTGCTTCACGTATTCGACCAGCTCGGGCGTCATCCGGGCGGCCCGGCTCCATTCGGGCTGCAGGTAGAGGCGGGCTGCGGCCGGTACCTGTGCCGCGTGTTCTTCGGCCCAAGCAAAATCGTGCCCATTAAAAATGACCACCTTCAGCTCGTGGGCCGCCGCCAGCACGTCCGGCAGCGGTGCCTTAAACTTCTTGGGCGACAAGCAAATCCAGTCCCAGGTACCCGACAGCGGGTGCGCGCCCGAGGTTTCGAGCCAGGTGCGGCAGCCGGCGGCGTGCAGGGCCGTTGTGAGCGGCCCCAACTCGTGCATCAGCGGCTCGCCACCGGTAATTACCACGTCGCGGCCGGGATGGGCCAGTACCGCTTCGACCAATTGGGCCACGGACTGGCGCGGGTGCGCGTCGGCATCCCACGACTCCTTTACGTCGCACCAAACGCAGCCCACGTCGCAGCCACCCAACCGAATGAAGTAGGCGGCCCGGCCAGTATTATAGCCTTCGCCCTGAATGGTGTAGAACTGCTCCATGACAGGCAGCAGCAAGCCCGATACCGGTGCCACTTCAGCACCATTTAATACAACTATTTCTGGAGAAAGCAAATTCACGGTAATCATAACGTAATGCGTCAGAAAGCACAGCAGTCTGAACGTTGACACAGGAACACACCGTTCCCAAGGCCGGACTTTAAAAGTACGGCTTAGCTAAAGCTTAACCAAATATTCCTAACTATCCGCGGGTAGGATTGGGGTATATTTCGCCCGTGGCAGCGCGGAGCGTATTGAGTAACAGCATGGCAATGGTCATCGGGCCAACCCCGCCCGGCACGGGCGTAATAGCCGACGCCAGAGGCGCCACCTCAGCAAAATTCACATCGCCCTTGAGCGTGTAGCCGCTCTTCTTGCTGGCATCGGCCACGCGGGTCGTGCCCACGTCAATCACCACGGCGCCGGGCCGCACCATGTCGGCCGTCACGAACTCGGGCCGTCCGATAGCTGCCACCACGATGTCGGCAGTGCGGCAGATTTCGGCCAGGTTCCGGGTGCGCGAATGACATAAAGTAACCGTGCAGTTGGCCGTATCCAAATTCTTGGCCAACAGTATACTAACCGGCGTACCTACAATGTTGGAACGGCCGATAACCACGCAGTGCTTGCCGCTGGTTTTGATGCCCTGCCGCGCCAGCAGCTCCACAATGCCCGAGGGCGTGGCGGGCAGCAGGGCGGGCAGGCCGGCCACCATCCGGCCAATGTTCATGGGGTGAAAACCGTCCACGTCTTTCTCCGGGCGGATGGCCTCGATGACCTTTTCGGGGTTGATGTGGGCCGGTAGCGGGAGCTGCACAATGAAGCCGTCAATCTCGGGGTCCTGGTTCAGCTCGGCTACTTTGGCCAGCAGGTCGGCCTCGGTGATGTCATCTTCGTAGCGCAGCAGCGTGGACTGGAACCCGACCCGCTCGCAGGCCAGCACTTTGTTGCGCACGTAGGTTTCGGAGCCCCCGTCGTGGCCCACGAGAATGGCGGCCAGGTGCGGCACCTTTTTGCCCTGGGCTTTGAGGGAGGCCACGGCCGCCGCGATTTCAACTTTAATGTCCTCGGCGGTTTGCTTGCCGTCGATGAGGTTGGTGGTGGTTACGGAATTCATAAAACGGGTGTGGCATCCTAAGTACCGCGAAGGACCTTTTCACGCCTCGCACGGCAAGTGATAGCAAATCTGACATGAGGCAGCCGTGATGAGATGCTTCCTGCGTCAGCCTGACAAAACGCATAAAAAAAGCGGCCCGAAAGCCGCTTTTTACAAATCAATCAATTTTCAGAACGGCCAGGAAAGCTTCCTGGGGGATTTCGACGGAGCCCACGGAGCGCATCCGCTTTTTGCCTTCTTTCTGCTTTTCGAGCAGCTTGCGCTTCCGGCTGATGTCGCCACCGTAGCACTTGGCAATTACGTTTTTGCGCAGGGCCTTCACGGTTTCGCGGGCGATGATTTTCTGCCCGATAGACGCCTGAATGGCGATGTCGAACATCTGGCGGGGCAGCAGCTCGCGCAGCTTCTCGCAGAGGCGGCTGCCCCACTGGTAGCTCTTGGAGCGGTGCACGATGGCCGAGAGGGCGTCCACTTTTTCGCCGTTCAGCATCACGTCCAGCTTCACCATGTCGGCTTCGCGGAAGCCAATCAGCTCGTAGTCGAGCGAGGCGTAGCCGCGGCTGATGGTTTTAAGCTTATCAAAGAAGTCGAATACAATTTCGGACAGCGGCAGCTCAAAGGTCATTTCCACCCGCTCGGAGGTGAGGTAGGACTGGCCCTTGATAATGCCGCGCTTGTCCATGCACAGCGTGATGATGGGGCCCACGTAGTCCGAAGCTGTGATAATCTGGGCCCTGATGAAGGGCTCTTCGATGAGCTTTATCATGTTCGGGTCCGGCATCTCGCTCGGCGCGTTGATGGTCAGCATTTGGTCCTTGGTGCCGATGGCGTGGAACTGCACGCTCGGCACCGTGGTAATCACCGTCATGTTGAACTCGCGCTCCAGGCGCTCCTGCACAATTTCCATGTGCAGCATGCCCAGAAAGCCGCAGCGGAAGCCGAAGCCCAGCGCCACCGACGTTTCGGGCTCCCACACCAGCGAGGCGTCGTTGAGCTGCAGCTTTTCCATGCAAGAGCGCAGCTCTTCGTACTCGGTGGTTTCGACGGGGTAAATACCGGCGAACACCATTGGCTTCACATCGGCAAAGCCCTGAATAGCTTCGGTGGTAGGGCGCGCCACGTGCGTAATCGTGTCGCCCACTTTCACCTCGCGGGCTTCCTTGATGCCCGAGATGAGGTAGCCCACGTTGCCGGCGCTCATTTCCTGGCGCGGCTCCTGGTTGAGGCCCAAAATACCGATTTCGTCGGCCCCGTATTCCTTCCCCGTGGCCATAAACTTCACCTTGTCGCCTTTGCGCATGGTGCCGTTTTTGATGCGGAACAGGACTTCGATGCCCCGGTAGGAGTTGAAAACCGAGTCGAAAATCAACGCCTGCAAAGGAGCTTCCGGGTCGCCTTTAGGGGCCGGAATCCGGTCGCAGATGGCGTTGAGGATGGCTTCGATACCGATGCCGGTTTTGCCTGAGGCGTGCAGGATATCGCCGGGCTCGCAACCAATCAGGTCCACGATTTCGTCGGTCACCTCTTCCGGCATAGCGTGCGGCAGGTCGATTTTGTTGAGCACCGGAATGATTTCCAGATTGGCCCCGATGGCGAGGTACAGGTTGGAAATCGTCTGGGCCTCAATGCCCTGCGAAGCATCCACAATCAGCAAAGCGCCTTCGCAGGCGGCAATGCTACGGCTCACTTCGTAGCTAAAGTCGACGTGGCCGGGCGTGTCAATCAGGTTCAGCGTGTAGATTTCCCCTTTGTAGGGGTACTGCATCTGAATGGCGTGGCTCTTGATGGTGATGCCGCGCTCGCGCTCCAGGTCCATGTTGTCGAGCAGTTGGGCCTGCATGTCGCGCTTGGCCACGGTGCTGGTAAACTCCAACAGGCGGTCGGCCAGGGTACTTTTCCCGTGGTCGATGTGGGCAATGATGCAAAAGTTGCGGATATTCTTCACAGGAGGCGGTTTTTCAGTCCGCGAAGGTACGAAGCACGGGGCGCAAAAGCCAGCCGATGGCCCTGGGGCGAATACTATGCTATAGCTGGTTTTATGATTTCAGGTTCTTAGTTTTGCTGGTTGCCCTTTTTGGCATCCATTTCACCACTTGCTCATGCAATCGGAAACCACTACGCCTGCTGCTATTTCTTCCGAAACAGACAAATCCAAATTTTTGGTTGCCGCCTTCAACGGGGCCGCCCTGTACATCCTCACGTACTATCTGGTGTGGGGCCTGCACGATGCCGCGAAGTTTGGATTATCCCGGTTTTGGCACCTGCGCGGCATGTGGACGCCCAGCCGTGTGGTTTACACCATGGCTGATAATGAGTGGTGGCGCAAGGCCGTGGTGACGGTATATGCCGTGGGGCCGGCCCTCTGCCTGGTGGTGGGCTTGGCCGCGTTCGTGTGGTTCTGGCGGTATGCCCGCGCGCAGCGCGGCCTGTTCAAGCTCCTGTTGCTGTGGCTCACTTTCCACAGCTGCAATGCCGTATTTGGCGCGCTGCTGGCCGACACATTTACGCACTCAGGTTTTTACTATGTTCCGGATTGGCTGTTCAAAATGGGCAAGGTGCTCGACTATATTTTGGCCGGTCTGGCGGGGCTGGTTCAGCTGGGGTTGGGCTATTTCGGGGCGGTTGCCTTCCTGCAGGCCCACGATTCGCGAACGGTGATGCGCCATTTCAACCGCAAGCTGATGGTATTTTCAACCTTAATAGTGCCTTGGGTGGTTGGCGGGCTGTTTATTTCGGTAGCCAAGCTGCCCTACCTATCCATCCAGGAAGTGTTGCATCTGCTGGCAATGGGCTTGCTACTCCTGCCAATGGCGGCGGGTTGTTTGAATGAAACGTTTTCCGAAACCGTGCGGCGTGCGCTCCCCACCAACGTGGCCTGGGGGCTGGTGGGACTAGCCGTGCTGGTGGCCCTGGCGTGGCGCCTTGCCCTGAGCCCGCCCGTAGCATTTGGGTAAATACCCGCGAGTGAAGCGGAGGATTTAACAGCCAGCATCCGACAAAATGCTTCGGCAGCCTGTGCCAGAAAGCCGGGTTGCAGCTGCGCAAATACTGCTTGAAAGTGAACATGCCGGGTCGAAAGCCGTTGTGACAGGGAACCTTTTTTCTTTCAAATCCAACAATCTCATGGGAATCACCTTAGAACAAGCGCAGTTGGCCCTCAAGGCCGCCCACCAGAAAGCCGTGGCCATGAACGTGAAGATGAACATTGCCGTGGTAGATGCCGGGGCCAATCTCGTCGCCTTCATTCGCATGGACGACGCCTGGCTCGGCTCGCTCGACATCTCCATCAAGAAAGCCAAGACGGCCCGCTTTTTCGACATGCCCACCGGCGCTATCGGCGGGTTGTCGCAGCCCGGCGGCTCGCTTTTCGGTATTGAGCACTCCAACGGCGGCCTCATCACCTTCCCCGGCGGCATCCCCATCAAGGGACGCAGCGGGGGGGTAATGGGCGCCATCGGCGTATCGGGCAGCACCGTGGAAGACGACCATGCCGTGGCCGAAGCCGGCGTGAAGGCACTGGAGAACAACTAGTTTACCGCGCAAAATCAAAGCAGCCGGGCTTCCTATTCAGGGAGCCCGGCTGTTTGCGTTTACGCCGCCGCGCGGGGTGCTACCGGCGCTTGGAAATCTTGTTGAAAGTGATATTTTTCTGCAGCGTGGACTTAAAGCGGGCGTCATCGACGGCGCTTTTGACGCGGTGCTTGGTGGCCCGGCCCTGCACGCGGGCCCGCCACATGCGCCACGAAGAAGCCTTCATTTCCCGCCGCATCAGCTTGATAACTTCGGCCTCGGGCAGGCCGAATTGCGCTTCAATGGCTTCGAACGGCGTACGGTCTTCCCAGGCCATTTCGATGATGCGGTCAATGTCGGCCGGGCTTAGTTCGGGTGGTTTCATCCTCATTTATTGATTAGTAGCAAGCGTAGCGGTTGGCCCCGGTATAACAGTCAAAAGCGCGTTTTGGCCTTCCTCAAATTGTAGGCTATTACAATAAACGATACCAGGCGCTGCGTCAATATTCAGCATCCTTTTAGCGGTATATCTGTTTAAGCTACGGACTCTGGCAGTGTCTGTGCGGCAGGTTGCTTCACGTACTTTCCCTCTTTTCGTATTGGATGACTCATCCAGAAATATCCGCCACGAAGAGCGAGCTACATGCGCAGACACAGACAAAAAATATCCTACTGGAGTTACAGAAGCAGAAAACCTTTCGGTGATAAAATCGCAAAACAGTTAAACCAAAACATGCGTTTGGTTAAAAAGACCCACTCTAGAAGAATCCAGAATGAAACCCATAAGCAACGATAAAACCGACACCACAACATTCGAGATGGGCGGTCAATGCCCCTTTGGCGGCGACCGCATCGGCGGCGTGCAGGGCACGCCGCCCGCCCTCTCCGACTGGTACCCCAACCGGCTGAAAGTGGAGCAGCTGCACCAGAATGGCCCGCAGGCCAACCCGCTCGGCGACGACTTCAACTATGCCGAAGCATTCAACAGCATCGACCTGGAGGCGCTGAAAACCGAAATCAAAACCTTCCTCACTACTTCGGTGGATTGGTGGCCGTCGGACTACAATAACTACGGGCCGCAGATGATTCGCATGGCCTGGCACTCGGCCGGCACCTACCGCATTGCCGACGGCCGGGGCGGCGCCGGGGAAGCCTTGCAGCGCTTTGCCCCCATCGACAGCTGGTGGGACAACGGCAACACCGACAAGTCGCGCCGCCTCATCTGGCCCATCAAGCAGAAGTACGGCAGCGCCCTTTCGTGGGCCGACCTCATTGTGTTGACGGGTAACTGCGCGCTGGAAATCATGGGCTTCCCTACTTACGGCTTCGCCGGCGGTCGCCAAGATGCCTGGGAGGCCGATAACGGCACTTACTGGGGCCCGGAAGTATGGGACGGGCATAAGAAACACACCCCCGACGAAATGGTAAGCCGCGACAAGCGCTGGCGCGGCCGCAACGGCGATGCCGACTACGACCTGGAAAACCCGCTGGCGGCCTCCCACCAATCCCTGATTTACGTAAACCCCGAAGGCCCTTACGGCAAGGGCGACCCGCTGGGCTCGGCCCGCGACATTCGGATTACGTTTACCCGCATGGCCATGAACAACGAGGAAACCGTGGCCCTGATTGCCGGCGGCCACGCCTTCGGCAAAAGCCACGGCATGGTGCCGGCCGCCGAAATTGGCGTGCAGCCCGAGATTGCGCCCATGGAGCAGATGGGCCTGGGCTGGCACAACCCCAAGGGCAAGGGCAACGCCGAAAACACGAGCACCAACGGCATTGAGGGCAGCTGGACGCCCAACCCAACGCAGTGGGATAACGACTACCTCATCAACCTGTTCAAGTTTGACTGGGAGCAGACCAAGAGCTCGGCCGGCGCGCTACAGTGGACCCCGGTGGACAAAAACGCCCCCAAAACGCCCGACGCGCACATCGAAGGCCAGATGAACGACCTGATGATGATGACCTCCGACATCGCCCTGAAGGAAGACCCCGAATACCGCAAGGTGTGCGAGAAGTTCCTCGGCGATTTCGACGCCTTCACCCAGGCTTTCTCCAAGGCGTGGTACAAGCTGACCCACCGCGACATGGGCCCGCGCGAGCGCTACCTCGGCCCCGAAAAGGTGAACGAGAACGACTTGCTTTGGCAGGACCCCATTCCGGTGGCCGATTATACCATAATCGACGCGGCGGACATTGAGGCGCTGAAAAAGTCGATTCTGGCTTCAGATATTTCCGCTTCGGACCTGGTGTACACCGCTTTTTCGGCGGCGGTTACGCACCGTAGCAGCGACAAGCGCGGCGGGGCCAACGGTGGCCGCCTGGCGCTGGCGCCGCAGAAGGACTGGGAAGTGAACCGCCGTACGGTGCCCGTTATCGCGGCCCTGCAATCGGTAATGGAGGAGTTCAACGGCCCGGACAAGGACAGCAAAGACCACAGCGGCAAGCGCGTATCGCTCGCCGACCTTATCGTGCTGGGCGGCTGCGCAGCGCTCGAAAAAGCGGCCGCTGATGCGGGCGTGGCCACTGCGGTGCCTTTCACGCCGGGCCGCCGCGATACGACGCAGGAACTCACCGATATCGAAATGTTTACCTGGCTGAAGCCGGTGGCCGACGGCTTCCGCAACTACCTCGACCAGGATTTTAATAAGATTTCGCAGGGCGTTGCGCCCGAGGAAATTTTCCTCGACAAGGCGCAGCTGCTCTCGCTCACCACCCCCGAGTGGGTGGCGCTCACCGGCGGCCTGCGCGCCATGAACGCCAACCACGACGGCTCCGCCCACGGCATCTTCACCGACCGGGTGGGCGTGCTGAGCAACGACTTCTTCACCGTGCTCACCAGCACCGACTATGACTGGAAGAAGTCGGACTCGCGCGGCATGACCTTCTGGCTCACCGACCGCGCTTCGGGTAAAAACCGCTACTCGGCCACCCGCGCCGACCTCGTGTTCGGGGCCAACAGTCAGTTGCGCGCCGTGGCCGAAGTGTATGCCGCCGGGGCCGATGGCCACAAGCGCTTCGTGAAGCAGTTCGTGAAGGCCTGGGACAAGGTGATGATGCTCGACCGCTACGACGTGAAAGTGTAGCGCTTGCCCGCGCTCAGAACCGCGAACAACACCCGACAGCGGGCGGCTACATCGTAAGTAGCTGCCGCCCCAACTGCAACAGCCGGGCCGCCAGTAGTGGCGGTCCGGCTGTTTTCGTTTTGCGTTTTTACGCAGCCTCGGCCAATCGTTTCGACCGTAACTTGCTACTTCACCAACGAGCCCTTTATCATGAACCCGCTTTTTGCCGACGAGCCTTTGGTTTTGGACGACCCCTACATGAGCCGCATGAGCGAGGAGGAGTTCTTCGCCTTCTGCCAGCAGCACCGCAAATGGCGCATCGAGCGCAATGCCCAGCAAGAAATCCTGATTATGGCTCCTACCTTCTCGCTCACCGGCAAGCGTAACGCTCGGCTCATCGGTCAACTTTACGCTTGGTGGAACATGCACCCCGAAGCCGGCGAAATTTTCGATTCCAACGCAGGTTTCACGCTGCCCAACGGGGCCGTGCGCTCGCCTGATGCCTCCTGGGTGCCAGCCGCGCAGTGGAACGCGCTGAGCCCCGAGCAGCAGGAGAAATTCGCGCACATCTGCCCGCCGTTTGTAGTGGAACTGCGGTCCAAAACCGACTCGTTGAAGGTACTGCTGGCCAAGTTGGAAGAGTACCGCGCCAACGGTACTGCACTGGGCTGGCTACTTTCCTGCGATGATGAAACGGCCTATATTTTCCGCACCGGGCAGGTTGGTTATGAAACCGTGCAGAGCTTTGAGCGGGAGCTTTCGGGCGAGAACGTGCTGGTAGGGTTTGCGCTGGATTTGCGGAAGTTGCGGTAGTAACCGCGCCGAAGAAATTTTCGCACAGAGTTAAAAGAGTTTGGAACACCCAAAAACTCTTTTAACTCTGTGAGCTCTGTGCAAAACCGCTTTCGAATTTGTTTCTCCGGCCACCCCGCCGGGGCATATTCCGTACCTTCGTACACGTTTTTCACGCTCCCTAACGGCGGACTTCAACTCTGCCTTCTAATTTATATGCACCCCGCTCCCACCGCGCCCTACAAACCGAAGAACCACGTTCGCATCGTCACCGCCGCCGCTTTGTTCGACGGGCACGATGCGGCTATTAACATCATGCGCCGCATCATTCAGAGCAGCGGCGCGGAGGTTATTCACCTCGGGCACAACCGCTCGGTGCAGGAAATTGTGGACTGCGCCATTCAGGAGGATGCACAGGCCATTGCCATTACCAGTTACCAGGGCGGGCACAATGAGTACTTCAAGTACATGCACGACTTGCTGCAGGAGCGTGGCGCGGGCCACATCAAGCTCTTCGGCGGCGGCGGCGGCGTGATTCTGCCCACCGAAATTGCCGACCTAATGGACTATGGCATCACCCGCATCTACTCGCCCGATGATGGCCGCGCGATGGGCCTGCAAGGCATGATTAACAACCTGCTGGAACAAGCCGACTTCCCCACGGGCCAGAACCTGAACGGTGAGGCCAGCCACGTCAAGGAGAAGGACGCCCGCAGCATCGGCCGCCTGATTTCGGCGGCGGAAAACTTCCCCGAGGAGTTTAAAAGAGCTTTTAGCCAACAGCTGTTAGCTGATAGCTCCCGTTCTGACGAGAAGCTATCAGCGAACAGCTCTGAGCTAACAGCTAATAAAACAGCTCCCATTCTCGGCATTACCGGCACGGGCGGCTCGGGCAAGTCGTCGCTGGTGGATGAGTTGGTGCGGCGGTTTCTGATGGACTTCCCGGAGAAGACCATCGCCATTATTTCGGTGGACCCCAGCAAGCGCAAGACAGGCGGGGCGTTGCTCGGCGACCGCATTCGGATGAATGCCATCAACTCGCCGCGGGTGTACATGCGCAGCCTAGCCACGCGCCAGAGCAACCTCGCGCTGTCGCGCTACGTGCAGGACGCGGTGGACGTGGTGAAGGCCGCGAATTACGATTTGATTATTCTGGAGACTTCGGGCATCGGCCAGAGCGATACCGAGATTATTGAGCACTCCGACGCCAGCCTGTACGTGATGACGCCGGAGTACGGCGCGGCCACGCAGCTGGAGAAAATCGACATGCTCGATTTTGCGGATGTGATTGCGCTGAACAAGTTTGATAAGCGCGGGGCGCTGGATGCGCTACGCGACGTGCGCAAGCAGTACCAGCGCAACCACGGGCTGTGGGACACGGCCACCGACCAGATGCCGGTGTTTGGCACGATTGCCTCGCAGTTCAACGACCCCGGCATGAACCGGCTGTACCGGGCGGTGCTGAAGATGCTGGAAACCAAAACCGGGGCCACCTTCGCCTCGCACCTGGAAACCAGCGTGGAGGATTCGGAGAAAATCTACATCATCCCGCCGAGCCGCACCCGCTACCTGTCGGAAATTGCGGAGAGCAACCGCGCCTACGACCAGCGGGTGCGCGAGCAGGCCAATATTGCTGAGGTGGCCGGAGCCTTTGCCAAACTGGAGGAGCACTACCGCGCCGATAAAAACAGCTCGGAAAGCACCATCGAGGAATTTACCAAGAACAAGCAGACGCAGCTGCGCCGGCTGGATGCCGACAGCCAGGCGTTGCTGGAAAACTGGGAAGCCACCCTCCAGAATTACCGCGACCCGGAGTACGTGTATGAGGTGCGGGGCAAGAAGATTAAGGTGCAGACGCATACCAAGTCGCTGTCGGGCAATATGATACCGAAGGTGTCGGTGCCGCGCTATTCGGGCTGGGGCGACCGGCTGCGCTGGGCGATGCAGGAGAATTTCCCCGGCGAGTTTCCGTACACGGCGGGCGTGTTCCCGTTCAAGCGCGAGGGTGAGGACCCCACGCGGATGTTTGCCGGCGAGGGCGGGCCGGAGCGCACCAACCGCCGCTTCCACTACGTGAGCATGGGCTTGCCGGCCAAGCGCCTGAGCACGGCCTTCGACTCGGTGACGCTCTATGGCGAGGACCCCGACCACCGGCCCGACATCTACGGCAAAATCGGCAACGCGGGCGTGAGCATCGCCTGCCTCGACGACGCCAAGAAGTTGTATTCGGGCTTCGACTTGAGCGCCCCGAGCACGTCGGTTTCGATGACCATTAACGGGCCGGCGGCCACGCTGGCGGCGTTTTTCATGAACGCGGCCATCGACCAGAACTGCGAGAAATACATCCGCGAAAACGGGCTGGAAGACGAGGTGAGCGCGAAAATGGACGCGCTGTACGCTGGCTACGGGCAGCCCCGCCCCCACTACCAGGGCGAATTGCCGGCCGGCAACGACGGCCTGGGCCTCATGCTGCTGGGCGTGACCGGCGACCAGGTGCTGCCCGCCGACGTGTACGCCGCCATCAAGGCTAAGACGCTGACGCAGGTGCGCGGCACCGTGCAGGCCGACATTCTAAAGGAAGACCAGGCGCAGAATACCTGCATTTTCAGCACCGAGTTTGCCCTGCGGTTGATGGGCGACGTGCAGCAGTATTTCATCACCGAGCGGGTAAGGAATTTCTACTCCGTTTCGATTTCGGGCTACCACATTGCCGAGGCGGGGGCCAACCCGATTACGCAGCTGGCCCTGACGCTGAGCAACGGCTTCACGTTCGTGGAATATTACGTGAGCCGGGGCATGAGCGTGAACGACTTCGCGCCCAACCTGAGCTTCTTCTTCTCCAACGGCATCGACCCGGAATACGCCGTGATTGGGCGGGTGGCGCGCCGCATCTGGGCCAAGGCCATGAAGCTGAAGTACGGCGCCGACGCCCGCAGCCAAATGCTGAAGTACCACATCCAGACCTCGGGCCGCAGCCTGCACGCGCAGGAAATCGACTTCAACGACATCCGCACCACGTTGCAGGCGCTGTATGCCATCTACGACAACTGCAACTCGCTGCATACCAACGCCTACGACGAGGCCATCACCACGCCCACCGAGGAATCGGTGCGCCGGGCCATGGCCATTCAGCTCATCATCAACCGCGAGCTGGGACTGGCCAAGAATGAAAACCCGCTGCAAGGCTCCTTCATTATCGAGGAGCTGACCGAGCTGGTGGAAGAGGCGGTACTGCTCGAATTCGACCGCATCACGGAGCGCGGCGGCGTGCTCGGCGCAATGGAAACGATGTACCAGCGCGGCAAAATCCAGGAGGAAAGCATGCACTACGAGATGCTGAAGCACACCGGCGAGTACCCCATCATCGGCGTGAATACCTTCCTCTCGTCCACGGGCTCGCCCACGGTGGTGCCAGCCGAAGTCATCCGCGCCACGGAGGAGGAAAAGCAGTACCAAATCGACATGCTCATCCTGCTGCACCAGCGCAACGCGGCCCAAACGCCGGCGCGCCTCAAGCAGCTCCAGCAAATCGCCGTGGCCAACGGCAACCTGTTTGACGAGCTGATGGAAACCGTGAAATTTTGCTCACTGGGCCAGATTACGAACGCGTTGTTTGAGGTTGGCGGGCAGTACCGGCGAAATATGTAAGGAGTTCGAAGCCATTTTTAATTCAAAGACTATGATTAAAAACGCTGAGGAAATTCTTGCAGAAATCTCTCTTTTACGTACTGCCATTAGAGCTAGCAATACATCTGCTGAAGCTCGGCCGCACAGAAAGCGGATAGTGCAACTTCGTAAAGAACTTGATGTAATACCTGGGAAAGAGGTTCATAAGCCAAGGGCACCTAGCAATAAGACTTCCAGCAGTCCAGAAGAGGAAGCATCACGAAGGCACGAGAAAGAGATGGCGGAGGTGTCTCGGCTTGGAGCAGCAATAGCTGCCAGTAAAACCAAAGTTGAAGCTCAGAAATACCGAGACATTCTTCAAAAAAAGATTGATAAGCTAGAAGAGAAAATTAAAGCTTCTGAAGCTCAAAGCCGAGCAATGATGGCGGAGGTACGTGCTTTCAATGCAGAAGACAGGCTACGCCGCAAAACATTTAATCCCTTCACGAAGCATTTGAAAGACGCTGACAAATCAGCTATTAACAACTCTTCTTTGGATTCTATAAAAAGAATCAATGTATTAATATTTGAGAAAAACTTATTCACAGAGCCTGTAACAACAGTTGAATTTGCAAATAAGAATCTGCCTTCCTTTTTCACTCACCAGCAAGCAAGCAATCTTTGCGGTAAGATGGCTGACCCTATCGCAAGAGACATCGCAACAAAATTCAACCATGATAGCCAACAGACTTATAATTTGCATTTTTTAGCAAATCAAGCTTTAGAATACTATGGTGGGCATGTAATTACCTTCTTGCTTGGATTGAGGAAATTTGAGCTTCATAAAAAAATTACCTCTATTAAAGTCCCTACTAACTATCATATCACTAGTGCTAGTATTGACTTCCCAACAATTACCCTAACTGCTGCGCACAAGGAGAAATATACTATTGTTTTTCACTTACAAGAAGGTGAGTTAGCCAACTCAACCAGTAAGGTTCGCATTTACAGTAAATCTCTAGCTAACCGAATTGGGAGTGTTAATGAACAGGGCCGTTTTATTCAAAATATTGATGGGGCGAAGCCTTTTGCAATACTCTTTTGTGAATTTGTGAGGGGGCGAAAAATGATTGAGTTTTCATCCGGGGTAGAAACAGGCTCTTGCTTTGCTTGTGGCAAAACATTAACTAATTCGATTTCTATCAAGTATGGCATCGGTCCGATATGCCTACAGAATATGGGCGGCTCCGTTTAGCTAACTAATTCTATAGTGGCATTTATTACTACTTAACAGCTTCTCCTGCTTCTCCCCAGCTACGCCACGCGGCG
>NZ_JNLX01000059.1 GCF_000715495.1 Hymenobacter sp. IS2118 | reverse complement strand
GTTTACTGCTTATTTACTTTTCAGCATGCGCCGTCACGAAATTTCTGATGCTACCTGGGCCCTGGTTGCCCCGCACCTCTCCGGCAAGGCCGCCGATGGCGGGGCGACGGCCGTCGATAACCGGCTGTTTTTCAACGCTGTGGTGTGGATAATGCGCACCGGCTGCCCGTGGGCCGACCTGCCCGAACGCTTCGGCAAGTCCGACACGGCCCGCAAACGCTTCCGCCGGCTGGCCGAAAAAGGCGTCTGGCGCCGCCTTTTCCAGGTCGTCCAAGCGCCGGAGCTGGACTGGGTGCTGCTCGACTCGACCATCGTGCGGGCGCACCAGCACGCGGCGGGCCAAAAAAAAGCGACGCTCAGACCGAGTGCCTCGGCCGCAGCCGGGGCGGGATGAGCACCAAAATTCACGCCTGCGTCGAGTCGCTGGGCAACGCGGTGCGCCTGCTCGCCACCCCCGGCCAGGCCGGCGACAGCCCGCAGGCGCTGCCCCTGCTCGACGGCCTCGACGTGGGCCAGGTAGTGGCCGACACGGCCTACGACAGCGACCAAACCCGCGCCTATTGCGCTCAACGCGGTATTCAAGCCGTCATCCCCAGCCACCCCAACCGCACCCAACCGCTGCCCCTGGACGAGAATGCCTACCGCGACCGCAACAAAATCGAACGCTTTTTCGGACGCATGAAGCAGTATCGCCGCTTGGCCACCCGCTACGAGAAGACCATCGTTTCCTTCCTCGCGTTCTGGCATATCGGAGCAGCACTTGATTGGCTTAGATGAATAACTCATTTCTTAATGTCCTCACGCCCTAGGCTCGCGAACGGGCGCCACGACTGATGCCCCGCCTTTCGGACCCACCTTTGCGGGTATATGACACTCCAGCTTTTTAGCCGCTATACGCTGGCCCTGCTTTTCGTGGCGGCCGGCCTGTGGCATTTTTTGCATCCGGCTACGTACCTGGCCATCATGCCGCCGCTACTACCGCAGCCCCTGGCCCTGGTGTACGTAAGTGGCTTTTTTGAGATTCTGGGCGGGCTGGGGCTGCTGTTTGCCCGCACCCGGCGCGTGGCGGGCTGGGGCCTGCTGGCCCTACTCGTAGCCGTGTTTCCGGCCAACGTGTACATGGCGCTGGTTCACGAGCAGCTCGGCATTCCGGGCTGGGCGGCGTGGGCGCGGCTGCCGCTGCAACTGCCGCTGCTGTGGTGGGTGTGGCAGGTTATGCGGCAACGCTAATCCGGGTATATCTTTCGGGCATTTTCTACCACATTCTGTTTTATGTTCTCAAAACGTCTAGTTATCGGGGCAGCAGGACTGCTCGCACTGGGGGCACCGGCCCAGGCCCAATTGGCCGCCGAAGCAACTTCGGAACTAACGCCAACCACAGCCCAGTACACGGCCGCACGCGATTCGGTGCTGGCCAAAGCCGCCGTTTACCGTAGCGATAACGAAGCGTCACTGCGGAATTTCAGTGCTTCGTTTACCGGAATCCGGGGGCTACGCCGCAAAATTGTAAGCTATAGTTCTTCTCATTCCGGGCGTGTCCCACTTAAAGTGCATACAATCAAGCACAAAACCACCGGCACCAAAATCGAGAAAATCGAATACCGGGCACAAGATGGCCGACTCTGGCTAACCGAACGCTACGTGCAGGACCAGCTGGTCCGATTAGAGCTGTTTGAGTACACCACCACCAAATACAGTTCTTCGGGAATAAGACAGAGCGGCACGTGGCTGCTGGTGCCCGGTGACTACATCCAGCGTACCCGCAAGCCCGACGGCAAAGCCAAAACCAGCACCTTTTACTTCCGCACGCGCCCTATGCCAGCGGAATAGCGCCGAGCAGTTGGTACAAAAGGCAATGCCCGTGACTGAATCAGTCACGGGCATTGCCTTTTGTGTTTGTACCAGAAGTTTGCTTACTCCCAGCGCACGTCCAGCAGACGCAGCTGCACACTGCGCTGGCCGCGGTACTCGTTCAACTCCACGGTGTAGCAGGCGCTGAAGGGCTGGCCCTGCTCGATTTCGGACAGGTAATCGGCCAGGCCAAACCCGATGGCATCCACGGCCGGGCCCTGGGCATCGGCTGAGGCCAGACGCAGCTTGAGGTGTCCCTGCCCTACTACGCGG
The DNA here is from genome assembly GCF_000715495.1 of Hymenobacter sp. IS2118. Lineage (GTDB taxonomy): Bacteria > Bacteroidota > Bacteroidia > Cytophagales > Hymenobacteraceae > Hymenobacter. Next base: position 84,123 of record NZ_JNLX01000059.1, on the reverse strand, counting down.
GCGCTGTGCGGCACCGCCACCAGCCGCTGCGAGGCAAACACCGGGTTGGGGTTGCCGGGACCAAAAGGCTCCATGCGGTGCAGCTCGCCAAAAAAATCTTCGTTGATGCGCCCCAATGGCAAAGTGGCGGCTATTTCTACCGGGCGCACCAGGTGCTCGGTGGTAAGAGTGTCGGCCACCACTTCCTCGAAGAGGCGCTGGAAAGCGGGCACGTTTTCTACTTTGAGCGTGAGGCCGGCGGCGGCCCGGTGCCCACCATACTGGTCCAGCAAATGCGCGCAGGCTTCGAGGGCACTGTGCACATCAAACCCGGCCACGGACCGGGCCGAGCCGGTGGCCTTGCCATCGCGCTGGGTGAGAATGACGGTGGGGCGGTAGTACTGGTCGAGGCAGCGTGAGGCCACGATGCCGAGCACGCCCTGGTGCCAGTCGGCTTTATAGAGCACAGTGGCGCGGGCGTTTTGCAGGGTGGGGCTGCCGGAAATCATATCCAGGGCTTCCTGAGTGGTTTGCTGGTCGGAGCCGCGGCGCTGCTGGTTCATCTGGTCCACCACTTCGGCGGTGTAGCGGGCTTCCTGCTGGTCGGGGGCCAGCAGCATGGCCACGGCGCGGCGGGCGTCGCCCATGCGGCCGGCCGCGTTGATGCGCGGCGCGAAGCCGAAAATAAGGCTGCTGATGCCCAACGCGCCTTCGCGCAGGGTGGCCAGCTCGCGCAGGGCCGCCAAGCCGGGACGCAGCAACTGCGCGTCCTCGTTGAAGCGGCGGAGCCCGTGGGCGGCCAGAATCCGGTTTTCACCCGTAATAGGCACCACGTCGGCGGCAATGCTCACGGTGGCCAGGTCCAGCAGGTCGTGCAGCGGGGCTTCGGGCAGGCCCAAATGCTCGCCCAGGGCCTGCATCAGCTTGAAGCCCACGCCGCAGCCCGAAAGCTCTTTGTACGGGTACGTGCAATCAGCGCGCTTGGGGTCGAGCACGGCCACGGCGGCCGGCAGCTCGTCGCCGGGCAGGTGGTGGTCGCAAATAATGAAATCGACGCCCTTGCTGGTCGCATACGCCACCTGTTCCACGGCTTTAATGCCGCAGTCGAGCGCGACAATGAGCGTGAAACCATTAGCAGCGGCAAAGTCAATGGCCTTTTCGGAGATGCCATAGCCTTCGGTGTAGCGGTCCGGGATGTAGTCACGCAGCCGCTCGGCGCCAAACAAAGGCGTGAGGTAGCTCATCACCGTGGCCACCGACGTGATGCCGTCCACGTCGTAGTCACCCAGCACCACCACCTTTTCGCCTTCGTTGAGGGCGCGGCTGAGGCGGGCCACGGCGCGGTCCATGTCGCGCATCAGCAGCGGATTGGGCAGCTGGCGCAGGTCGGGGTGGAAGAAGGCGGCGGCGGCGGCGGGCGTGTCAATGCCGCGTTGCACCAGCAGGTCCGCTATTTCAGGGGCAATGAAGAGGGCCTCAGCCAAGCGGTTGACCCGTTGCGGGTCCGGTTCGGGGATATAATTCCAGCGCTTACTAGCGGATATGGGCATTTGATACGTCGTAGAAATGACTTCAAAAGTACGACCAAACCCCTCCCCCGTCCCGGCGGACTTATCTTTGGTGCCCGGCACCCACCCGCCGTAATCCATGCGTCAGCTCCAGGAATTTTACCGCAAGTACCGCCAGTACATTCTTTCCGATGGGTTGATGTACGTGGTGTTTATCCTGGCCCTGGTCGTAATGTTCGTGTTCTTCGGATAGGTTTTTTAGGGTAGGAGGGTGTGGGGGTAAGAGGGCATGAGTTTGCTATTCTACCCTACTGTTTTTTGGAATCCTTTCTCCACCTTGCTTCACGTTCAATTCCCATCCACTCAAGGCGGTTTTTAGAGAATTGAAAGAGCCCGCAAAAAGACTCCGAAATGGCTTTAGCTGCTTCCGAGCAACTGCCGAAAAAATAGTCGGTATAGTGCGTTTGGAATCCTTCTTACCCTCTTGCCCGCACACCCTCCTACCCTAAAAAACCTACACCCCGTCGCCGCGTAGCTTGCGGAAGCGCTTGCGGGCCTCGGCCACGTAGATGCTGCCGGGATATTTGGTGATTACCTGGTTGTAGAGCTCCTGAGCTTTGGCCTTGTCCTTGAGGTCTTCTTCTTGAATGCGGGCAAGCAAAAACAGGGCGTCGTCGCTCAGCACGTCGTATTTGGGGTTGTTGGTGATGCGTTCGAGCGTGGCCGTGGCGGCGGCAAAATCCCCGGTGCGGCGCTGTAGCTGGGCTTTCAGGTAATAGGTGTCGTCGGAGAGGGGGTGACCGGGGAATTTCTCCAGCAGCTGGTCCAGGCCCGTGATGGCCTCGCTAATCTTATTCTGAAACACGAGCTGCTCCACGGCGGCAAAAGCCCGCAGGCCCAGCCCCAGCGTGTCTTCCACGGTGTTGTCCTGAATCAGCAGCGAGAGCTGCATGGCGTCGTTGGCAATTTCGCGGGTGGTGGCTTCTTTCAGGATGTCGAGGTGGCTCTGGGCGAGCTTGAAGTCGCCAGCGTAGTAGCTCAGACGGGCATTGCGCAGCTTGGCCTCGTAGCCCAGCGGCGAGTCCTTGTGCGACTTTTCCACCTGCGAATACAGCAGCGTGGCCTCCCAGGGCTCCGCTTTCAGCAAATACAGGTCGCCAAGCGTCACCTTGGCTTCATCCACCACGTCGTTGCCGGCGCGGGGCATATCGATTATTTCCTGCAGCAAGGTCATGGCCCTGGCGCGGTCATTCAGCTGGAAGGCGTGCAGGTTGGCCAGGTTGCGGAGCACCGGCGCCGTATCGGGAGTCCGGCCCTGCTCGGTCAGCAGCGACTCGTAGTCGGCGACCAAAGCCCGCACCTTGGTCAAATCCACCGGGTACGTTTCGCGCACCTGCGCCTCGCGGGCCTGGAGCAGGCGCTGGCGGGCCAGGTTGCCATAGGGGCCGGCGCGGTATTCGCGGGCCACGTACCCAAAGCCTTCGATGGCGCTCTCGTAGTCCTTGTTCTGCTGCGCGATGGCAGCCAGCTCCATCACCCGGATGCCTGCGCCGCGCCCGCGCCGGTCTAGCGCGCGGGCCTGCACCAGCGCCCCGGCAAAGTCGCGCCGCTGCATTTGCAGCCACAGCAGCAGCTCGCTGTAACTCGCCTGCTCGGGATGCTCCTGAGTGGCCGTGAGCAGCAGTTTTTCGAGCGTATCGAAGTCCTTTTCTTCGCGCAGGGCGTTTTGCAGCATGTTGCGCACAAAGGGCAGCTGCTTCTCATCGAGCGCAATCAGGCGCAGGGTTTCGGCCAGCACCTGGGCCTGGTTCTGGCTTTGGGTGTAGAGCCGAATCAGCTCGGGGGCGTATTCCGTGTCGTTTTTGGCCAGCGTGCGGCCGCGCAGGTAGGTGCGCTCGGCCCAGAGCGGCAGCTCGCGGCGGCTAAACTCGGCGGCCACGAGCTGCACCTGCGGCGGTGCGAGCTGGCTCAGCACTTTCTGCCACTGCTTCTCGGCGGCGGGCGCATCGCCGGCCATGGCGTACACTCCCCCCAAGGCCACGCCCATCGTGGCGTCTTCCGGGTGCTGCTTGGTGGCTTTTTTGGCCAGCTTCTCGGCGTCTTTGTAGCGTTTCAGGGCCTGCAGCGAGGCCAGGTACACGGGGAACACGCCGGGGCTCGTTTGCTCGGCACCGGGCAGCTTTTCCAGCAGAAACACCGTCTTTTCGTGCTCCCCGCGGCGGGCGTAGTCGTTGGCCAGCGCGATGCCGCTCACCGGCGTCCAGCCCTTCGAAGAATCCTGCGCCTGCGCCGAAAGGGCAAGCAGCAAAGCGGCGGCTAATATCAGGGAATGCGGACGCATAAACTGGTTTTAGTTGTTAGTTGTTGGTTGGCAGTTGTTTGGATAACTCTTCAACTGACAACAGCCAACTGACATCCAGCAACTAAAAACTACCTACTCCTGCCATCAACGCTTGGGTTTGGCTGGTTCGTTCAACCCCAAACCCACTCGTGCGAGGCACTTGTTTCGCGGGCCGGGGCAATGACGCGTAAAAACAAAAAAGGGCCGCTCCCGAAGGTACGGCCCTTTTCAAATCGGAGGATTGACGTCCTAGAAAAACTTCGTGCGGTTGTCCTTCACGTTTGACTTGGCTTTGATGGCCTCGTAAATTTTGCCATCCTGCTGCTGGGCGCGCTGCTGGGCAAGCTGCTGCTGCACGGCTTTCACGGCAGTAGCATCGGCAGTTGCAGGAGCATTCACGCTCACCGGCTCAATTACCAGCACGCCCTGCTCGCCTTCGATGGGAGCCGACTTCTGGCCGGCCTTGAGCCCAAAGGCTTTGCCTACCGCTAATGGCTCGAAACCCACGTTGGTGAGGTTGCCCTGGCCCAGGGTTACGTCCGGCGCCACGCCCACCTGGGCGGTAGCACCATACTTGGCAGCCATGTCTTCCAAAGTACCGGTCTTGGGCAGCTTGGCCATGATTTGCTTGGCCTTTTCCTCTTTGCGCACCATGGCCGAGAGCTCCTCTTTCAGGGCCGAAACCGAAGCGGTGCCTTTGGAGCGCTCCTCGGTGAGGGCCGCAATAACGTACTGGTCGCCAATTTCATACACTTCGGAGATGTCGCCTACTTTGGTCTCGCCGCCGGTCTGGTTGAAGCCGAAAGCCCAGCGCACTACCTCGCGGGCATTCTGCAGGTTGTTCACGCTGCGGGCACCACGGTCCAGGTTTTTAGCCTCCTGCTTCACCAGGGTTTTGTCCTTGGTCACCAGCTTGCGGAAGCTCTCCAGGTCGGTGGCTTCGCCTTTCAGCTGCTGGGCTTTGGTGTAGGCAGTTTCGCGGGTGGCTTCGGTTGGGGCAATGCTCTTCTTCACTTCGGCTACCTGGTAGGTTTGCTTGGTGGGGGCGCCGGTTACTTTGATGACGTGGTAGCCGAACGACGTTTCCACGACGCTGGGCAACAGGCCGGGCGCGGTAGCCGCGAAAATGGCTTTCTCGAACTCGGGCACCATACGGCCCTGGCCGAACCAGCCGAGGTCGCCGCCCTGGTCCTTGGTGCCATCGGTACCAAACTGACGAGCCATAGCGCCAAAGTCGGCGCCGGCCTTGATTTTATTGAGAATGTCCTCAGCCTTGGCTTTGGCAACCGCTTTGCCTTCGGGCGTAGCGGCGTCGGCCTTAATGAGGATATGGCTGGCGCGGGCCGCCGACTCCTTACCGGCACTCACCCCGGTTACTTTATAAAGCGAATACGTGCCGTTCTCAGCGAAAGGCCCGTAGATGCGGCCCTGCGTCAGGGGCAGTTGCTTGCGCAGCTCCTCGGGCAGGTCGGCGGGGCTGCGGAGGGCTTTGTTGTAAGGCTGCTCCGAATTGGCCGTCACAAACAGCGAATCAACCGGAGCCGAGGCAAATTGGGTGGCCAAGTCGGCAATCGTGGCTTTCACGCTGGTGCTGTCTTCGCCCGAAGCCACCACCGGGATGGTGATGTATTCCACCGAGCGGCCATCTTCTACCTTGTACTTGCTCTTGTTCTTGTCCAGATAAGCCTGCAGCTGCGCGTCGGTCACTTTCACGGCCGAATCGGAAATGCTGGCGTAGGGCACGAACAGGTATTTCACCGTGGCCTTGGTATTCTGCAGCGTGTTGAAGCGCTTGGCTTCGGCGGTGGTCACGTACACCGAGTTTTTCAGCAGCGCGTTGTACTTGTTGGCGAGGCGCTCGGCGGGCAGGTTGGCTTCGAAATTATACCAGGCCGCCTGCGTTTCGGGGGGCAGCTTGTCGAGGTTTTTCAGGTAGTCAATCAGCTTGGCCTTATCGAACTGGCCGGTTTGCTGGTCGGTAAAAGCTTGCTTGATGCCCGCGTTGATGTTGTCGCCCTGCACCATGTCCACCAATTCCTCGTCCGACACAGTCAGGCCCAGCTTTTCCCACTCGGGCTTGAAGGCCAGGCGGTAGATGGTCTGATTCCACGCCTGGTCGCGCAGGTAGCCCATGGCCTGGTCGTCGGGCTGGCGCTGCTGCTGCGAGATAAAGGCCTGCTTGGCTTGCTCCAGGGCATTGTTGTACTCATCAAATTCAACCTTCTGGCCCGCTACTTCGCCCACCACGGTATCGTTGCCGCCGAAGAGCTTGTTGTTGCCGCCCACCAGGTCGCCGCCCACAATAAAAAGCAGCATGCCAATGGCCACGAGGCCAACTGCCACGCCTGATTTTTCTCGTATCGTGTTAATTAAAGCCATTCTTTCCTAGTCGGTTGTCAGTTAGTTGGTGGTTGCGAGGGCCCGGCAACAGTTGGTCAGCACGTACTGACAACTGCAACCCCGCCGCTAACAATTCATTGAGTGAGGTCAAAAGAGGCGCAAAATAACCAGAATTTGACCGGTAATCAAAGTTTTGCCTGATTTTAAGTCCTTCGGGGAGGCCGTTGTGGATTCCACCTCAGCTGCCGGCTCCGCAGCCGCCCCAACCGAAAAGAAGCCCTTAACGGCGCTTCCGGTTGGATTTGGCGGGGGTTTTGGTTTGGTTCTTTTTGGCCAGTTTAGCTTCTTCTTCCGCCACCTTGGCGGCCAGTCGCTCCTGTTGCCGCCAGTACAGCAGCGGAAACCAGCAGGCCATGGCCACCATAAAAATCCAGTAATTATCCGCTATACTATTGAACAGCAGCGTCTGGTAAATACCAATTACCAACGCCGCGACGCCCACCGAAAAAAGAATGGTGCGCAACATGGATTTATCGAAAGTCATGGGAAGGTATTTTACTGAACATTCTTTTTCAAACCAACAACTGACCAGTCAGGGGCCGCTGCAGCCCTATTTCGCCGGGGTTGCCGCACCCGGAGCCGGAGCCGCAAATACGCCCGTGACCTTTTTCATGCTGTAGCGCGAAAAATTCTGGTTCGCCGTCAGCCCGTAGCCGTCTACGTATTCGGTGGGGGTCGTGACCTTCACAAACATGGCCGAATCGGTGTAAATCAGTTGCTTGCTCTTATCAAAAAACATCTCTTCGGTGTTGAGACGCTGCTCCTGCGGCACGTTAACGACCCGCACGTCGCCACGCATGATGTAGAGGTTTTTGGCCTTGTCGGCTTTGCCGTATTTGGCGGTCAGCGTGTTCACCACGGTTCTTTTGCCGTCGGCCGAATAAAAGGTCACCTGCACGCCCTTGGGGTAAATCACGTCCCCGTTCTCAAACTGCTGCTCCAGCGGTGCGGTGAGCTGAAACTTGAGTTTGGCCGAGTCGCTGACCAGCGTATTCACGTTGGTGGTTTCCATCAGCGGGCCGGTGTACACCAGCAGCGGGCCGGTAGCCGCTTTTTTATCGCAGCCCGCCAGGGCCAGCAGCACCAGCACGCCCCCATTTCCCCACCTTTCTCGAAATGCGCGCAAGTTGTTTACGTTACGTAAGTCCCTATTTCGAATTAAACAGGTAATGTGTTTGGTATAACTCCCTGTCAGGCAATAAAAAGCCCAAAGTCGTTAGCCGTCAGCAAATGGCTGAACGGCGACTTTTGGTCATTACTGCAAGCGGCGCTTGATGAACCAGCGGTTGTTGAGCGTCACGCCCAACTGCCCGCGGATGTAGCTTTCCCGCACATTGCTGCTGCCCGTGGCGGCGTTGAGAATATCGGTATTGCCCCGCACGCCGTAGGTGAAACCCAGGCTAAAGGTGGTGGCTTCCAATGGCGTAGCGTTGGGCAGCGGGAAGGCAAACCCCCAACTAACAGCGCGGTCATATAGGGTTTTTCCGCCCGGCTGGTACGGCATCTGTGCGATGTTCACGCCGGCGCGGTAGGTTACCCGCTGGAAATAATGCTCTACCGAGCCGGGGTCGGGCGCGATTTCGCCGCCCAGGCCCAGCCGCAGGGTGTTGTTGAGGGAAGTGCTTTGCTGGCCGAAGCTGGTGAAATTCGACCACTGCTGACGCGCGGCGTCGAGGTTGATGCTCCAGTTTTTGTCGTTATCGAGGCTGATTCCGAGCTGGGTCAGCGCGGGAACGGAGGTGCTGCCGCGTCCGTCGCTCAGGGTAGATGGCGGCGCGATGAGGGTGCCTTCCACGTTGGTTTGTTCCTGCTCGACAGACTGCTGCCCGCGCAGGTCGTGGCCAAAGCTATACACGCTGGCCAGGTTGATGCTGAGGTCTTTGCCCAGTTTGTGCCGGTAATGCGCCCCGGCCCGGAAGGCGAAGTCGGAATAGCGCGTGTGCGTCCGGCTCACCGAATTAACCAGCGGCGCGTTGCTGTTGGCCACCAGCACGCTGGTGCCAACGGTTTCATCAACCACTCCAAAAACGTAAGAAGCGGTTACGCCTACCGTGAAGCCCTTCGAAATCTGGAATCCCTGGCCAATGTACGCTTCGGAAACCCCGCCCGTGCCGAGGTACTGCGTCCGTACGGCATCCGTTGGATTGGGGGCTCCGGCTACCGGGCGCACGGTATTCGATTCGTAATCGACGGCGCTCACCGGCTTCAGTCCTACCGCAGCGCCCCACTTGGTGCTCAACGGTACCGAAAGAGCGAAGTAGCCGAGGTTGCCGCTGCCGCTCCGGTTGGTTGAGGCCGCGTTTCTAATTGTTTTGTATTGTCCGTTGTAGCCCGCTTCAAACGTGGTGCGGCCCGTGTAATAGAGCAGGGCCGGGTTCAACTCATTCACATTCGTGGAGTTAGGCGCCGCTAAGCCCACGCCGCCCATGCCCATCTGGCGCACACCGCCGGTGTTGGCGTTGAATTCGCCCAAACCAATGCGCGAGTACGGCGAGTTGCCCAAGCCCTGTGCTTGCGCGCCGCTCACTGTAAATACCACGCCGGCCAGTACCAAGCTCCAACGCAGGCAACCCATCTCTTTATTTGACAACATGATAAGCTAAAATCCGATTAAGGCCGAGCAGCACCAGCTCAGGCACCACAAAGATACGAGCCGGGAGCCGGGCCGCTAGAAAAGCAGCATCGCCACCCGTGAGCAACACCCCGATGCCGGGGTACAGCTGCTGATACTGAGCAATAAAGTCCACGATTTCGGCCACCATGCCGTTGACCACGCCGCTCAGCAGGCTACCCGTAGTGGAGTCGCCCACGAGCGGAATCGTTGCATCGGTGGCGGGCCGCTCCAACAACGGCAGCCGCCCCGTAAACGTGTGCAAGGCCCGAAAGCGCATGGCCAGGCCCGGCGCAATGCTGCCGCCGTGGTAAGTTTCATCGGCCGTCACCACATCAAATTTCAGGGCCGTGCCCGCGTCGATGATGAGCGTGGGCTGCCCCGGCCGCAGCCCGGCCGCTCCTACTGCCGCCGCCAGCCGGTCGGCGCCCAGGGTGTGGGGCGTGGCGTAGGCGTGGCGTAGCGGGACGGCCGTAGTGGCCGGCGAAAACGTCAGGATTTCACCCGGCACCAGCTCCCGCAGCTCGTCAGTGCGCAAGGCGGCGTCTTCGGCCACGGAGGCCACGATAACGTGCGCCGGCTGCCAGTGCTGCACCAGCGCCAATACTTCCGGCGCAGTGAGGCCCGCCTGCATCTCGCGGAGCAACGCGCCTTCGAAGCAGCCGGCTTTCACCGCCGTATTACCGATGTCGAGGGCAAGGGTACGCACGAGAATTAGTGGGTGTTGCTGGTTAAAAAATAACCGTCATACTGAGCTTGCCGAAGCATCTCTACCGGGCAAGTAATCCTAACGATTGGATTTGCTATTGCGGTAGAGATGCTTCGGCAAGCACAACATGACGGTCGTTTAGTCTAGCCGTTGGGCTACAGGAAGTACTTCATCCGAATAACTTCCTGCTCGCTCAGGAAGCGCCATTTGCCGCGGGGCAGGTCCTTTTTGGTGAGGCCGGCGTATTGCACGCGGTCCAGAGCCACCACTTCGTAGCCGAGGTGCTCAAAAATGCGGCGCACAATGCGGTTGCGGCCAATGTGGATTTCGATGCCCACAAAGTGCGGGTTGCCGGCCACTACGGCCACGTCGTCTACCACGGCTTTGCCGTCTTCGAGCTCGATGCCTTGGGCAATCTGGCGCAGGTCTTCCTCGGCCAGGGGCTGGCTCAATTCAACCTGGTAGATTTTCTTGTTTTTGTGCGAAGGGTGCGAGAGCTTCTGGGCTACTTCGCCGTCGTTGGTGAAGAGCAGCAGGCCTGTGGTGTTGCGGTCGAGCCGGCCCACGGGGAAAATCCGCTCCTTCGAGGCGCTGGCCACCAGCTCCATTACCGTGCGGCGGCCTTCGGGGTCTTCCGTAGTCGTGATAAAATCCTTGGGCTTGTTCAGCAGCACGTACACCGACTTCTCGCGGTTGAGGTTGGTCTTGCCGTACTGCACGGTGTCTTCGGGCTGCACTTTATAACCCATCTCCGTCACCACTTCGCCGTTCACCTTTATTTCGCCGGCGGCAATCAGCGTATCGGCCTCGCGGCGCGAGCAGATGCCGGCATTGGCGATATAGCGGTTCAGGCGCAGCTCGTCGGTACCGAAATCTTCCTCTTCGTCGCGGCGGCGCTTGTTGCCGCGGGTTTTGTCGTTTTCGTAGTGCTTCAGGTTTTTGTAGTCGGGTGCCTCACCGGGGCGCTCGCCGAAGCGGGGCTTATCGGCGCGGTTTTCCTGCACGGCCGGGCGGGCGGCGCGGGGCTTGTCTGGGGTACTACCGTAGCCGGTGCCCGAGCGGCGCACGCTACGCTCCTGCGCCTTCAGGGCCTCGCGACGCTCGGCAAAGCTGCCGGGCGCGGGCGTCCACTTCTCGGTGCTGCGCTTCTCGTACGTGCCGGGGCGTTCGCTGGTGCTGCGGCTGGCGCCAAAGGTGGAGTTCTCGCGCTTGCCAAAAGCGCCGGGCGTAAACTTCCGGCCGAATGCAGCTTCATCGCCGCGGCGGTCGGCATCGCTGCCACCGGAATAGTCGGAGCGGCGCTCGCTGCGCTCCTCGCGGGGCTGCGGCGGGTTGGCCTCAAAGGGGCGGGCCGAACGGATGGGCCGGTTGGGGCCGCGCTCCTCGCTACGCTGGAAATCCTGCGGCTCGCGGGGCGTGCTTCGGCCAAAGCTGCCGCTGTTGCGGGGCGCACTGGTTTCGGCCTGCTCGTTGGGATTACTCTTCTCAAACTTGCGGTTGCGCTCGCCGGGCTGGCCACGGGGCACGGCCTTTTCGCCTTCGCGGCGGTAGGGCTGGCCGCTCCAGTTTTCCTTGGCCTGATACGGGCGAATAGGACGGGCATCGGGCGAAGCCGGGCCGCGCTGCTCGCCACGGTCGTTGCCGTAGCCGCCACGCTCGCCGCGGTCGTTACCGCGCTCTGGGCGCTCGGCGGTGCGGCCGTAGCTGGTGCCGGTGCGCTGCTCCTTGCCCAGGCGCGGGCGCTCGGTGCGTTCTGACCGGTCGCCGCCGGGGCGGAAGCCGCCGGGCTCGCGCTGGCTGTACTCCTTATTGCCGCCGAAGCTCTTGCCACCGAAACCCTTGTTGCCGAAGCCGCTGCCACCTTCGCGGTTGCCACCGCCGTAGCTGCTGCCGTAAGGGCGCTTCTCGCCATCACCGGAGTTGCTGCGGCCGCCACCGAAGGCACCGTTGGTGGGGCGGCCGAAGGCGCCATTAGTAGCTGGGCGGCCAAATGCGCCGTTGGTAGCCGGGCGGCCATTGCCGGGGCGGGTGGCGGAGTAGCCACCACGGTCACGGTCGCCGCCACGGTCGTTGCCGCGGTCGCGGTCACCGCCGCGGCCGGCCGGTCCACCGGGGCCCGAACGCTCGTTTTTATTGCCGCCGAAGCCGCCGGGGCCACCTGCATTGCGGCCGCCGCGACGGTCCGACTTATCGTCTGAAAAATGTTTCTTGCCCATGGCTTGAAAAGTTGCTTGCCGTATCGCTACGGTATGATGAAAAACGTGGTTGTCGAAGTGGGATTTTCCGCCGCTGACCGGATAAAGCCGTCAGTAGCTGAAATAATTCACTTAAGATAAAAGCAAAAGCCCGAACCTGCCAGCCGGCCGCCGCAGCGCCGGCCCACAGATTCGGGCCTCGGGCCTTCGCGAAGACTAGTCGCGGCGCGCCATTTTGGCTTCGATGGAGTGCTGGGTGTGGGGCACCGCGCGCAGGCGCTCCTTCGGAATGAGCTTGCCCGTGCCGATGCACACGCCGTAGGTACCATTTTTGATGCGGACCTGGGCGTTTTCGAGCTGCTGAATGAACTTCATCTGGCGCGAGGCCAGCTGGTTCATGCTTTCTTTCTCGGCGGTCTCGGCGCCGTCCTCCAGCACTTTGGCCGAAGAGGCGGTGGTGTCGGTGCCGGAATCATTACTACGGGTCAGGGTTTCCTTGATGAACGCCAACTCTTTGCGGGCCGCCGTCAGTTTATCCTGAATAATCTGGTCGAACTCGCTCAGGTCTTCCCGGGAATAGCGGATGTTTTCTTCGTTCATCGAAAGGGTAAATAGAAATTATGAAAATGAAATACCATTCAGTAATGGAGCGGCAACATCGCCAACTGCTAAATGGTTGGCAGCACTTGCATGCGCCTGCTGCTTCAATTCAAAGCATTTGCATGCTTGTTTTTGCGGCTGCAAAGTTAGGGCTTCAGGGCCGCTTTTCCGTCGAATGCTAAAAACCTAACATTTGAATGGCGGCCACAGCGGCTTCCACTCCCTTATTGCCGTGCTTGCCACCGGCCCGGTCCCAGGCCTGCTCCAGGGTATTAGTGGTCACGAGTCCGAAAATGACGGGTTTGTTGAACTTCAACCCTACCTGGGTAATGCCCTGGGCTACGGCGTGGCAGATGTAGTCGTCGTGCTTGGTTTCGCCCTGAATAACCACGCCCAGGCAAATTACGGCGTCCATTTCGTCGTGCTGCGCCAGGAACTGGGCGCCCAGCGTGAGCTCGAAGCTGCCGGGCACGGTGTTGCGGTAAATGTTGTCGGCCGTGGCACCGTGCTTGAGCAGGGTGTCGTAGGCGCCGGCGCTCAGCACGTCGGTTATCTCGCGGTTCCAGTCGGCCACCACCAGTCCGAAGCGTTTTTCGCTGATGTCGATGAAAGTGGAGGCGTCGTAATCGCTGAGGTTTTGGAGGGAAGTAGCCATGGCGTTGGGGTTAAAAGCAGTCATCCTGAGTGCGGCGGCAGACCTTGGCACGAGGGAACGGGTTGCGTTCGGGTGCGGTAAGGTCCTTCGCTGCGCTCAGGATGACAAGTAGAGGGAGTGGTTGGTTATTTAGCGCCTTCCAGCTTGGCCTTGAACTGGCGGGCTTCCACCACTTCCTGGGCCGTTGGGAATTCGTTGATGATGCGGTCGTAGGCTTTAATGGCGCCTTCGTTGTCGTTGGCAATTTCACGGGCCGTACCTTCTTTCAGCAAGTAGCCGGGCGAGAAGTACTCATTGGCGTTGTGGTCGGCAGCTTTGGCGTAGAGGTCGGCGGCTTCTTTCGATTTGCCCTGCTCCAGCTGCGCGTCGCCCATCAGGGCGTAGGCCCGGCTCTGCACCAGGTAGTCGTCGGAGCTGAAGTCTTCGAGGTAGTCGAACGCTTCTTTAAACTTGCCCTGCTTCAGCGAGGCCACACCGGCGTAGAAATTGGCGAGGTTGCCGGCTTTGGTGCTGCCGTACTCATTGGCTACGGTAGTCAGGCCGGGCGCCTTGCCGTCGCCCTTGATGGCTTTGCTGAGGGAGTCGGCTTCCCAGTTATTCACGGCGCGGAACATGCTGGTCTGTGCTTTCGTGTCCTGCGTATTACGCCAGTAGTAAAAGCCAAAAGCGCCGGCCACTGCCAATACCACCACCGCCAGAATGCCGAGCAGCACGTTGCTGTTGTTGCGCACGAAATCTTCCGACTCTACTAGGCGGGCGGCCAGCGCGTCCGGGTCTTCCAGCAACGGATTTTCAGGCGCGAGTTCCTCGGCGGGCACCAACGGGTCAGTCGAAGCGTTTTGAACGGGTTGCCCCTGGCGGGCCTGCTGGCTCTTGCCAGTAAATGGAATCTTCGACATATTGGAGAAGCTGCGAGCTATTAGCTGTCAGCTGCTAGCTTTTTATGGGGGAATCGGGATTATCGGCGTTCGCAGAAACTAGTGGCTGACGGCAGTCAGCTGTTCCTACTTAGTCGTGGATGTAAGGGTAGTCGGCCTGCACGTACACGTCCTTGTACAATTCGTCGGGCGTGGGGTAAGGCGAGTTTTCGGCAAACTCTACCGACTCGGCTACCTGTGCTTTGATGCGTTCGTCGATGGCTTCCAGGTCGGCCTCGGTGGCAAACTTGTTGGTGAGGATGGTGTGGCGCACGCCCTCGATGGCGTCGCGGTTCCGGTAGTCCTCCAACTCATCTTTGGTGCGGTACTTGGCAGGGTCGCTCATGGAGTGGCCCTTGTAGCGGTAGGTCTTGAATTCGAGCAGCGTGGGACCTTCGCCGGCCCGGGCGCGCTCGGCGGCGCGGGCCACGGCCTCGTGCACGTCTTCCACGCGCATGCCGTTCACCGGCTCCGAGGGCATGTCGTAGCTCAGGCCAATCTTGTAGAGGTCGTGCACGTTGGAGGTGCGCTCTACCGACGTGCCCATGGCGTAGCCATTGTTCTCAATCACGAAGATGACCGGGAGCTTCCACAGCATGGCCATGTTGAAGGCCTCGTGCAGGGCACCCTGGCGCACGGCGCCGTCGCCCATGGAGCAGATGCAGAGCTTGCCGGTCTTGTTGTACTTCTCGGCAAAGGCAATGCCCGCGCCCATGGGCACCTGGGCACCCACAATGCCGTGGCCGCCCATAAAGCCCACCTCTTTGTCGAACATGTGCATCGAGCCGCCCTTGCCCTTGGAGCAGCCGGTGGCTTTGGCAAATAGCTCGGCCATCACGGCATTGGGCGAGGTGCCCAGCGCCAGCGGGTGGGCATGGTCGCGGTAGGCCGTGATGTATTTATCGCCCTTCTCCAGCGCCGATACCTGCCCCGCTACGCAAGCCTCCTGGCCAATGTAGAGGTGGCAGAAACCTTTGATTTTCTGCTGACCGTAGAGCTGGCCGGCCTTGTCCTCAAACTTGCGCATGAGCTGCATTTGCTCGTACCACTGCATGTACGTTTCCTTCGGAAAAGAAGTACCGGCCTTAGCCTGCTTCGACAAGTCGGTACCGGACGCAGCCATTTCGGGCGCGTCGGTGCCGGGCAGCACGGGGTCGGGCTGACCGCCGGTAGTGGCCGCTTTGCTCTTGGCTTTGCCGTTGGCCGCAGGTGCTGCGCCCTTAGTTGCCGTCGATTTTTTAGAAGCAGCTTTTACTTTCGTATCTGCCATAGCTCATTAAAGGAAAATAATATTTCGCGTTGGGAGGGCGAAATTACGTAAAAGTGCTGGCAATACCGAACCTTATGACCCTTGACTCCCTGCAGCTGCTTTTTTTTAAAAATTACGACGCTGCGGCGCTTCGTTTATCTCCCGGCCTAAACTGCTTTATTGGCGACAACGGCAGCGGAAAAACCAACTTACTGGATGCCATTCACTATTTGTCGCTGACTAAGAGTGCAATAACTTCTTCGGATGCCCTTTGCATTAAGCAAGGCGCTGATTTCTTTGTAGTTAAGGGAAATTTCTCTTCAGGCTCCGATTCCGAGCCGGAAACCATTCAGGTGAGCCTGCGCCTGGGCCAGAAAAAGACGCTGACTCACAACAAGCAGCCCTACGAGCGTATGGCCGACCACATTGGCAAGTACCCCGCCGTGCTCATCTCGCCCTACGACACCGACCTGATTCGGCAGGGCAGCGAGGACCGCCGCAAGTACTTCGATAGCTTGATGGCGCAGCTCGACCACCAATTTCTGGAGCTGCTCATCTCCTATAACGCCTTGCTTCGCCAGCGCAACGCCGTGCTCAAGCAGGGCGACCGCCCCAACCATGGTTTCGACCGCGACTACTTGTTGGCGCTTGATGAGCAGCTAGCCCCCATAGGCACCCAACTAACCGTGTTGCGTGAGTCCTTTCTAGCGGAGTACCTTCCCCTGTTTCAGCGCCACTACCAGCAGCTGGCCGATGGGCGCGAAGCCGTTACCCTCACCTATAAGAGCCAGCTGGTCGGGGCTGACTTCGCTCAACTCCTACGCAGCAATGAACGCCGCGACTTCGCCCTGCAGCGCAGCACCAATGGTTCCCACCGCGACGACTTTGTGTTCCTGATGGATGAGCAACCGGTGAAAAGCCATGCCTCGCAGGGCCAGCAAAAATCCTTTGCCATTGCCCTCAAGCTGGCCCAGTTCGAGATGCTGGCCTCCACACAAAACCACAAGCCCCTGCTTCTGCTCGACGACATTTTTGACCGTCTTGATGACAAGCGCATCGCCCGCCTGCTGGAGTTGGTAGCGGATGAGACCTTCGGCCAGGTATTCCTCACGGACACCAACCTGGAGCGAACCGACCAGGCACTGGCACGGGTAACAATTCCCATCCTCCGGTTTCGGGTGCAGGATGGGGCAGTGGCACCAGTTTAGCCAGAGTGCAGGGCTACCTTTGCACCCCCAAAAAGCAGGTAAGCCAACCTTCTTACTTTGGCCTGTCTACATGATAAAAAAGCCCTCCTCTCCTTCCCGCTCCGGCGACATCTCCCTTAAAGAGGGACTTGAGGAATTGGTGCGTGCTTATCGCCTTAAGGGCAAGCTTAACGAGGTGACGGTGGTATCCAGTTGGGAGCGGGTCATGGGCAAGGCAGTCGCGTTGAAGACCAAAGAAGTCTATGTTAACCAAGGCCGGCTTTTTGTTCGGCTTACTTCCGCCCCGCTCAAGCATGAGCTTCTCATGGCCAAGACCCGCGTGGCTGAACTCATCAATGCAGAGGTAGGCGAAGCGGTGATTAAGGAAGTCATTTTCCTGTAGGACACATAGCGTTTTCCTGCTCGCTTTATTCCAAAGGCCTGGGCTGTCATCACAGCACTAACTGTCCCTTCTCCGCAGTTTTTAAAATCACTTAAACGCCTGAAGGAACTCACATCCTGATATGGCCCGGACCCTCGTGCAAGTCCTGCTTAGGTCTTTGTCGAAGCCGCAAGTTCTGCACCAACTATAGATGATAGGCGCCAACGCTCAGACTCCTCAATCAAATTACTGGGGTTCTAATTGCGCACAGGGCGAGCACATTCCTCATTGGAAAAAGCCTCGTCACTCAAGTTAAAGGCCATCCCACTTCAATACGAACATTAGCGGCAACGCCCTCCCTTATTGCTGTGTTTTGGAGCCAAAACAAATTCGTTGGACACGTTTCACCGACTGGCAAACAACATTTTACAACCTAACAAGAGGGCACTCATTGCAATCAGACGGCAGCTAGGCAACGAACAAAAATGTTTCACGTGGAACATTTTTGTCACTTAGGCCCATACACTTTCAACAACAACTCATTGTAGGCTTCTAAAAGAGCTATGTACTTAGTTTGAAGCACTAAAAGTTGCTTAGATGGGTCAGAATCGATGTTTTGAGGCAGTGTTACACGCGGTGTAACACTACTTGTAACAGTGTGTTTAGCAGGCGATGTTACAAATGGGAGTACAGATTGTTGAACAATTGTAAAATCATTTGAAAAATCGTGGTTAATGATATCACCGATTCTTTTTACAAAGCTGTAATCAATTGTTTCTTCTTTGAATTTACGGTAAATAGTTGGCCGTGTAATACCCAGTTCCTCTACGATACGAGTAATGGAAATACCGCTGTTTTTGATAGCTTCCTGCAGGATTTCCCCTTGATGTGACATAATAGACGCAATGTGTAACGCTTGTGCAAATATGTACACTATACACGTATTAAACAAATTTGTTGTTCTTTTTAAACCGTGCCGAACACCGTATTACAATACACATCGTAACATAATTCACGAAATAAGTGTATCATAATTCGATACAATAAGGTGTAACACAATTGATTTGTAACACATTTTGAATAAAACGTTACAACATAAAAATGGCCTGCTGGATTCAGCAGGCCATTTTTATGCGGGATATCAATTTATTTGTACCCCGCAAGAAAAGCTGTTTGTTAAGAAGCAAGCAGTGGAATCAACCGGTCGGGGTAATCGGTTGTCATGCCGTCTAAGCCCAAGGCAAGCAGGCGTTGCATATCGGCCAGGTCATTCACAGTCCAGGGCACCAGGCGAAGGGTGGGAAATTCATCTCGTAAGGCTTGGACTGCAGCTGGAGTTATGGTTGCTGCATCGGGGCCGAAAGTGGTGGGCAGGAAGCCCAGTTGATGCAGGCTGGAAGACCACGGCACCTGGTCTTCAACCAGGAAGCAAGTGGCTAAATCCGGCTGTAGCTGATGAGCCAGCTGCAGAATGCGCGCATCAAAACACAGCAGGGTGGTGCGCTCCAAAACCCTGGCTGCGGCAAGCTCGGCCAGCACCAGGGGGAGGAACTCGCCGGGTGCCGGGTGGAACAGATTGTCGCCCGCCGGGCTGCATTTTATCTCGACGGAGTATTTCACTGGCGGCCGGCCGAGCCGAAGCGAAGCAGATTCGAGGGTGGAGAAAACCTCGCTTAGAAGGGGCTTATAAGCAGGCTCAGAAACCTGGGCCGGGAAGCTAGGGTGACGAAGCTGGCCGCAGTCGCAACGCCGGATGGTAGCGTAGGGCAACCGGTATAAGTTGTAATTCCGACCATCGGCCAACGGGATGGACTCGCCATCGGGGTTGAGGCAAACGAGCGGGTTGAGCCAGGGTTCATGGGATACGACGACCTGTTTATCGGCCGATATGACAACATCTAACTCGATAACATCGACCCCTAATGCTAAGGCGTGCAGGAAGGCCGGGAGGGTATTTTCGGGGCGCAGGCCGCGACAGCCGCGGTGGCCGTGTACCTCCGGGCGCGCTGGCGCAGCACGATTATTAGCAGGGATAAGCATGGCACAGGAATAAGAATTCGGAAGGCAGCAGATGTGCCTGCTCTTGACGTAAAACCAGTCGTATGGCGGCTTTGTGACAAGCAATAACTGAAAGAAGTCTGATATACGGCAGAACCGTCATAAGCCGGGGTTTGGGGTAATTTTGTGGCTCACCTTATTGCTTAGGCATCCATGAAAAAACTACTGCTACTTGTCTTGCTGATAGCCCTGGGGGCCGGAGGCTACTATTTGTACCGAAGTGCGAAGAACGGGCCGGAGGGCGCGCTGGTGATGGCCGCGGCGGCCGTGCAGTCGCACGACATGGCGGCGTTTGAGAAGTATGTGGACGTAAGCAGCGTGACCGGCCATTTGGTAGACGACGTGGCCCAGCAAGGTTCGGCGCTAACGTCATTGGTGCCTGGCGGTGGACTGATGATGGGCGGTGCCTTGCGGCTGCTGAAGCCGACTTTGGCCAAAGCGGCTCGCAAAGAAGTGGAGCGCTACGTGGAAACGGGCTCGCTACAAGCGGCGGCAGAGGCAGCGCCGAAACGCACGGTGAACCTTTCGCTGACCGGGCTGGCCAGCCGCGTGGTAGGCCCCGACAGTAAGTTCAAAGGCATCAAATACAGCCGTGAGGAAGGCGACAACGCCTTCGTGGGCCTGGAGATATCGCAGCCCAAGTACGATACCACAATGGTAGTGGAGGTGAAGCTGCGCCGCCTGGCCGACCATTGGCAGATGACCCAGATTACGAACAGCGGCGAGCTGCTGCGCGGCGTAGCACGGCTCGAGAAGAAGCGGTTGCTCAACCAATAGAAAGAGCCCGCCTGGTGCCCGAGCTACGGTGCCAGCGGTACAAATTCCATCCAACAAAAAGCCCCGACCAGATGACTGGTCGGGGCTTTTTGTTGGGTTGAGCAATGCTACTACTTACGGCCGGAGAAGAGGAAATAAATAATAGAACCACCGAAGGGGAAGAACCAAATGACAGCACCCCAAATAAGCTTTTTAGTGAGGCTCCAGTCCTGCTTCAACAAGCTAAACAAGGCCGCAATGGCCAGTAGGACATAAAGGATTCCGAAGATGGACAAGCTACCGTTGTTGTTGCGACCAGAACAAGACGTGACAAACAAGGCAAGCGGCATCAGAAGCGCCGCGAGGGGCAAACGGGAAGTAAAGTGACGAAGGGATTTCATGGTAAGAAGGGTCAGGTGAAAGAAACAACTTGCCCCCAGATACGCAGTGCCCCACAAATAGATATAATAAAGCTGATTTAATCACACAAATAATTGACTATGAAAGCTTTGCCTGAATAAACAGGCTTATCTGACTAACAAACTCCGGGGCAGCAGCCGGGAAGAGGACCAGCAGCAGTACTACGCCATAGAGCGCGCCATAGAAGTGGGCGTCGTGGTTGATATTGTCGCCCCGGCGACGGCCCATGTACCAGGAATAGGCCAGGTAAAGGATGCCGAATACGAAAGGCTGAATGGGAACTGGGATGGGGAAGATGATGATGCCGCCCCCGCTGTTGTTCACCGGAAAGAGCAGAATGCTGGCAAACAGTACCGACGAAACCCCGCCCGAAGCGCCGAGGCTGCGGTAGCCGGGGTCGTTGCGGTGGCGGAAGTAAGTAGGCAAATCGGAGAGGATGATGCCGCCCAGGTAGAGCAGCAGAAACAGCCCCAGACCCGCGCCCTCGCCATAGCCTTCCACCAGTGTGCTGAGCACCACCGGGCCGAAGGAGTAGAAGGCAAACATGTTGAAGAGCAAGTGGGCCCAGTCGGCGTGCAGGAAGCCGGAGGTGAGCAGGCGGTGCCACTGGCCGTCGGAGCGGGCCATGCGGTAGGGCTCCAGTATCCAGGAGTTCATCAGCTCGTCTTTCGACCAGGCGTAGGCGGAGATGGCGACCGTGAGGCCGATGAGGATGATAATGGGGTCGAGCACGGAAAAAGGGGGTATAGCACCTGCATTAGCTTGTGCATCGTGAGGGAAGGCACAAGCTAATGCAGGTGCCACAGGCATACGTAACCGGAGCCGCCTAGCTCTCGCGGTCCATGAGCTGGAGCGCCAGCTGGTGCAGGGGTTGTTTGCGCTCAGCGGGGGCCTCTACGCGCTCCAGGTGCTGCAGGGCATCCTGGAAGTAGTCGTTGATGAGCGCCTCCGTCTGCGGGCGAATTTCGAGCTCATCGTAGATGGCGCGCACGGCCGCTACTTTGGCATCGGCATCAGTCACGGGCTGGGCAATGAGCTGGCGCAGGACGGCCTGTTGCGAGTCGTTAGCCTGGGCCTGGGCAGTGAGCAGCAGGAATGTCTTCTTATTGGCCACGATGTCGCCGCCCACGCGCTTGCCAAAGGTGGCGGCGTCGCCATACACGTCCAGCAGGTCGTCGCGCAACTGGAAGGCCAGGCCGATGTCGGTACCGAACTGGCGCAGGTGCTCGGCATCCTCCTCCGTAGCACCGGCCAGGCGGGCGCCCAGCTCGAGGCAGAAGCCCAGGAGCACGGCCGTTTTCAGGCGAATCATGTCCAGGTATTGGGCAATGCTCACCTGGGACTCGGTCTCAAAATTCATGTCCCACTGCTGGCCTTCGCAAACCTCGGCGGCCGTCTGGCCGAAGCGGGTGAGGATGCGCGGCAGTAGCTGCGGGTCGACTTCCAGGAACAGCTCGTAGGCCCGCACCAGCATCACGTCGCCGGAAAGAATGGCCACGTTGGGGTTCCACTTTTCGTGCACGGTGGCCTGGCCGCGGCGCAGGGGCGCCTGGTCCATGAGGTCGTCGTGCAGCAGGGTGAAGTTATGGAAGACTTCGGTGGCCAGGGCAGGCTTCATGATGCCGCCCAGCTCGTCGGTGAAGAGATGGGCGCCGAGCAGCGTGAGCAGCGGGCGAATGCGCTTGCCGCCCAGGCCCATGATGTAGCGGATGGGGGCGTAGAGGGTTTCCGGGGCCTGGCCGTAGTCGAGCTGAGCGAGGGCGGCGGTGATGTTAGCGGGGAAGTCGGCTGGGGTCATAGGTGGTGCAAAGAACGGCAGGCGCGGGGAACCTCACCCCTGCCGGGCACGGCCCCTCTCCAAAAGAGAGGGGAGCCACGGCGGCGCTTAAAGAGTAAACTTGATATTGCTGATATCAACAAAAAAGCCCCGACTCTGGGTTAAGTCGAGGCTTCATTGTTCGTCAGGCTCCCCTCTCTTTTGGAGAGGGGCCCGCCCCGCAGGGGTCTCGTGAGGTTCCCCGCGTCTGGGTTCAGCATTTACCGGCGCTTGCCCTTGTAGCCGCTGCCCTTGCTCCCGCCCTTGCCGGCGCTGTGGTCGCGGTAGCCGCGGGGCTCGCTGCTGCGCTGCTTGCGCTCGTCGGCTTCGCGCTTTTTCACATGGTCGGGGCGGTCGTCTACTAACTCGAAGTCAATGGTGCGGTCGAGTAGGTTGGCGGATTTAACGACTACCATCATCTCGTCACCGAACTGAATGATGCGCTTGTTGTTCTTGCCGACAATGCGGTAGTTGTCTTTATCAAGCTCATAGAAGTCGCCGGGAATGTCGCTGATACGAACCATGCCTTCGCACTTGTTCTCCTCGATTTCGATGTACATGCCGCGCTCGGTCAGGCCGGACACCACGCCCTTGAACGTGTTGCCGATTTCATCGGCCATGAACTCCACCTGCTTGAATTTAATGCTGGCGCGCTCGGCGTTGGCCGCCAGCTTTTCGCGGGCCGATGAGTGCTTGCACTCATCCTCCACGGGGTCGACGGGCACGTTCTTGCCGCCGAGGAGGTAGTGCTCCAGCAGGCGGTGGGCCATCATGTCGGGGTAGCGGCGGATGGGCGAGGTGAAGTGCGAGTAGTGGTCGAAGGCCAGGCCGAAGTGGCCGAGCGGCTCGGTGGTATAAATGGCCTTGCTCATGGTGCGAATGGCCAAGCCTTGCAGCACATTCTGCTCGGGCTTACCCATCACCTCAGAGCTAAGGGTGTTGAGCTCGGTGCTGATTTTCTTCGGGTTGTCGAGCTTCAGCTTGTAGCCAAACTTCTGGGCGAAGAGGGCGAAAGTCTGGAGGCGTTCGGGCTCGGGCGCGTCGTGGGTACGGTACACCATGGTGAAGCGCGGCTTGGACTTTTTGAGGTTGAACACGAACTCGGCCACCTTGCGGTTGGCCAGCAGCATGAACTCCTCAATCATCTTGTGCGCGTCCTTACGCTCCTTCACATACACGCCCAGGGGCTTGCCGTTCTCATCCAGTCGGAACTTCACCTCCTGGGTTTCGAAGGTGATGGCCCCCTGCTTGAAGCGCTGCGCACAGATTTTATGCGCCATGTCGTTCATGATATTCACCTCCTCGGCGTAGTCGCCCTCCTTGCTCTCGATGCGCTCCTGGGCGTCCTCGTAGCTGAAGCGGCGGTCGGAGTGAATGACAGTTTTACCGAACCACGACTCGTAAAGCTTGCCAGCTTCATCGAGCTCGAACACGGCCGAAAAGGTCAGCTTGTCCTCATTCGGGCGCAGCGAGCAGAGGCCGTTGGAGAGGCGCTCGGGCAGCATGGGAATCACGCGGTCCACGAGGTACACGGAGGTGGCGCGATGCTTGCCCTCGCGCTCCAGCTCGGTGCCGGGGCGCACGTAGTGGGTCACGTCGGCGATGTGCACGCCGATTTCCCAATGGCCATTTTCCAGCTTCTGAATGCTCAGGGCATCGTCGAAATCCTTGGCGTCGGCGGGGTCGATAGTGAAGGTGGTGATGTTGCGGAAGTCGCGGCGGCGAGCAATTTCCTCCGGCTCGATAACCTCACTGATGCCTTCGGATTCGGTCTGTACTTCCTCAGGAAATTCGAACGGCAATCCGAACTCGGCCATAATGGCGTTTATCTCGGCCTCGTTGCCGCCGGCCTGCCCGAAGTTGCGCACGACCTCGCCGGTCGGCTGGCGGTTTGGGTCGGTCGGAAACTCGGTGATGCGGACCAGCACCTTGTCGCCATTACGCGACTCGTGCAGTTGATGCGGCGGCACGAACACGTCGAAATATACCTTGCGGTTGTCGGCCTTCACGAAGCCCAGCGTACCCTGAATCTGAATGCGGCCGACTACTTCGGGCCGCACGCGCTTGAGCACTTCCACCACGTCGCCCATGGGCCGGCCGTCGCGCGAGCCGCTGCGCAGGCGCACCCGCACCACGTCGCCCTGCAGCGCAAACTTGAGCTGGTCGGTGAACACGCGGATATCGTCGCCGCCATCGACGCCTTCGGGCACCACGAAGGCGAAGTTGGGCGTGGCCAAATCGACGGTGCCAATAATGGTGTTGGAGGGAGCGCGCTCGGGGCGGTCGTCGCCGTCCACGTAGTCGAAGCCAGCGGCGCGGCGACGGTGCACAATGGGGTCCTGGCCAAACTCAGCCTGCACCGAACGGTTGCGGGGCGGGGCAATGGGCGCGTCGCCTTTTTTGGATGTTTTCTTGGCGCTGGACGGCATCAACGCCGCCGCCACGGCATCGGCATCGGCGAGGCGGTATTCGTCGTTTTGAAGCAGCGTAATGAAGCCGTTTTTGCGCAGCACCTTGATGTGGGCAAAAATCTCCTCGCGCTGGCCTTTGGTCGTCACGCCGAGGCGGCGCGAGAGCTGGCGGTAGGCCAATACTTTGGTGGGGTTGTCGGTGAAGGCACGCAGGACCTGGTCCTGGGTGATGGCCGTGGCTTCGGGCTTTTCGCGCTTGGCGCGGGGAGCCTTGGAATTTTCGGGGGTATTCATGTTAAAAAGTGGCCGCCGAAAAGTGGTTTGGTCGCAGGCGGCGAGAGCGGAAAATAAGGTTGGCGGCGGGGCCGCGCCGCTTAGTGAAACGCGGGCCGGGCCGGGAGGTTGTTTATTAGGGTTTCGTAGCGTTTGGATGGCATGCACCCGTCATGCTGAGCGGAACGGAGCGAAGTCGAAGCATCTCTACCACGCAAGTAATTCAATCGGCAGCAACGAAGCGGTAGAGATGCTTCGACAAGCTCAGCATGACGGGCTGCTATCCCCGCCTGGCGTTACGCCCGGCTGGCCACGGCCGCTTCAATATCGGCCAGACTATCCTTGGGAATAGCAGCCAGCAGCCCTCGGGTGTATTCGTGTTGCGGGTTGGCATAAATGGCCGCCGCCGGGCCGCTCTCCACAATGCGGCCCTGGTGCATGACCAGCAGCCGGTCGCTCATAAACCGGGCCACCGACAGGTCGTGGGTGATGAAAAGATAGGTGATACCGAACTCGCGTTTAAGGTCGTTGAGCAGGTTCAGTACCTGCGCCTGCACCGAAACGTCGAGGGCCGAAACCGACTCGTCGCAGACAATCAATTTGGGCTGCAAGGCAAGGGCCCGGGCAATGCAGATGCGCTGCCGCTGCCCGCCGCTGAACTCGTGCGGGTAGCGCTGGAAATGCTCCTCGCGCAGCCCCACGGTGCGCAGCAGCTCCAAAACTTTGGCCTTTTGCTGCTGGCGCGTGCCGCCCACGTTATGCACCCGCATGGGTTCCCAGATGGCTTCGCCCACAGTCAGCATCGGGTTCAGCGCAGCGTAAGGGTCCTGAAACACCAGCTGCAAATCGCGCCGACGGTGGCGCAACTCCCCGCTCGACAGCTTCGCCAAATCGGTTCCTTCAAACAGGATGCTACCCGCCGTTGGTTCCGTGAGGCGGAGCAGCGCCCGGCCCAGCGTGGTTTTACCGCAGCCCGATTCGCCCACCAGGCCAATGGTTTCGCCGGGATAGAGCGTGAAGCTGACGTCATCCACGGCGCGGACGTAATCGGTGGCGCGGCGGAAGAAGCCTTTGCGGAGGGGGAAGTAAACCTGGAGGTTCTGGACTTCGAGGAGCGGGGCCTCATCCCCCCGGCCTCCTTCCCCGATGGAGAAGGGGGAACCTGACGCCTGAACTGCGTTTGGGGTTAAGATTGGAACCGGGGTGGGCGCAGGAGAAGAAGCGAAAGAATCAGCAGCGGCAATTGACGCAGCAGAAACCGTTTCCCCGCGCATGACCGGCTCTCCCTTCTCCACCGAAGAAGGGGGCTGGGAGGATGAGGCGACCCGTGGAACACCCCCCGAAACAACATGTTCCACGGGGAACGTTTTGGCGGTATCAGTTTTATCGTGTAACTGCTGGGCTTCCACTTCGGGCGAAGATGCCGCAAGTGCCTCATCTGGCAGCGGAAGCACCGGCGCGGGCTGGGCGAAAAGCTGGCCGCTGGCATCTTCACCCATGAAATCGGCCACTACGGGAAGGCGTTTTTTGCCCACCGAGAGGCGCGGACGGCACGCCAAAAGCCCTTTTGTGTACGGATGCTGCGGATTTGAAAAAATATCCAGCACCCTCCCCTGTTCCACGACTTTGCCCCGGTACATGACCAGAATGCGGTCGGCGATTTCGGCCACCACGCCGAGGTCGTGGGTGATGAAGAGGACGGCCGTGTTGCGCTGCCGGCGCAGGTCGTCGATGAGGCGCAGCATCTGGGCCTGCACCGTCACGTCGAGGGCCGTGGTGGGCTCGTCGGCGATGAGCAGGGCGGGGCGGCAGGCCATGGCCATGGCAATCATGACACGCTGCTTCTGGCCACCCGAGATTTCGTGCGGGTAGCTGCCGAAGATGCTTTCGGGGCGCGGCAGCTGCGCCTCGGTGAACAGCTCGATGGTGCGGGCCTTGGCGGCGGCCGCGCTGAGGTCGGTGTGCAGGCGCAGGGCTTCCACCACCTGGCTGCCGCAGGTGTACACGGGATTCAGTGAGGTCATCGGCTCCTGGAAAATCATGCCGATGTCGTTGCCGCGCACCTGGCGCAGGTCGGTTTCGGATAGTTTCAACAGGTCCATTTCGCCCAGCTTTTCAGACTGGAAGATGGCCTGGCCGCTGGCAATACGGCCGGGCGGCATCGGAATGAGCCCGAGCAGCGCCAGCGACGTCACGGATTTGCCCGAGCCCGACTCGCCCACAATGGCCAGCGTCTCGCCCCGGTGCAGCTCAAACGACACGTTGTCCACGGCCCGCACGTCGCCGCGATGGCTGGAGAAATCAATGGTGAGGTTGGAAACGGTGAGGAGCGGGTTGGGCACGGAGGGAATGATGGGTGTTATAGCTTTTCTAAAGACTCTGAACAAAGACGAGGAAGATTTTCGCCCTCGTAATATGGCGAACACAAGTCCTGAAACTGCTTGATATCAGCAGGTACGGCAGTAGGCTTGTACAACAGCAGCAGGTAATCCTGTCTGTCTTCAAATAGCGTATTACCCGTTTTTTTATAGTAAGCAAATGCGTTATCGCCGGCACAAGATATCGTGACAAGGATATTCTGGCCTTTTTGAAATTCTTCACTGCCTTCGACAACTTCAAATTTGAAGGTAGAGGCTGCCAAACTATAACCGCACTGTGCACACAACTTATCGGGAGTAAAGTCGATGAGTCGAGCTTTCAACTTTTGAAAAGTAGATTCCGGTTTTGAATTTTGACCACAAGCTAAGCAGGGAATAAGTAACAGGAATAATAGCGCGATTTTCATTATGCAAGAACGTCATAGTGATGCAGACCTTTTAACGAAGCGGTAGAGATGCTTCGACTGCGCTCAGCATGACGGTCTACTTCTCCCCTACTACGCCAGCTTCTCAGCGTCTGGAGCGACTAAGGTCGCGCTTTCGTGGTGCGGGGCGGCTACGGGCTGCGATTCGTTGAAAAAGCGGCTCTGGTTGAGCAGAATCAGCGCTACGCCGATGAAGATGGAGGAATCGGCGATGTTGAAGATGGGGAAACCGTTGCTGTAGCTGCCGCCGATGAGGGGCCAGGATTTGGGGAAATACCCCACGTAGAGCGGCACGTAAATCATGTCGATGACCTGGCCGTAGAACCAGCGCGTGGGCGAGCCCAGCGGGGCATTATTGTAGATGACGCCGTAGAAAATCGAGTCGATGAGGTTGCCGAGCGCGCCGCCAAGGATAAGGGCCATGCAGGCTATGTAGCCGGCCGCCACGCGCTGCCGGCACAGGCGAATGATATAGTATACCAAACCCAGTACGGCGAGGCTACGGAAGGCCGTAAGAATTAGCTTGCCATAAGGAGCGGGCAGCTGCGCGCCGAAAGCCATGCCGGGGTTCAAAATGTAGTTTAGCTTAACGACCTGGCCAAGAACCGGGATTTCGCCGGCCGAACCGGGCTGCATATAGGTATGCACCGCCCACTTCGAAAGCTGGTCGATGACGATAATGAACAGCGCCAGCAGGAAGAACCTGACGGTGGAATGGGGACGGGGAATAGTGGTTGGGTGCATTTCAGACAGTTTCCGGAGGCCGCGGCAAACGGGCGAGTAAAACGCAAAAGAACGTCATACAGAACGTAGTGAAGCCTCTTCATTGCTTCGACTGCGCTCCGTATGACGTTCCGGGCTGGCTCTAAAGGGCTGTTAGGCCCGGTTCTCCGCATCAGGCATTCCCAGCGGGCTTTGCTCGGCAGTTCCGGTTTTCTCCTCCTCTTCCTGCTTGAAAAAACGGCTCTGATTGAGCAGAATCAAGGCCACACCGACGAAAATGGAAGCATCGGCAATGTTGAAGATGGGCCAGAGCGAAACGTACTTCCCTCCTATCAGCGGCCAGTTTTGGGGTAGAAAGCCTTCGTAAATGTCCACGTAGAGCATGTCAATCACCTGGCCGTAGAACCAGCGCGTGGGCGAGGCAAAAGGGGCATTGTCGTAGATGATGCCGTAGAAAATCGAGTCAATCAGGTTGCCCACTGCCCCACCCATAATGAGGGCCATGCAGGCAATATACCCTCCCGAAGCGCGCTGCTTGCAGAGGCGGATAATGTAGTAGCTCAGGCCAAACACGGCCACCAGGCGAAAAGCCGTGAGCACCAGCTTGCCGTAGGGCGCCGGCAGTTCGGCCCCGAAGGCCATGCCGGGGTTCAGCGTGTAATGCAGCTTGAACCAGTTGCCAAAAACGGGGATTTCGCCCGCCATACCGGGCTGCATGTAGGTGTGCACGGCCCACTTCGAGAGTTGGTCGATGACGATGATGAACAGCGCCAGCAGAAAGAATTTGGCCGCCGTTTGCTGGCGATTGGAGAGGATTGGGTGCATTCAGGCGGTGCCAAAAGTGGCGGGAGCGACGGACTGTTTTATTACCGTCTTTTTATACCTTTTATAACTGACTGTCTGCGCTTTTAAGCTTAAATAGACGAGCTTATCAAGCGTTTGTGCGGCAGAGGACTCGCCGGGGATTTCACCACCCGACAAGTCGTTCAGCATCAGTCAGTTGCGACTTCCAAAAGGACCGGAACAGAGTAATCATCGAATTCGAGGACCGAGTCGCCGTTCACATCGGCGGCGAAGGTGAGGGCGAGAGCCTGCGTTTCGGTGCGGATGTAGTCGCCGAACGCGGCCACGGCGGCCATTAGCTCGGGCTGCTGGTCAGCGAGGGTGACGCGGATTTTGTCCTGCACTTCCAGGCCCGAGTCTTTGCGCAGGTTCTGGAGGCGGTTCACGAGCTCGCGGGCGAGGCCTTCCTGGCGTAGCTCGTCGGTCAGGGTCACGTCGAGGGCCACGGTGAGGGGGCCGTCGGTGGCTACGAGCCAGCCGGGCAGGTCGTCGGTGCGGATTTCCACATCGTCGGGGGCTAGAGTAATGGGCTGGCCATCAACTTCTACGGCGAGGCTTCCCTCCTTCTCCAGCTTTGAGATTTCGGCCGCCGTCATGGCCTGAATGCGGGCACCCACGGCTTTCAGACGCGGGCCGTATTGCTGGCCGAGACGCTTGAAATTGGGCTTCACCGACTTCACCAGCACGCCGCTTTCGCTCTCGTCGTCCAGGAATTCGATGTGCTTCACGTTGATTTCGGCGCAAATCAGGTCCTCCACGAGGCCGACTTGCTCCTTGGTCGAGTCGTTCAGCACCGGCACCAGGATGCGTTGCAGGGGCTGGCGCACCTTCAGCACCGACTTTTTGCGCAGCGAGTGGGCCAGCGAGCTGATGCGCTGGGCCAGCTCCATGCGCTCCTCCAGCTTGGGGTCGATGCGGGTTTCGTCGGCTTCGACCAGCAGCGTGAGATGCACAGATTCAATGCCCTGGCCGCCGGTGAGGTTGCGGTACAGCCACTCGGCGAAGAAGGGCGCGATGGGCGACATGAGCTGCGCCACAGTCTGCAGGCACTCGTTTAGCGTCTCGAAGGCGGCGCGTTTGTCGGTCGTCAATTCGCCTTTCCAGAAGCGGCGGCGCGAGAGGCGCACGTACCAGTTCGAGAGCTGGTCGGTCACGAAATCCTGGATGGCGCGGGCGGCTTTCGTGGGGTCGTAGCTATCTAGGTGGCCGCGTACTTCCGATATCAGCGACTGTAATTTGCTCAGAATCCAGCGGTCCAGCTCGCTCAGGTCGGCGTGCGGCACGCGGGCTTTCTCATCCATTTCGAACGCATCCAGATTCGCGTAAAGCGCATAGAATGAGTACGTATTGAAGAGCGTGCCGAAGAAGCGGCGCTGCACTTCGGTCACGCCGGCCGGGTCGAACTTAAGGTTGTCCCACGGTGGCGCGTTGGCGATGAGGTACCAGCGGGTGGCATCGGGACCGAACTGCTTGATGGTGGCAAACGGGTCGACGGCGTTGCCGAGGCGCTTGCTCATCTTCTGGCCGTCTTTGGCCAGCACGAGGCCATTGGCGATGACGTTTTTGAAGGCCACGGAGTCTTCCAGCATCACGGCCAGGGCGTGCAGCGTGAAGAACCAGCCGCGCGTCTGGTCCACGCCTTCGGCAATGAAATCGGCGGGGAAATTCTTCTGGAACTTCTCGCCGTTTTCAATCGGATAGTGCCACTGCGCGTAGGGAACGGCCCCGGAGTCGAACCACACGTCGATGAGGTCGGCCTCGCGGTACATGGGCTGGCCGGTGGGGCTCACGAGGAAAATATCGTCGACGTAGGGCCGGTGCAGGTCGATTTTTTCGCCGTTGGCGTAGGGGTTGTGGGTCATGACTTCGGCCGCTACGGCCTTGTCAATCTCCGCCTTCAGCTCAGCGATGCTGCCGATGCAGATTTCCTCGGTCCGGTCCTGGGTGCGCCAGATGGGCAGCGGGGTGCCCCAGTAGCGCGAGCGGCTGAGGTTCCAGTCCACCAGGTTTTCGAGCCAGTTGCCGAAGCGGCCGGTGCCGGTGCTTTCGGGCTTCCAATTGATGGTTTTGTTGAGCTCGATGAGGCGGTCCTTCACCGCCGTGGTCTTGATGAACCAAGAATCGAGCGGGTAGTAGAGCACGGGTTTGTCGGTGCGCCAGCAGTGCGGGTAGGTGTGCTCGTACTTCTCCACTTTGAAGGCCGTGCCGTCGCCCTTCATCTTGATAACGATGCTCTCGTCCAGCGTTTTGTAGTCGGCACCCGACTCGTCGTGGCCGTCGTAGTTCTTCACCCAGCGGCCTGCAAATTCGCCCATTTGGGGCACGTAGCGGCCCGTCCGGTCCACGATTGGACCGAGCGTGCCTTCGGCATCCGGCACCATCAGCGCCGGGATGTCCGCCAACTGTGCGGCCCGGAAGTCATCGGCCCCAAACGTGGGCGAGATGTGTACGATGCCGGTGCCGTCCTCCGTGGTCACGAAGTCGCCGTTGATGACGCGGAAAGCCCGCTCCTCCCCTTCAAACGGCGTGAAATCGAACAAACGCTCGTACTTGATGTCGATGAGGTCGGCACCGGTAAAGTCGCCTAGAATTTGCCAAGTAGCAATCTTGCCCTTGTTATAAACCAGGTTCCTATCTTCTTCGGGCAGATAATCAGGCAGGGTATCCTGACCTTCCTGCGACGGAACAGTTTTTACCCAAATCTTATCGCCAACATTAACATCATCGATGTTGTGTCCTGCTAAATCGAAATATGCGCTAAAACGACTTTTAGCAAGAACTACTACTTGTTTCTTGTAAGTATATGGATTGTAGCAACCTACAGCCACATATTTAATTTTAGAACCAACAGCAAGGCCAGTATTTGCAGGTAGTGTCCAAGGCGTAGTCGTCCAGGCTAGGATGAATGTTTCGGCAGCTTCTCCAGCAGCAAAAAGCTTCTCAGAAACTGGTCCTCGCTTCACCTTGAACTGCGCCACTACGGTCGTGTCTTTCACGTCCTTGTACGTCCCCGGCTGGTTCAGCTCGTGCGACGAAAGGCCGGTGCCGGCGGCCGGTGAGTAGGGCTGAATGGTGTAGCCTTTGTAAAGCAGGCCCTTGTCGTAGAGCTTCTTGAGCAGCGCCCAGCAGCTTTCGATGTATTCAGGCTCGAAGGTCACGTAGGGGTCGTCAAGGTCGACCCAGTAGCCCATTTTCTCGGTCAGGTCGTCCCACTGCGCCTTGAAGCGCATCACGGTTTCTTTGCAGCGCTGGTTGTAGTCGGCGATGCTGATTTTGTGGCCGATGTCCTCCTTCGTGATGCCCAGCTCCTTCTCCACCTGCAGCTCGATGGGCAGGCCGTGGGTGTCCCAGCCGCCCTTGCGGGGCACCTGCTTGCCCAGCAGCGTCTGGTAGCGGCAGAAGATGTCCTTCACCGTGCGGGCCATCACGTGGTGGATGCCGGGCGCACCGTTGGCCGAAGGCGGGCCTTCGTAAAACACGAACGTAGGCTGGCCTTCGCGGCTGCTCACGCTCTTTTCAAAGATGCCGTGCTCCTTCCACCAGGCGAGGATGTCCTCGCCGAGCTGGCCGTAGTTGAGCGGCTGCTTGTATTCGGGGTATTTCATTTTATTAGCTGTTAGCCGATAGCCGATAGCTATTAGCTTTTCTCGTTTTCGAATGGTGTAAAACGCTGACAGCTATTAGCTAATGGCTAACAGCTGAGAAATCAAATCGTGTAATCGCCGGAGTAGTCGCCTTCCTTTTTCATGCGGGCCAGGTTCAGTTCGGCATCGTCGTCTTCTTCGATGTAAGAATCGTCGTAATGACGAATCAACGCGTTGTTGTCGATGGAGTTGCCCTTGCCGTGGTCGAAGGTGATGAGCATGGCGGGCAGCAAAATCAGGTTGGAGAAGTTGGTAATTAACAAC
Source organism: Hymenobacter sp. IS2118 (assembly GCF_000715495.1). Lineage (GTDB taxonomy): Bacteria > Bacteroidota > Bacteroidia > Cytophagales > Hymenobacteraceae > Hymenobacter. Next base: position 51,379 of record NZ_JNLX01000059.1, on the reverse strand, counting down.
GACGCCGACATTAACAATCCCAAGGCCTTGGTGCCGCCAAATTCGCTGAAGGCGAAGATGCTGAAGCCCACAAACAGCACGATGCTAGTGTAAATCATGCTGGTACCGGCCTCGCTCAACGTCACCGATACGGCTTCGCGCACGCGGTTGCCGTTGAGGGCCATTTCCTGCCGGAACTTGGCCAGCAGGTGAATGGAGTTGTCGCCGTCGATGCCCAGCGCAATCACAAAAATGAGGGCCGTGCTAGGCTTGAGCGGAATGTTGAAAAAGCCCATGATGCCGGCTGTCAGCACCAGCGTCACGGCATTGGGTATGAGGGCAAAGAGTACCGTACGGGCCGAGCGGAAGAGAATGAGCACCACCAACCCCACCAGCCCGAAGGCCAGAAACAGGCTTTCGCGTAGGGTGTGAATGATGTACTCGTTGCCCTTGGTGAAGATGATGGTCGTGCCAGTGGGCCGGATGTCCATGCCCGAACCGTTGAAAATGCGGTTCATCTCGGGCAGGATGCGCTTGTTCATCAGCGAATCGAGGTTCTGCGAGCCGATGTCGGCAATTTTCAGGCTGATGCGGGCCTTCTGGCCGGTGCTGTCGGCAAAGGAGCGCAGGAGCTTGCTGTTCATGCCCGCCTCGTTGCCGGCGCCCTTGGAGTTGGCCAGGGCGGTGAGAATGTAGGGGCGCTCCGAATTATCAGGCAGCCGGAAAAACTGCGGGTCGCCGTTGTAAAAAGCCTGCGTACTGGCCTTGAGGAAAGTGACCAAGCTGACGGGCGGCGACAGCTCCGGCTGGGTACGCAGAAACTTCTCGAACTGGTCGATTTTCTCGAGGTTCTTGAGCTTGAGCAGGCCGCGCTTTTTGTGGGTATCCACTTCAAATTCCAGCGGCATCACGCCGTTGAAATGGCTTTCGAAGAAGGCCAAATCGGCGTTAACGGAGCTTTTCTTGGGCAGGTCGTCTACCATGTACGATACCGACTCGATGCGCGAAATGCCGAAGGCGGCGCCCGCAATCAGCACCAGCGCGGCCACGTACACGGTGGGCCGGCGGTCGAGAACGAGGTGGTCGAAAAACTCCAGTAGCTTGGTGAGCGGCTTGGCGTCGAGGTGCTCCAGTTGCTTGGGCGTGGGCGGCGGCAACATGCTGAACACCGCCGGAATCAGAATGAAACTGATGATGAAGGCCGCGAAAATGTTGACCGTGGCCACCAGCCCGAACTGGTAGAGAATGGCAATATCGGTGAAGGCAAACACGATGAAGCCCACGGCCGTGGTCGTATTGTTCATAAGTGTGACGAGGCCGATTTTGCGGATGACCCGCGTCATGGCCAGCATCTGGTTGCCCGATTTTCGGTAGTCGTAGTGGTAGCGCGAGAGCAGGTAGGTGCAGTTCGGAATACCGATAACGACGATAATACTGGGAATCAGGCCCGTGAGCAGGTTGATTTTGAAACCCAGCAGTACAATGGAGCCAATGCACCAGATAACCGTGACGCCCACCACAATGAGCGGGAACACCACCGCCGACCACGTTCGGAAAAACACCAGCAGCGTAAGGCCCGTCACCACCATCGCCAGAATGGTGAAAAACTTCATTTCCGAGGCCACCTTGCTCGTCATGGTAGAGCGCACGTAGGGCAGGCCGGCGTAGTGCAGCCGGATGCCGGTTTTCTTCTCAAACTGCGAAGCAAAGCCCAGAATGTTGTTCATCACGGCCTGCCGGCGCGAGGAATTCAGGTACTTCGGGTCCATGGTGAGGGCCAGCAGCGTGGCCCCGGTCACGGGACTGATGAGCTGGCCCTTATAGAATTCCACGCGGTTCACCACCCGCATCAGGCTATCCAGCTCCGCCTGAGTGCGGGGCGCCGTTTTGAAGATGGGCGTGGCCCGGAAGCTATTATTTGCCGTGTCTTTGCTGATATTCAGCAGCTTGCTCACGCTGAGCACGCCGTTCACGCCCTCGATGCGGGCGAGGGTATCGGTGAGCCGGCGGAACTCGTTGAAATTGCCCAGCTTGTACACCGAGCTGTCCTGCAAACCCAGCACCAGCACGTTGCCGTCTTCGCCGAACCGCTTTTTAAAGTCCTGGAAATAAATCATATCCGGGTCGTTCGGACTCACCACCTGGGCAAAGTCGTAGGTCATTTCCACGTCCTTGGCCTTCCAGGCCATGAACACGGTGATGACGGCCAACACGGCAATCAGCGACAGACGAAACCGGATGATGAAATAAGCGAGGCGCTCCCACATAAATTCCTTGGTATAAGCGGCAAAGTTACGTAAGCGCAGCGCGGGGCAACCTCGCCTCAGCCCCCAGAGTGGATACGTTCTGTTTTTGACGCTCTCTGCGCACGCCTCATTCCCTAGCCCCTTCTCCAAAAAAGGAGAAGGGGGACTAAATTTTAGTCTTAAAATTAGAAATCGGAGCTAGCACTAGTTCCCCTTCTCCTTTTTCGGAGAAGGGGTTAGGGGAAGAGGCGTACGTCGAGGGCACTAGGAGCAGAACGTGTTTACTCTGGGACTTGGGGTGAAGTCCGGCTCCTTACAATTGCTCGAAAATCCGCTTAAAGCTCACGGCCTCGCCGATGTAGCTTTTCAGCTCCGAAATCGGCATGCGGGTTTGTTCGCGGGAGTCGCGGTGGCGCACGGTCACGGTGTCGTCCTCCAGCGTCTGGCCGTCGACCACAATGCAGAAGGGCGTGCCGATGAGGTCCTGGCGGGTGTAGCGCTTGCCGATGGCGTCGCGCTCCTCCAGCACGAGGCGGAAATCGAACTTCAGGGCATCGAAGATTTCCTGAGCTTTCTCGGGCATGCCGTCTTTGCGCACCAGCGGGAAGATGGCCGCTTTCACCGGGGCCACGGCGGGGTGCAGCTTGAGCACGGTGCGGGTTTTGGTGGTCTGGGCGTCGCCCTCCCCTTCCGTAATGGTTTCCTCCTCGAAGGCATTGCAGAGCGTGGCCAGGAACAGGCGGTCAGCGCCCACCGAGGTTTCCACCACAAAGGGCACGTAGTTGCCGTAGGCCTTGCCGGTGGCCGGGTCGATGTCGGCGTCGAAGTACTGCTGCTTTTTGCGGCTCAGGGTCTGGTGCTGGGTTAGGTCGAAGTCACCACGTGAGTGGATGCCCTCCATTTCCTTGAAGCCGAAGGGGAATTCATACTCAATGTCCACGGCGGCCTTGGCGTAGTGGGCCAGCTTGTCGTGGTCGTGGAAGCGCAGCTTGGCGGCGGGCAGGCCCAGCGCCTCGTGAAACTTGCGGCGCGAAGCTTTCCAGGTGTCGTACCACTCGCCTTCGGTTCCGGGGCGCACGAAGAATTGCATCTCCATCTGCTCAAACTCCCGCATCCGGAAAATGAACTGCCGGGCCACAATCTCGTTCCGAAACGCCTTGCCGATTTGGGCAATGCCAAACGGAACCTTCATGCGGGCCGACTTCTGCACGTTCAGGAAGTTCACGAAAATGCCCTGGGCCGTTTCGGGGCGCAGGTACACGGGCGGCGCATCCGAGTCCACGGCCGAACCCTGGGTGCTGAACATCAGGTTGAACTGGCGCACCTCGGTCCAGTTGCCGGTTTTGGAAACGGGGCAGAGAATTTTTTCATCCAAGATAAGCTGGCGCACGCCACTCAGGTCGTTGGCCGTGAGCAGGCGGCCCATTTCGGCGGTGAGAGCGGCCCCACTGGCGGGGTCGCCGGCGTTTTCGTACTCGGCAGCTTTTTCCTCCAGCAGCACGTCGGCACGGTAGCGCTTCTTGCTATCGAGGTTGTCAATCAGCGGGTCGTTGAAGCCGGCGATGTGGCCGCTGGCCTCCCAGGTGCGCGGGTCCATGAAAATGGCCGCGTCGATGCCCACCACGTTGCCGTTGAGCTGCGTCATGGCCTCCCACCACAGGCGCTTGAGGTTGTTTTTCAGCTCCACGCCGTTGGGGCCGTAGTCGTACACGGCGGCCAGGCCGTCGTAGATTTCCGATGATTGAAATACGAAGCCGTATTCCTTGGCGTGGGCCACAATGTCCTTGAGTTGCGCGGGTTCAGATGCTGGGTTCATACCCACAAAAGTAGGCCGAGGTGGCCCAAGCTGAAACTTGTGCGTACAAGGCGCAAAATCTGACGCCTGAGCCGAACGGCACGGTAGCCCGGTGCCCACGTCACAATTCGGTAACATACCCTCTGTGCCCTACCGTCCTACCTTTGCTCCATGATTCAATTTAACTACTCACCAATTCCCTGTCTATGTTTGGTTTAGAACCCCACGTACTGCTGCTGCTCGGCGTATGCCTGCTGGCGGCCTGCGCGTTCGAGTTCGTCAACGGCTTCCACGACACGGCCAATGCTGTGGCCACCGTTATCTACACCAACACGTTGCGGCCTTGGGTCGCGGTGGTGTGGTCGGCGTTCTGGAACTTCATCGGTGTGTTTGCCGGCGGTATTGGCGTGGCCATGAGCATCGTGTACCTGCTGCCCGTCGAAAGCCTGGTCGATTCCAACGTGTACCACGGCATCGCTATGGTGGGTGCCCTCATCATCGGCGCCATCATCTGGAACGTGGGCACCTGGTACTACGGCATTCCGGCGTCCAGCTCGCACGCCCTTATTGGCTCCATCCTGGGCGTGGGCATTGCTTTTTCGCTGCTGCCCGAGTCGCGCGGCGCGGCCGTGAACTGGGGCAAGGCCGGTGAAACGGGCATTGCCCTGCTCGTGGGGCCGCTGCTGGGCTTCGCGCTCACCATCGGCATGATGTTCCTCTTTAAGCGCTTCATCCGCAACAAAGCCATTTTTAAGGAGCCCCACAAGCGCAAGCCCCCGCCCCTGTGGATTCGGCTGATGCTGATTGTGACCTGCACGCTGGTGAGCTTTTTCCACGGCTCCAACGACGGGCAGAAGGGTGTGGGCCTCATCATGCTGATTCTAATCGGCATCGTGCCCAGCTTTTTTGCCCTCGACCAAAGCAAAAACCCGCTCGACCTGCGCGCCTCCCTGGCCCAGGTAGAGCAGGTGATGAGCCGCGTGAACCGCAACGAGCTTAGCCCCGCCGACCAGAAAATGCTGGCCGAAATTCAGGTGCAGACCGCCGACATGGACCGCATTTTTGCCAATACCACCCGCATCGAAGACCTGCCCCGGCAGACCCGCTTCGAGATTCGGCGCGACATTCTGCTCATCGGCAACCGGGCCAAAAAGCTGCTCGCTTCCGAAAAAGTGAGCCTGAGCACCGCCGACCGCAACACCTACGACGGCGCCATCAAGGAGATGAAAAGCTTCACCGACTACGCCCCGTGGTGGGTGCTGCTCATGGTGAGCGTTTCGCTGGCCGCCGGCACCATGATAGGCTGGCAGCGCATCGTGAAAACCATCGGCGAGCGCATCGGCAAGGAGCACCTGAGCTACGCGCAGGGCGCCTCCTCCGAGCTCGTGGCCGCCATGATGATAGGCGCAAGCACGGCCGTAGGCCTGCCCAGCTCTACCACGCACGTGCTCACCTCGTCCATCGCGGGCAGCATGGTGGCCAGCCGCGGCGTGAAGAACGTGAACCCCGGCATGGTGCGCACCATTGCCCTGGCCTGGGTGCTCACGCTGCCCGTCACGATGGTGCTGTCGGGTTTGCTGTTCCTGCTCTTCCGCGCTGTTATTGGCTAGTGCTTTTGCCGCATTCAGAACACAAAAAAGGCTGCCCTTCAACGGGGCAGCCTTTCTTATGCTCGGTTAGTTAGCAATGCGGAGTTTGCTATCAACATCAGCTTTTCGGGGGATAACTCTACTGTTTTTAGTAGTTTATCCACTTATCCACAGATAAAATAGGCTTAAATGTGGATAACCCGACACTATTTAGGCCACTGCACTTCCATCTCGTCGTTGATGAAAACGCCGAAATTCACGAAAAGTAGTTGGCCCTCCTCGAAGTACAAGTCTATCATCGACTTCTCGTAGGAGAGTCGGACAGCGCCTTCTTCCATCGTTTCCATTTCGGGATTCACCTGGCCGTGCTGCTGCATGAGGGCCTTCACCTCATCAAGCGTTTTGCCATGAATGGCCTCGCCAAAGAGGCGGATGTTGGGGTTGTCGGTTTCGATGCAGCTCAGGCGGAAGTCGTCCTCGCGGTCGAAGTAGAGCGAGAGCAGGTAGTCTTCCTCGTGGTAGTTCCAGGCCTGGTGCTCGAAGTCGTCGTCGTCGTCGGATTCCTCAATTTCCTCGGGCTCGCCGACTAGGGTACGTACCTCGTCCATGGTGGCACCGAAGCGCAGGGGGCCCATGCCGGTACCCAGAATAATTTCGTTTTCGTCGATGCTGGAAGGTTGCGGGGTGTTCATACGGGTTGGATTGAAGGGGGAGAAAGCAAAGGTAGGTTTCAGTGATTAACGGTCAGCAGTCAGCGGTTGATGGCTAATGGGTTTTCGTCGATGTGCCGCCGTGGCCGGGACTACCAGGCGGTGCTGCACCATTGACCGCCAACCGTTGACCGCCAATCGTTGAACATTAACCACGGTAAAGCTCACTTTCCGTATTTCTCCACAAAGGCTTCTTTTTGATGCAGGTACTCAGGGTGGGTTTTGGCTTCGTCCCACTTGCGCTTGAAAATGGCGGCGGCTTCTACTTTGTCCGGGTCGGGGTCGGTGGTGCGGGGCAGCTCGGCGCGGCCGTGGGCGCCGCTCTGGCCCTTTTTGTCGGCCGGCACCGGGCCGTCGTACTTTTTGCCGCCGCGGTGGTTGGCGTAGCGCCGGGCGCGGGTAAAGCCCATCTGAATGAATTTCCGGGCCATGTCGGCCCCCACAAAATCGTCGGCCTTCAAATAAGCCTCAAACAGGCCGTAAATCGTTTCCGACGACTCCGTGGCCGCCGCCGCGTCTTTGAAGCGCCAGTGGGGCAGAATTTCGCCCTTGTAGGGCTGCACCAGCAGCACGCCCTGCTCGCCCCGGCCCACGCGGTACAGCTCGGGGTGCTGGCGGAAATCAACGGTGTGGAAATCGAGGGTATAGTCGAACGGCATGCGTTGCTATACGCAAAGTGCCCGGCCGTGGGATGCGGCGCCTTTGCCGCAAGCCCCGTTTTCAGTTTTTTGGCTGAGCTGCTTTTTCGGGGCCAAAACTTTGAACCGGGGCCGGCGGCTCAAACCCTTTACTCAGGACCAAACCCTTGAACCGGGGCCGGCGGTTCAAACCCTTTACTCGGGACCAAACCCTTGAACCGGGGCCGGCGGCTCAAACCCTTGAACCGGGACCAAACCCTTGAACCGGGGCCGGCGGCTCAAACCCTTGAACCGGGGCCGCGGCTCAAACCCTTTACTCGGGTTTTCCCCAACTCTATTTTTTTGTTAAATCTTTTTTCTAAAAAACCTTTTTTATTTCCACTCATTAGGTCGGTTGATAAGTGGATAAGCTCGGAGGGTTATCCCCAGCGTGGAAAACGTGGGGGTAACAAAGGGCTTATCCCCGCGCTATCCACCGGCATTGTGGAAAATATAAATTTGATTTGCAATACGTTAACTGCATTTTCAACATCTCCACCTGCTTTCCACATTTTCATTATCCCCGCCAAAACCGGGTTGTGGGAAGGCCGTCTGGGGTGTGGAAGTTATCCACGGTTATCCCCCGCCGTTTTTCCCTGTCGGGCGCCCGAAACCACCAAAAAAACTTCTACCCCACTTATCCCCGTGTTGCGGTACTGTTTCCCCCAGGTTATCCCCGAAATCGCCCACATCGGAAAGTGAGTGTGGAAAACCGCGTGGAAAACCGGTGGATTATCCCTGAAAAAGGCCGCCAGTAACTGGAAACAGCCATAAGTTATCCACGAATGTGGGTAAGTACGACCCGATTTGCTGTTTTCAGCAGGCTTACCCACTTATCCCCAGAATATGAAGCAAATGCTATGTAAGGTGGCTTTTGGCTCCGAATCGGCTGCCTTTGGCGGGCTCGCACTGCTTATACCGGACCCGCCGAAACGAGAAAACCCCTCTCCTTTCGCCAGCGGCCCAGGCGGCCGGCCGACGAAAAGGAGAAGGGTTTTAGGTGTGTGGCGACCTTAAAAAGCCAGCGGAGTCACGATGTCGAAGCCCGCCCGCACCTGCTGGGGCCGCGGGTCGAGGAACACCGGTTCGGGGGGCAGCAGCAGGTTGGGGTCGCCGTTGCGCCATTTGCCGTCGCCGTCGCGGTCTACCAGCACCCGCAGGCGGTAGGTGCCCGGCGCGAGGTTGGCAAACAGATACGAGCCCTTGGGCGAGGCCAGGCTGGCCACCACCTGCAGCTTATCGTCCAGCAATTGCAGCTCAAAATTCTGTTCCTTGGTGGTGATGGTGCCCGACAAGCTGTTGGAAACGTCCTGCTCGCTGATGCCCAGCCGCAGGGGCTTCAACCGGAGCCGCTCGCCGGTAATGGCGGTGATGGCCGTGGTATCGAGCACGATTTCGAGGCGGGTTTTGGCCTTCGATTTGAAGCGCACGGCGAGCTGGGTGCGGTCGGCGCTGAGGGTGCCATCGGCGGGCAGGCGCAGCGGTCGGCTTTTGGTCGAGTCCTCGACGAGCGTGCCGTATGGCTTATCGGGAGCCATCCGCAACGGCACGCTAAACAAGAACTTGACCTGACCCTCGGGGTACACGGCGGTCGGGCTGCCTTCTACCGAATACAGGGCCGGAGCGGCCGCCTTTTTGGCCGTGGCGGCGGGTACCGGAAACTTCAGGTTGAGGGTATCGCGCAGCACGTTGCCCGTGCTGTCGGTAGCCGTGAGCAGGAAACGGCCATCGCCCACGGACGGCGTCTTAAAAATGACGACGGACTTGCCGCGGTCGGCCAGCAAAACGGCCTCCGCCACGGCCGGCGAGGCCGGGCCCACCGGCGCTAAAGCCACCGTGCGCAGCCCCTCATTGAAACTCAGGCGCAGCTGCGTGGGGCTGTACTGGCGGCTGGTGCTGAGGGGTGGGCGCTGGTCGGGTTGGGTGAGGACCAGTGCCAGCGGCCGGGTGCTGTCGCCGCCAATGGCGACGGGGGCGGGCAGGTAGGCTATTTTCTCACCATCGTCGAAGCGGCCGTTGTTGTTCTTGTCGGCCACGGCGTAAATCTTATACTCCCCGGCTTTGAGAAAGCCCAGGCTGAACTTGCCTTCCTTATCGGTGAGCACGGAATAGTAGGGCCGGCCGCGGCGCACCCCGGCCGTATCGGCGGCCCGGTATAGGCCGATGCTGGCCTCGGCCACGGGTTTGGTGGTGAGCAAATCGGTGACGGTGCCACTCACTTTGCCCGAGTCCAGCACGGCGCCGGTGCTGAAGTTGAGGGCGGCATTTTTGGCCGGTAAGCCTTCGGTGATGTCCACCACGGCATCCCGGAAGTTGATGCTGTAGGTGGTATTGGCGTCGAGCGGCTTCTCGAAAAGCAGGGTGATGGAGTTGCGGTCCTCGCGCAGCTTGTAAGGGTTGTCGGCGGCCAGCTGGGGCGTGATGAGCAGGTTTTTGCTCAGCTCCTTGGTGACAACGGGCTCCGAAAAATCGAGGCGCACGAACAGCTGCTTCACGTTGCGGGCCGCGCTATCGGGCGAGCTGCCGATGAGGCGCGGCGGCGTGCGGTCGCGCGGGCCACCCAGGGGCGGGGCCACGGCGGCGCAGCTTTCAAGCAGGGCAACCAGCGCCAGCAAAGCCAGCAATTCAGCGCGAACGGACATTATACAACAGCAACGTGGTGAGCGTAAGGACAAGAATGGCGGCCCCGATGCGCCACGCCAACGGCCGGGTTACCACCTCGCTGGGCTCGGCCGTAACGACGGTTACGTTGCGGGCGGTATCCACCACGAACGTGGGCGGCGCAATTTTTACCGAATCGGGCCGCGTTGAGGCAGCTGGCGCGGGCAGGGTCTGGGCTAATGCTGGCAGCCCACCGGTGGCCAGCGCCAGCATTAGCCCCAACCGTGCCGCCCGCCGCATCAGGCCGCCGGGGTGCGCCGCCGGGCCACGTACAGCAGGCTCGAATACTGCCCTTCGTGCTGCGCCGCGTACTGGTTCGACTTGTAGCCCGCCTTCAGCACCGTGAGCAGGCCACCGGCGCGCTCGGCCTTGTGCTTCTCGCTGAGCATGCTCACGTAGTAGGCATCCAGCGGCATAGGCAAGGTTTCACTGACAACCAGCTTGTGCTTTTTCAGCAGCTGGGTCATGGTTTTGGGCGCAAAATGGTAGAGGTGGCGCGGCACGTCGTAGGCCGCCCACAGCTCGCGGTAGTGCTGGGCGTCGAGACTTTCCACGTTGGGCACAGCAATCAGCAGCACGCCATCGGGCTTGAGCAAGGCCGTGAGCTGGGTGAGGGTTTCGTTGAGGGTGTGCACGTGTTCGAGCACGTGCCACAACGTAATGGCATCGAAAGTGCCGGGCTCAAATGCCGTCAACTCCTGTTCGCCGATGGGCTGGCCGAGGCGCTGGCTGGCTTCCTGCCGGGCGCGCGGGCTGGGCTCCAGGCCCGCTACCTGCCAGCTCCCAGCCTTGGCCGCAGCCAGAAAATGGCCCGTGCCGCAGCCGTAGTCCAGCATTTTGCCCCGGCGGGGCGCGTACTTATTCAGCAGGCCCACCTTGCGGCGCATGGTGAAAAACCGGGCCACTTTGTAGGCCTGGTTCACCAGGCCGGCCGCGCTGCTGTTGTGCGAAACGTAGGCGTCCGACTCGTAGTAGCGGCCAATATCGGCCGCGCCGGGCCGGGGGTTGGTAAACTGAAACGTGCACGCCGCGCACTGCACAATGGCGAAACTCTCGTGGCTCACCGTGCGGTCTTCCACCACCAGCTTGTTCTTGAAATCTGTTTTGCCGCAAATCGGGCAGTTTTCTAATCGTTCGTAGGACACAGGGCAGATGTTCAGACTATAAGCGAAGCAGCCTGACTTGCATCAGGCCGCTATTTGTATTGCACTAGCAAAAATAGGCTTTTGGGGCTACAATAAGGCTGCGGCCTGAATTACAGTAGGCCGTTGCTCCATTTGCTCTGGACTATCTTGGTATGAAATCAGGTCGGCGATACAGCGAATCTGCACGGTCAGATTCACTCCGGGCTACCCAGTAGTGGCCCATCAATCGTAGTGCCGGCTCCGTTAAGCACCAGTACCGGCAGTGTGGCGATGACCCAAAGCCCCAATCCCAGACCAGCCCACAGCAGCCAGACCAAGGCCGGGCCCCACCGTCGATTCAGGAGTCTGCGAACCATAACCACAATGGCCAGCAGCCCTTGTGCCAGCAGCAGGAGCCAGCAACCCATTGCCCAGAAGTGAGTTTCCTCAGACCGGTAGCTAATCAGCAGTCCGCACAAAACTAGCCCGTTCAGCAGACCCGTCCAAAACAGGAAGCGAGACCAATTACTAGCTGCTTCTCCGGTTTTCATCGCCCCAAATACACCATCAGCACCGACACGTCGGCCGGGGAGATGCCGCTGATGCGCGAGGCTTGCCCAATGGTTTCGGGCTGAATCTTGAGGAGCTTTTCGCGGGCTTCGTGGCTAAGCGCGGGCATGGCCCGGTAGTCGAGCCGGCCCTGAATCACAAAGTTTTCCAACTCCTGCTGGCGCGCGGCCTGCTGGTGCTCCTTCTGCAGGTAGGTTTCGTACTTGATGTTGATGATGGACTGTTCCAGCGCCTCGGCATCGAACGCCGCCAAGGCGGCATCCAGCGCGGGCAGGGCCCGGCGCAGGTCGGCCAGTTCCACGTTGGGGCGGCGCAGCAGGTTCACGGCACGGGTTTTTTCGTGGATTTCGGCCGAGCCCAGCTCCGTGAGCAGCGGGTTGATTTCGGTGGTTTCGATGGCGAATTTCTGGAGCAGCTCGGCCAGCTCGGCGGCTTGCGCTTCCTTCATCCGCACGCGCGCCAGACGCGCGTCCGAAGCCAGGCCCAGCTCGTGGCCCAGCGGCGTGAGGCGCAGGTCGGCATTGTCCTGGCGCAACAGAATGCGGTGCTCGGCCCGGCTCGTGAACATGCGGTAAGGCTCGTCGGTGCCTTTGTTCACCAGGTCATCAATGAGCACGCCGATGTAGGCCTCGCTCCGCTTGAGTACGAAGGGCTGCCGGCCGTGCACCTTGTTGTGGGCGTTGATGCCGGCCATCAGGCCCTGGCAGGCGGCTTCTTCGTAGCCCGTGGTGCCGTTTATCTGGCCCGCGAAATACAGCCCCGCAATCCGCTTGGTTTCAAGCGTGAGGCTGAGTTGGGTGGGCGGGAAGAAGTCGTACTCGATGGCGTAGCCGGGCCGGAACATCTTGGCGTGCTCGAAGCCCGCGATTTCGCGCAGGGCGCGGTACTGCACGTCCTCGGGCAGGCTGCTCGAAAAGCCGTTCACGTAGCATTCCACCGTGCTCCAACCCTCCGGCTCCACGAAAATCTGGTGGCGGTCCTTGTCGGCAAAGCGGTTGATTTTATCCTCCACGCTGGGGCAGTAGCGCGGCCCCAGGCCCTTGATGCGGCCCTGGAACATGGGCGACTTCTCGAAACCCTCGCGCAGGATGTCGTGCACCCGCTCGTTGGTGTAGGTGATGTAGCAGGGCCGCTGCTGCGTAAGGCGCGGCGTGTCGAGGTAAGAGAATTTGCTGGGCACCTCGTCGCCGCCCTGCACTTCCATTTTGGAGTAGTCGAGGCTGCGGCCGTCCACGCGGGGCGGGGTGCCGGTTTTCATGCGGCCGGCCTCAAAGCCCAGCTCCAGCAGCTGCTCCGTGATGCCGCGGCTGCCCTTCTCCGCGGCCCGGCCGCCGCCAAAGTTCTTCTCGCCAATGTGAATGAGGCCGTTGAGAAACGTGCCGTTCGTCAGCACCACCGACTTGCCCCGGAACTCAATGCCGAGCTGGGTTTTCACGCCCACGCAGACGTCGTTTTCCACCACGATGCCGGTCACAGCTTCCTGCCAGAAGTCCACGTTTGCTATGCCTTCCAGGGTCAGGCGCCAGGCTTCGGCGAAGCGCATCCGGTCGCTTTGGGCGCGGGGGCTCCACATGGCGGGGCCTTTGGAGCGGTTCAGCATCCGAAACTGAATCATGGTCTGGTCGGTGATGATGCCCGACTGGCCGCCCAGCGCGTCGATTTCGCGCACAATCTGGCCCTTGGCCACGCCGCCCATGGCCGGGTTGCACGACATTTGGGCGATGGTGTTCATGTTCATCGTTACCAGCAGCACTTTCGAGCCCAGGTTGGCGGCGGCGGCGGCGGCTTCGCAACCGGCGTGGCCCGCGCCTACTACAATAACGTCGTATTCTTCTTGCTGAAACATAATTGTAGGAACGCGCCAGAGCGCGTTCGGTGTGCCGCACCGACGCGGTATAATTTAGAATTGAGCCAACGCTGAATGTTCTAACGCAGAACGCGCCAAGGCGCGTTCCTGCAAAATTACGCAATTCAGGATAGGCGCCGCGCCGCAACCACGCCGCCGTAATTGCGCAACGTAATGGCAGCGCCCGTAACGTTATTGCTCAGGGCTGCGCAGTTCCTCTGGGAGCCACTCGGCCAGCAGCTCGGCCGAATGGGCGGCTACTGCGTCCCAGGAAAATGGCTGCCACTGGCCCCGCACGCAGTCGAATACTTCCGTGGCTGAGGAACTAAGAAACAGCTTATAGTCGAATTTGGGGTAGTCGTGCACCACGTAGCCGGGATAATAATAGTCCAGCCGCAGGCGGCGGGCATAGTCGGCTTTTAGCAGCAGCAGGTATTTGCCGAGGCTGTGGCGGTGGTAAGTGGGGTCGTAGAAGTTGAGGATGCCCGCCAGGCTGCGGTCGCCGCGGTCGAAAATGCCGACGGCGATGAGGCGTCCGGCATCGCGCAGCTCGATGGTGTAGGTATTGAAAGCGTTGTGCGCCTCGCCGCCCAGCAGCACGGCCTCCACGCTGGGCGCGGCATCGAAGGTGATGGCATTCCGGTAGCGCGTGTACAGCTCCTCGTACTCGGCGGTGAGGCGAAACGGCTGAACGGTGGCCGCGAAACGGGCGTTGCGGCGCAGCAGGCGGCGCTGTTCGGGGCCCCATTGCACGTCGGCCAGCACCACGCGCAGCCAGTGGGCGGTGTAAATCCGGCCATCAAAAGGCACAAACTGGCAGGTGAACAGGTCCTGCTGCATGCGGTAGTAGCCCTGTGCCAGGTAATAATCCAAAGCTTCGCCCCGAATAAAGGATGGCGCAGGAGAAGAAGCGGACATAAAACGGGGCAAACAAACAATGGCCCAGCTATCGCAGCCAGCCGGGTTGGCAATGCCAAACTTCCCACAAGGCGGGCGTTAGCAGTCTGAAAAACGGTGCCCTAAAACGTGCGTAGCGAAAGGCAGTGGTCCTCTTTGGCGCGCATGGCCGTTTGGCTCAGCAGGTCCTTGTCGTGGTAGCCCAGCAGGTGCAGCACGCCGTGAATCATGACGCGGTGCAGCTCGTCGCGGAAACTCACGCCCAGGTCCTTGGCATTGTCGCGCACCCGCTCCACGCTGATGAAGATGTCGCCTTCCAGGATGTCGGCATCGTCGGAATTATCGAAGGTGATAACGTCCGTCAGCGTGTCGTGGTCGAGGTACTCCACGTTGAGCTGGTGCAGGTAGTCGTCGGAGCAAAAGATGTAGGTGAGCTGCACAATGCGGTGCTCATGCACCGCAGCCACGCGCTCAATCCAGCTGATGAGCTCCTCGGCGTCGGAGAGCTCAAATTCGGGCGCGTCTTCCACCATAAACTCGATGCCCGGGGCCTCGTGGTGCAAGTCGCCGGGCGGGGTTTCGTGGTGGGGAGGCCCCACCGGCGGGTGGCTGTTCATGCTGCTTTAGGCTGCGAGGTGGTCGGTAGCGGGGCTTTCGTCCACGGACGCGGCCGTGAGCTGGAACGTGAGCTGCACGCGGCGGCCTTCTTTGCTGAATTCTACTTCATCGGCCAAATGGCGGATGAGGAAAATACCGCGGCCGCCGGGGTTTTCCAGGTTCTCGGGCGCCGTGGGGTCGTCCAGGTTGTCGTAATTGAAGCCGGCACCTTCGTCTTCAATCTCAAACTTGAGCTGCTGCGGCTCCACGTAAAGCGACAGGTAGACGTTCTTGTCTTTGTCGAACTTGTTGCCGTGACGGATAGCATTGTTCACCGCCTCGGTCACGGCCACCATAATGTTACCGTAGATATCGTCCTCAATATGAAAGGTATCCTTGGAATTATCGATAAAACTCTCCACCACGCGGATGTTTTCGACGAGCGACGGAATCTGAATTTTTACCTGCTTCATAAGGTGGTTTGATGGGAAGGGCGGCAGCGTGTTAGGGGCGGCAAAAGTAGTAGATAGTACGGCAGACTTCCGCTTATCGGTTTGCGATAAGCGGAAGAACCGGCTGATAAGTAGGGCAACGCCTATTTAATCTTCTGAAAGTACTCACCTACTTCGCGTTGATAGTACGGAGTAAGGCTCGGGGGTGTACTACGTAGTAATTCCGTCTGGCGTTCTTTGTTTGCCTTGTATTTATCGAAGCCAGGTGGAAAAACAGGCGTCTTTACCTGCGCGGACTGGGCTTCGCGCTTGGTGTCCTGGTCGCGCTCGCGGGCCGACTTCTCTACTTCGAGCAGGCGGGTGAGAATTTGCTGCTGACGCAGGATGGTTTCCTGGGTCAGGCGCTTGTTCACGAGGTCGGTTTCGGTTTGCTCCATCATTTTCTTGAGCTCGCCGGTGCCGCCGCCGCCCTCTTCGCCTTTGCCGTCCTTGCCATTGGCGCCGCCCTCCTGGTCTTCCTTGCCACCTTCTTTGCCCTGGCCCGCCTTGCCGCCGGGCTTGCCCGCGCCCTGCTGCATTTTGTCGAGCTGCTGCATGGCCTGGCGCAGCATCTGCTGCTGGCCGGCCAGCTTGGCCAGCTCCTGCGACATTTCGCGGCCCGATTTGCCACTCTGCGAGAGCTTCTGAATTTGCTCGTTTAGCTGCTGCTGCATTTTGCCCATGTCGCCGGGGCCGGGCTTGTTGCCTTTGCCCTGCCCTTTGCCCTTGCCTTTTTTCTTGCCGGGTTTGCCTTGGCCGTCCTGGGGCTGGCCTTTGCCGGCCTGGGCTTCCCGCTGCATCTGGTTGAGGGAGCTTTGCAGCATCAGCGCCAGATTGTTCATGCTGGTCATGGCCTGCTGCTGGGTGGCGGTGGCGCGGCCGGGGTCGCGCTGCTGAATGTGGGTGAGGGACTCGTCCATGCGGCCGTTCATCTCGCCCACTTCGCGGGTCACGAAGCTCTGAATCTTGGGCTCCTTTTTGGCCAGGGCGTACAGCGAATCCTGGATAATCTTGGCGTCGTCGCGCAGCTTGCGTTGGGTCTGGCCCAGCTGCACGAAGCGCGGGTCGCTCTGGTTCACCTTCCGGAAATCCTTCATCAGGCCTTCCTGGTCGAAGCTCAGCGTGAGCAGGTTTTCCAGGATGTCGCGCAGGTCGTCGATGTTTTGCTGGGCCTGGTCGCTTTCCTCCTCGCTCATCTGGTCACGCATTTTCTTGGCCATCTGCTTCATGCGCTTGGCGGCGCTTTTCTGCTTGGCGGCGGCCTTGCCGTTCTGGTTTTTGCCGAGCTGCTCCTGGCTGTCTTCCATGTCCTGGTCGGTCTGCTGCTGCTCGGGCTTCTGCTCGTCGATGCCGTTCTGGTCGCCGGTTTCCTTGTCCAGCTGCTTCAATTCCTGCAGCTCTTTTTTAAGGTCCTCAAACGCCTGCTGGTTTTGGGCCTGCTCCTGCTTGAGCTGCTCGTTTTTGGCCTTTTGCTCCTGGTTCGACGCCTTGTTATCGGGGTTTTCCTTATCGTTCTGCGCCGTCTTTTCGGCCAGCTGCTCTTCGTCCTTGGCCAGCTCTTCCAGCTTATTGGCGGTTTCCTCCACCTTCTGCTCCAGTTGCATCTGCTTAAACATCTCCAGCGCCCGGTCCAGCTCTTTTTGCAAGGTGTCCTCCTTGTTTTCGAGCTGCTGCAGCAGTTTCTGCATCTCGGCGTCGGGCTGCTTTTGCTGTTCCAGCAGCTTCTGCAGCTTGTCGTAGAGCTTCTTGGTTTCGGGGTCGAGCAGGTCGTTCATGAGCTTTTTCAGCTCCTCGGCTTTTTTGGCCAATTCCTCGCTTTTGGGGCTGAGCTGGTCCTGCTTCTGCTGCAGCTGCTCGAACATCTTCTGCATCTGCTCCACCTGCTCGTTCATGCGCTGCTTCTCGTCCAGCATGTTTTCGAGCTGCTTGCGGTCCTGAAAGCTCATGTCGCGCTTGGTTTTCAGCTTGTCCTGAGCCTTGGCCAGCTCGCGCTCCAGCTTCTCGCTTTGTTTGGCGGCCTGGCTCATCTGGCTGGCCACCGACTGCGCCTGGGCGTTCAGCTCCTCGCGCATCTCGCGCCGGCCGGGCAGGCGGAACTCAATCGGCCGCGTGCGGCTGGACTTGGGCCCGTGCACGCCGTCGTTGTCCCAGGCCTCGACGTAGTATTCCAGCCGGTCGCCGGGCTGCAGGTTCAGCGGGTTCAGGTTCCAGGTGTAGGCGTAGGTGCCGGCGCTCTCGCGGGGCAGGCTTAGCGGGCGGGTGGCGTAGCTGCCCGCCGCCCGCGCATTACCACCCCGCATGAGGCGGTAGTGCAGCTCCAACCGGGTAAGGCCATAATCGTCGCGCACGGTGCCGCCCAGGGCCAGAAATCGTTGCGTCACGGTATCCGAAAACGCCTCCAGCGTTAGCGTGGGCGCCAGGTCGGGCACAGCCGTGAGCTGATAGGAAATCGGGTCGCGGTTCAGGCTGGCCGGGTTTTTCAGGCGCAGCAAATAAGGCTGCGAGCGCAGCACCCGCCGGCTGGCCACAAACGTGCCGTCATCGCCGGTGGCGGCCACTACTTCGTCGGGGTTCTGGAATACCAGGGCCAGCTCGTCGGTAGCGGCCGTGGCAAATTCCCAGCGCACGGTGCTACCCTCGGGCACCGTCAGGTTGCCGCCGTTCGCAATGGTTTCGGCCGTCTTGCCGGTATAACTCGGATAGGTAATGTTGACCTTGAAATCGCGCAGATTGGGCCGTTCCAGCACCGTCAGCGTGTACTCGGGCGAGTTGAACCCGGCGCCTTCCAGTTGAAAGGTCACGTCGCCCTGGGGCTGCTCAAACGTGTAGCGGAACTGGTCGCCGCGGCCCGCCACCTTGCTCAAACGGCGCTCGCCTTCGCCGTAGGCAATGCGCATCTCGGCTGGCAGCGCCGCGCCCGTCACGCCCACGTCCAGCGTAAAGTCTTCGCCCCGAAACGCCGTCAGCTTAGCATTTTTAATGACGAACTGAAACGGGGCCGGCGGCGAATACGCCCGCTTGTAGTGCCAGATGCGCTCGGTGCCCTGCACCAAAAAGCTGGGGTAAAGGGCCAGCAGCACCAGCAGTAGTGCTACCGGCACGGCGGCGTACTTCCACAGCGGCCGGCTCTGCTGCTTGATATCGATGCCCTGAGCAAACGAAATGTTGCCCAACTGCGCGGCCCGTTGCTCCAGGCTGGCAGCAACCAAGGCGTTGTCGCGCGCCTGGCCTTGCAGCTGCAAGGCATTCAGCAGCCGGTCTTGCACCTCCGGGAACAACTCCCCTACCCGGCGGGCGGCCTGCTCGTCGCTTAGCAGCCGGCGCAGGTTGGTGAGGGCGGCCAGGGGCGTCCAAATCCAACGCCCGAAGCTGTACACCACCAGCGCCAAAAAGCTGAACAGCAGTCCGGCGCGCACCGCCGTGGGCAGGTACAGGAAGTATTCGAGCACGTTGAACACCACAAACAGCGTGAGCAGCAGGCCCACAGCCACCAGCGCCCCCCGCACCAACAGGTTCAGATAAAACTTGCGCTTGAAAGCCTCCAGCTCCGTTCGCACCCGCGCCAGGGCCGGGTACTCGGCCGCCGCAGCACCGCGCTCTATCAGCATCGCCATAAATCAGGTCTTGTTCAGGAAAGATACATCACGACGGGGCGCTTGGTTTCTTTTTAGGGCAGGATAGGTTTTTCAGGGTAAGAGGGTTTGGGGGTAGGAGGGTTGTTTTCAGGGTAAGAGGGTTTGGAGGTAGGAGGGTGCGAGTTGTGCACAATAGCAAATGCACCTCTCCTACTCCTTTTGCCCTAAAAAACCCTCCTACCCTCCTACCCCCAAACCCTCTTACCCCAAAACACCTACCTTACCGAAACCCAGGCCGGGCAGTGGTCGGAATGCACCACGTCGGGCAACAGACCGGCTCCGGTCAGGCGCGGTTGCAGGGCGGTGTCGGCCAGCCAGTGGTCGAGGCGCCAGCCCACGTTGCGTTGGCGCGAGCCGGCCCGGTAGCTCCACCACGAGTAGTGGCCCACGGCCTCGCCGTGCTGCTGCCGGAACGTATCCACGAATCCATCGGCCAGCAACTCGCGGAACCACTGCCGCTCCTCGGGCGTGTAGCCGGGGCTGTTCTGGTTGGCCTTGGGGTTGTGCAGGTCGATGGCCGTCTGGCAGCAGTTGAAATCGCCGCCAATAAGCAACGGCGGCAGATTTTCCTTCTTCAGCCCAGCTACGTAGCTGCGAAAAAAATGTAGCCATTCGACTTTAAACGTCTGCCGTTCCGGCCCGCTCGTTCCCGAAGGCATGTAGGTGTTCAGCACCGAGAAGTCTTCGAAATCGAGCCGTAGCACGCGGCCTTCGTCGTCGTAGCAGCTTTGTCCGCAGCCGTGAACAACGGCTTTCGGCGCCACTTTCGAGAACGTGGCCACGCCGCTGTAGCCGGGTTTTTGGGCCGTGTGCAGGTAGGCGTGGTAGCCCAATGCTTCAAAGCCGGCCACGTCCAAGGCCTCGCGCCCGGCTTTGATTTCCTGCAGGCACAGCACGTCGGGTGCGGCCTCGGCCACCCAGTCCAGCAAGCCCTTGCTCAGGGCCGAGCGCAGGCCATTCACGTTGTAGGAAATGATTTTCATTCAGGTGTTTAGATAGAAACAGTCATGTCTTGACTGCGCGCGACATGACGTTCCGCTCAGCTACAGGTCATCGCCTGGGTCCAGCAGGAAATACTCCAGCACGTGCCAGCGCAGCATGCGCTCCTGCTCTTTGAGGTTGGCGAAGGGCACGGGGCGCAGCAGCTTGTAGTGCGGCCAGCCGTCCTCGTCCGTGCGTTCCAGCTCGTAGTGGCCGCTCAGGCTGAAAAGCCGGCAGGTGGCAATGTGCATCAGGTCCTGCTTCTGCTCCTTGGTGAAGGTGGTGATGCCCTGGTTCAGCTCCTGAATGCCGATGAGCAGCAGCAGCGCGTTCAGGTCGGGCCGCTTGCCGAAGCGCGCGTCCATTTCCAGCATCAACTCCTCCCAACGGGCTTCAAAATCAGCTTCCGACTCGTGGTTTTCGGCGGGGCTCAGGTCCTCGCTCATACCGCGTGTTCGGCGTGGGGTGGCGCGGGCGTCACGGCTTCCGTTTTCAGGATTTCCCAGTACTCCACGGCGCGGCGGAAGTGCGGAATCACAATGCTGCCGCCGATGATGTTGGCAATGGCAAACACCTCATAAATCTCCTCGTCGTTGATGCTCACCTCGAAGCATTTGCCGAGGTGGTACTTGATGCAGTCGTCGCAGCGCAGCACCATGGAGCAAGCCAGGCCCAGCATTTCCTTGGTTTTTACGTCGATGGCGCCGGCCGCGTAGGTATTGGTATCGAGGTTGAAAAACCGCTTGATGACCTTGTTGTCGGCCGCCAGAATGGTTTCGTTCATCCGCTGGCGGTACTCGTTGAATTCGGTTACTTGGGACATTGGGGGGTTTTTATAGAAGCAGAAACGTCGTGCTTATCTGGCGTCCGCGCAGCCGAAGCATCTCGCTCGCATCGTTGAGCCGATTGGATTACGTGGGCACGCGAGATGCTTCGCCTGCGCGGATGCCAGATGAGCATGACAGGCAATGGATGGTTACATTGCTCCTCCAAAATTAGTGCTCAAAACTTCGCCCTCCTGCTACCATGCTCCGCTCCCTGGCCGCCGATTTTATCGGGCTGATTTTCCCGCGCCTCTGCCTGGCCTGCCGCGAGCCGCTGGTAACCGGCGAAAACCACCTCTGCACCAGCTGCCGGGCCGAATTGCCGTACACCGATTTCCACTTGCTGCCGCCTGAGCAGAATCCGCTGGGCCGCCGCTTTTGGGGCAAGCTGCCCATTCGCCATGCCTTGAGCTACCTGCGGTTTGTACGTCACGGCCGCGTGCAGCACCTGTTGCACGAGCTAAAATACCAAGGCCAGCGCGATGTAGGCACCATACTGGGCCAACTCTACGGTGCCGACCTGCACGCCGCAGGCCTGGCGGCCGACTTCGACCTCATCGTGCCCGTGCCGCTACACCCGCGCAAGCTTGCCAAGCGTGGCTACAACCAAGCTGCTGCCTTCGCCACGGGCCTGGCCGCCGGCCTGAAAGTGCCGGCCAGTACCACTGCCCTGCGCCGCATCACCAACACCGCTACCCAAACCAAAAAGAACCGGGCCCAGCGCTGGGAAAACGTGGCCACGGTGTTTGAAGTAGACAACCCGGCTTTTATCACCGGCCTCCGCATCCTGGTTGTCGATGATGTGCTGACCACCGGTGCCACCCTCGAAGCCTGCGGAGCCGTGCTGCTGGCCGCCGGGGCCGCCGAAATCAGCATCGCCACCATTGCCTGCGCCTAACCTAATCACGGATTCGTCGGATTAACGACGGATTGCACGGACTCTGTAGACGCACTACGTTACCTCCCATGAAGATGTAAAACAAAAAAGGCTTGCCAGATGGCAAGCCTTTTTTGATACTAATGTTGTCTACAAAATCCGGGCAATGCGTCGTTAATCCGACGAACCCGTGATTTATTTGTTTGAGCCCGCGTTAATCATCGCGCAACGGAAACCGATGGTTGCCGTGGACGAATCCTCGGCCATAAAGCGGCGGGTGCCGGGCGACAGCCAGTAGGCCACATCGCGCCACGAACCGCCTTTGTACACGCGCACATGGTCGTCAATCAGCGACTGGTAGTTTTTCTTGTCGTATTTCTCGGCCGGGTCGGCCACGCCATTGCGGCGGAAGGGGTTCAGGTCTTCCACGTCCTGGTACGAAAGGGGGCGGTACACGTCCTGCACCCACTCGTTCACGTTGCCGGCCATGTTGTAGAGGCCGTAGTCGTTGGGTGGGTACGAGTAGATGTATTCGGTAATCATGGCGCCATCGTTCAGGCTACCGGCGATGCCGGCGTAGTCGCCACGGCCCCGCTTGAAGTTGGCCAGGAACTGGCCTTGCGTCTTGCCATAGGCGTTGCGGGTGGTTTTACCATCCCAAGGATAAATGCGCTTCTCCTCCTGGTTTTCGTTGCCAACTTCCTGCGTGCCTACCAAAGCTTGCGCGGCGTACTCCCACTCGGCCTCGGTGGGGAGGCGGTAGTTGGGTAGCACGTTGCCGTTTTCGATGGAAATATTGGTTTTCGCGTCACCGCCGTTGCTGGCCGTGCCTTCGGCGCCGGCATCCGCCGCGTCGCCTTTCTTCTTGCGGCTAAACAAGCCGCCCTTTTTCTTGGGGCCGCTTTCCTCGTCGCCTTCGCTGGCCAGACGCTGGTTCACCTGCGCCGTGCGCCAGGTGCAGTAGTCGTCGGCCTGCAGCCAGCTCACGCCCACCACAGGGAAGTAGCGGAAGCCGGGGTAACGCAGGTAATAGGTAACGTAGGGGTCGTTGAAAGACAGGTCGCGGGCCCACACGGTGGTGTCGGGCAGCGCCGAGCGGTAAAACTCCTCGGCCGAGTCGGTGCGGATAAAGTGCAGGTATTCGAGCCAGTGAATGTTGGCTACTTCGGCTTCGTCCATGTAGAACGAGGCAATGGTTACCGTGCGCTCGATGTTGTCGTGCGTCATGGTCACGTCCTCGGACTGCGAACCCAGAACCGTGCGGCCCCCTTCAATAAATATAAGCCCTGGGCCCTCTGGTACCGATTTGAAATTGGCCACGGCCATTCCCTTCTCAGTATTATATTCAATGCCCGTAGTAGAGGAATATTTACCCGGCTTCGAAGCTGTGGGGGGGCCGCCCTGACCACAGCTGGCCAGCGTCAGACCCACTACGGCCAAGCGTAAATAATGTGAGAGGTTCATAACAGAGTTAAAATTACTATGAGGAAGGAGGGGTTAGCAAGGGCAATTAGGACACAATAGTACAAAAAATTAGAATGCCGGACAAGGCGGTACCGGGTAAACGCGCCGTTTTAGCCGACGATAGGCATTTTCCAGGCGGTCAAACGAATAAAGGGCTAATGTTATTTCGTGGGCGCCGCCCAGGTCGGCGCTCAGGCGGCTCACCCCCACATCGTAGCTGTAGCCCAGGCGCAGGCCACCCGCCTGAATGCCGGCCACCGCCGCCAGCACGTGCTGAGACCCAACGCTGCCGGGCGAAAAGATATTGCGGTAAACTGCCCCCAGCGTCACGGGCGAGGCCGTGAAGTACATGCCCGTTTCGGTGCGTTGCGAACCGCCCTGCCGCGAATAGGCTGCTACGGGCGTGAAGCTCACCTCCTGCGTGGCCACCCCGGTGCCGGGCTTGATGATGAAGAATTTGTAGCCGCCCGATAAGCTCAGCAGCAGCGGCAGCTGGCTTTGGCGCTGGAAACCCAGGTTGGGCTGGTTGAGGTGCTGGCCGGCCAGGCTGAGCCAGCCCTGCTCGGTGTATAGCACCGCACCGGTGCCCAAGCTGAGGTAGTTAACGGGCTGAAAATCGAGCAGCTCCGCCGAAGGCCCCACCACAGTGCCATCTTCCAGCAGCTGGTCGCCAAACACGAAATTGTCATATCCGACGCGCTGGCGGCCGTAGCTGGCCCGCAGGCCGCCGCTGAGGGCCAGCTTTTCATTCAGGCGGGTGTGGTAGGCGTAGAGCGCGCCCACTTCCAGGCGGGTGTAGCCCACGGCCCCGCTCCGGTCCTGGTTCAGCAGCAGGCCCAGGGCGTGGTGCTGGCCTGGCCGGTCCAGGCGCAGGTCGGCGGCGGCCTGGGTGCTGACGAAGGCACCGGACAGGCGCGGAAACTGGTTACGGTAGCTCAGCGTGACACTGTAATCGTCGACCAGGCCGGTGAAGGCGGGGTTGGTGTGGAGGCGCGTGGCGAAGGGCTGCGAGAAAAACACATCCTGCCCCCGCGCGCCGGTCACGCTGCCGAGCAGCAGCCCCGCCGCCAGGGCCAGCCGCGGGCGGGCAAAGAACGGAAAACGAAATACGGGCATAGCAACCGGGAGAACGTTGCCAAACCGCTATTTAGTACGGCCGGCCCCGCGAAGATACGGCCCGGCATCCCGCAGCCAGGGCAATCAGGGCCTTACTTCTGCAGCACTTTCACGCTCAGACGACGGTTCATGGCCCGGCCTTCTTCGGTGGTGTTGGGCGCGATGGCGTAGCGGGGGCCGTAGCCGCGGGCGTCGACGCGGCTGGGGCTGATGCCCATATCGACGAGGCTGGACCATGCCGTGCGGGCCCGCGCCTCGCTAAGCTGCCGGTTGACCTTGCTGGTGCCGGTGCTGTCGGTGTAGCCACCCAGTTTGATGCGGGATTGGGGGAAGGCCCGCAGCAGGGCCGCAATGTTGCGCAGCTGGCCGATGGACTCCGCCGTGAGCGTGGCCTTGCCGGGATGGAAAAATACCCGGTCGAAATTGTACCAGCCGCGGGTGAGGTCCACGGTGTCAACTTCTGCCTGCGGGTTGGCAAGAAACCGGTAGAGGTTGCTTTCGGTAGAGTTGTTGCCGACGGCCTTAATGACCGTGC
The DNA here is from genome assembly GCF_000715495.1 of Hymenobacter sp. IS2118. Lineage (GTDB taxonomy): Bacteria > Bacteroidota > Bacteroidia > Cytophagales > Hymenobacteraceae > Hymenobacter. The sequence continues at coordinate 26,765 of NZ_JNLX01000059.1, read as the reverse complement.
CGGAAGGCAGGGAGAGCGTGATGGGCGGCCCGGTTTCGTAGATGTAGTTGCCGCTCGCAGCATCGAAGTGGCCACTGACGAGCGGCGCGGCCCCCTTGGTTGGCTCGGGCTTGACACTGGCGCCGCGCCGGTAACGCGCTGGCCTGGCCGTGGGGCCGGGGGCGCCGGTTGCCGGAGCCGAGGGGGCGACAACCGGGGCAGCTGCAATGGCGGCGGTGATGGATTGCGGCGGGACCTTGGCCTGACCGTACGAACTGCTCAGCGTAGTAATTAAAACCGGGCCGCCGACCACACTTTCCGCTGCCAGGGCCTCAGTATAAATTCTGGTAGCGCCTTGGCGGCCAGCGCGGGCTTTGCTGCCGGATTCGGTGTCGAGCTTGCTGAGCGTGACCGTGAAAGTGGCCGTTTTGCCCTTTTCCAGGAAGATGCTTTCCACGGTTTGGGGCCGGTAGCCGCCTTCGCCTACCTGCATGAGGTAAGGGCCACCCGCCGGCAGGTTGGTAATGGCAAAGCCGCCGGCTGCGTTGGAGGCGGCCGCGTAGCGCGCACCCGAAGGCAGGTGAATAACCGTGACAGATGCCCCGGCCACCGATTTTTGGTCTTCGGACCGCACGTTGCCCGTCAGGCTCATGGCGGCATCCTGCGCCCGGCTAGTATGGGAAGCCAGCACCAGCCCAAGAGCCAAAAAAGCAGGGAAAATCTTCATGAGATAGATGAACACGAAAAACGTACTTTAACATCAGGCCCGCTCAATTACAAGGCACTAATTGAGCTATTGTTATGCCAGTGAAGTAGTCCCGATTACATTCTATGGCAGTTGCTCAGGAACTCAATTTTTAAGAGAAAGTCAACCGGAGACAGGCAAATATAATGGGAAAACATGTTTATAAAAATTTAATAATAATCTATAATTTATCTAATCAAGCGTTTCGGTTTATAATCACTGTAAGCGGGGCCTTATTTTGCAAAATGTGCAGATAGTGAGCTTTTTTAATTGGGGGTGCGTTCAAAATGGCCCTTGCCATGGCGAAAGCAGCAGCGTGAACGTAAGCGAGTACTATTGCATTTAAGCGGTCAAATATTTCGCTGATGGCCTTTGGGAATCAGCTTGCTTTTGTTGGGCCGGCATTGCTGTTTGGTGGATTCAGGCCGAGTATGCCCTTGCAATGAAGAAGCAGCAAGGTGGCGGGCCGTCATCGCCAGGTACGGTGATTTTGCGGCTGTCACGTTTGGCCTGATTTTGTCCTCACTCCTGAAAAGAAAGCGGTAGAGCGTGGGTTCTACCTTTGTTTTGATTTACTAACTGTCTCTCGCAATGCGGAAAATTCTTTTGGGTATCGGTATATTTTTGGTGGTGCTGGTAGCGGCGTTGGCGCTGGCGCCGGTGCTGTTTAAAGACAAGCTGCGGGCTTTGGCCGACGAGCAGATTGCCCAGCGCGTGCGGGCCACGGTGCAGTACGACCCCGCCAATATTGACGTGAGCCTGCTCAGCTCCTTCCCCGACATGACGGTGAACATCCGGGAGCTGCGCGTGATTGGCCTCGACTCGTTCAGCCGCGACACGCTGGCTTACCTGCCCAACCTGCGCGTGGGCCTCGATATAATGAGCGTGGTACGCGGCGGTCAGATTGACATCAAAACCATCGAGCTGGAGCGGCCCGACTTGAGCATGCGGGTGCTGAAAAGCGGCCTGGCTAACTGGGATATCATGATTTCGGACTCTGCTGCCGCTGCCAAAGGCCAGGACACCAGCCAGGTGAACCTCGCCATCAAAGGTTGGGAGATGACCGATGGCCGCCTGCGCTACGAAGACCTGACGATGCCCTTCGCTATGCAGGCCCGCGGCGTGAACCACAGCGGCAGCGGCGATTTTGCCAGCAATGTTTTCGACATGAAGTCGCAAACCACGGCCACCGGCCTCGACATGACCTACGACGGCGTGGCCTACGTGAGCAACAAGCAGCTCGACGCCGACGTGACGATGGAAATGGACCTCACCAAAAGCCTCTACACTTTCAAAGACAACAAGATTAAGCTCAACGACTTCCCGTTCAGCTTTGCCGGAGCCATTGGGCTGCCCAACGCCACGGATATTACCTACGACCTGACCTTCAAGGCGCTGGAAACGGATTTCAAAACCCTGCTGAGTCTGGTGCCGGGCGTGTACACGGAGAGCTTCAAAAACATCGAAACCAGCGGGCAGGTGGCCTTTGATGGCTACTACAAGGGCACGCAAAACGCGGTGAAAATGCCCGGCTACGGCGTGAACCTGGCCGTGACCAACGGCCAGTTCAAATACCCCGACTTGCCCCAGGCAGCCAAAAACATCAACCTGAAGATGCAGGTCGACAACCCCTCGGGCTACACCAACAACGTGAAAGTCAACATCCCGCAGTTTCACCTCGACCTCGGCCCCAACCCCGTGGATGGTAACATTACCATTGATGGCCTGGAACCCATGCGCGTGGACGGCCGCGTGAAAGCCAACGTGAACCTGGCCGAGGCCCTGAAAGTGTACCCGGTGAAGGACCTGGCCATGCGCGGACAGTTTTTCGTGGATGGTACGGCGAAAGGCATTTATTCCGCAACCCAGATGCCGGTGGTGAATGCCGCCATTCGCCTCACCAACGGCTTTGTGAAGTCGGCCCAGTTTCCGGCGCCGATTGAGAATATCAACCTCAACGGCACGGTGGTAAATACCACGGGCCAGGTCAACGACACCCAAATCAACCTGCCGCAGTTTCGGATGGTGCTGGAAGGCGAGCCGCTGGAAGGCCGCCTCTCGGCCCGCAACATCGACAAACCGGTGTTTGACGCCAACGTGAACGGCACGGTGGACCTCACCAAAATCACCAAGATTTTCCCGCTTGAGGGCATGACCGTGACCGGCCGCGTGACCGGCAACATTGCTGCCAAAGGCAACATGGCCGACGTGGAAGCCGGCCGCTACCAGAACGTGGTGGCCAGCGGCACCGTGAAGGCTAGCAACGTAACCTACAAGAGCCCCGACCTGCCGCAGGGCGTACGCATCAGCAGCGGCACGGCCACTTTCAACAACAACCAGATAAACCTGCAAAGCCTGAACGGCACGGCCGGCAGCTCCGATTTCGCGGCCTCGGGCACGGTGAGCAACTACATGGGCTACCTCTTCACGCCGGGCCAGGCGCTGAAGGGCACGCTGAACGTGAACTCGCGCAATTTCAACGTGAACGAGTGGATGGTGGACGAGGTATCGGCTAAGCCCACGACTACCGGCGGCAAGGCTCCGGCCAAGGCCGAGGGCGTGCTCCAGATTCCCAAATACTTCGATTTGGTGCTGAACAGCAAGGTTGATAACGTGACCTACGACAACCTGAAGCTGACCAACGCCCAGGGTACCGTAACGGTGCGCGACCAAATGGCTCGGCTCAACAACATGACGTTTAATACGTTGGGCGGCAGCTTCGGAACCACGGGTAGCTACAGCAGCAAAAACCTGGCGCACCCCAAGTTCGACTTCGGCCTGAACATCAAGAACCTCGACATTCAGAATGCCTTCTCGTCCTTCGCCACACTGAAGCGGCTGGTGCCGTTGGCCGGGCAGGTAGAAGGCTTGTTTGGTACCAACTTCAGCGTGAGCGGGGAAATGGGCGCCGACATGCTGCCCAACCTGGCCACGCTCACGGGCAAGGGCGTGATTGACGTGGTCAAGGCCGCCATCAATCAGTCGGAAGTGATGAGCAAGATTGCCAGCCTAACCACGCTGCCCGAGCTGAAAACCCTGCTGGTGACCAATAAAGCCATTCAGGCCAACATTGTGAACGGTAACCTGGTGGTGCAGCCGTTCGACCTGGCGGTGGGCGACGTGAAGATGACCTTTGGCGGCTCGAACAGCCTGGCTGGCGCGCTGGCCTACGTTACGGCCCTGAACGTGCCCACCGGCAAGCTCGGCAACGCGCTCAACAGCAAGCTCACGCAGCTCACCGGCGTGCAGAACATTCAGGGGACCGAGCGCGTGACGCTGGGCCTGAACATTGGCGGCACCGTGACCAGCCCCGTGGTGAAACTCACCAGCGGCAGCGTGAAGGACCAGGGCAAAGCCATTGTCGCCAATGTGGTGAAAACCAAGCTAACGGATGCCCTCCTGGGCTTGGCCCAGAAGAAGCAGGCCCAAAAGGACAGCACCACGCGCACCGAAGCCGCCGCCGACCAAAGCGCGGAGGAAAAACTTCGCATCGCCACCGAAAAGGCTCGTTTGGAAGCCCAGGCCCGACTCAAAAATCAGGTTGGGAAAGGCCTGAACAGCCTTTTCGGCAAGCCCAAACCCAAGCCCGCCGCACCCGTCGCCCCGGCCGATACCACGAAATAAGCCAATTGAATCTTGAGGCGAATAAGCGTGGCAGAATTATTGCCACGGCCCGCAACCAACGGATTTACCATTCCGTTTCACGCCAATTACTTCAATTTCACCGATTTACTATATGAACCTTACTCGTTTGTTTCCCCTGACTTGCGTTGCGCTGCTGGCCCTGGCCGGCTGTTCCAAAGACTCCGACTCGGGCAGTGCCGACAGCGCCAAGCTCGAAGTACGCCTCACGGATGCCCCCGGCGACTTTCGCAGCGTGGTGCTGGATGTGCGGCAGGTAGAAGTACACCTCAAAGAGGAAACCGACCCAAACGGCTGGAAGATGCTGGCCTTCACGCCCCAGGCCATCAACGTGCTGGAGTATGTCAACGGTAAGTCGGCCCTGCTGGTGAACGAGGATTTCGCGCCCGGCGACTTGAAGGAAATCCGCCTCATTCTGGGGCCTGATAGCTACGTGGTGGGCCGCGACGGCCAGCGCTACGACCTCAAAACCCCCAGCGGCCAGAGTTCGGGCGTGAAGCTGAAGCTGAACAAAGCCACCCTGCGCAAGCGCGAAACCTTCCAGCTGCTACTGGATTTTGACGTGGCCAAATCCATTGTGGAGCGCGGCAACTGGAAGCCCGGCAACGATAAAAAAGAGCGGTACCTGCTCAAGCCCGTTATTCGGGTGGTGGCCCAGGACCTGCGCGCCGGCATTCGCGGCACCGTGAATCCGGCGGCGGCCTTGCCCCAGATTCTGGCCATTCGCTCCTCCATTCTCGGCCCCGATACGGTTAGCACGTCGGCCGATGCTTCGGGGGCCTACCAGCTCAACGGTCTGGCCGCCGGCACCTACCGCGTGGAGTTTTTCCCCAGCACCACGGCTCCGGCCAACGGACCGGCCTATGTTAACATCGTTCGCACGGGCGTGGTGGTTACCAACGAAAAGGTTACGGACTTGGGCACCACATCGCTCAACTAAGCAGCAAAAACCCAACCTGACCCAAATGGCCCAGTCTCGCAAGAGGCTGGGCCATTTGGCTTATATCCAACTGAAACGGACCTTCTACAGCCGCTGAATCAGCGCCAGCAGCTCGCGTTGGGTACTGAGCGTTTTGTCTTTGGCGTACCAGCCATGCAGCTGGGTCGCGAATTCCTCGTACGGTACGCCTGCCTTTTTGAGACGCACGCACAACTCCTGCGCCGGAGCCGGGCGCGGGCCCCAGGCAGCGGCCTCGTTCAGCGCATCGGCGTGGAGCACCATGAGCCGGGGGATGGCCCGGCTGCCGTTAGTGAGGTAGCGGGCCATGAGGTCGGGGTTATCGTCGCGCAGCACGTAGCGCGTGGTGAGTTGGCTATGACTGGCCTGGGCAATGGCCTCGAATACGGGCACGAGCTGGGCCGCGTCGCCGCACCAGCCCTCGGTGATTATCAGCCATACGTAGCGCCGTGGCAGCTGCGCCAGTGCCTGTTGCAGCTCGGGCAGCAGCCGGATGGTTTTGTCCAGGCGCTGCATGCGCTTGATGTTGAGGTGCGCGTAGCGGATAAATTGCTCGCTTTGGTTGGGGCCGGTGGTGCGGTTTTGGGCTAGCAGCTCGTCGAGCAGGTGGCGATAGGCGGCGTAGGAATAGGCCTTGTGAAGCCGCTCAGACGTGATAACCGGAGCCGGTGAAAGATTACCCGACATAAAAAACAGGCGCTGCGATTAAAAGGAAAACTAAAAACCCCTTCCCGTTCCGGAAGGGGTTTCGAAATCAAAAGGCCGTGGCCGCTTTAAAGGCTAGGCACAGCCTGCCGGGCGGCCGCCGACAGCTCGCGGCAATAGGTAATGAAGTCGGAATTGACGGGTTCCAGGCCGTGGTCGCGCAGGCGGGTGGCTACCTGGGCGCGGTGGTAGCTGGCGTGCACTACGGCGTGCGTCAGGATGTCGTGCACCTGGCTATCGTATTTGTCGCTCAAGGAGTTGGTGTAAGAAATAAGGCGCTGCAGCTCGGTTTCGTCGGCGTGCACCATGAGCTGGTGCAGGGGCTCCGAGGTTTGGGCGTGCAGCTGGTGGCAGGTGGCCAGGTCGTGTTCCTGCCACACTTTCACGGGGCTGGCCGTGCCGCCAATGCGCGAAATCCAGATGGCCTGGGCATTGAGCACGTGGCTGAACAGGCGCAACACCACGGGCGGGATTTCCTGGCCGGTAGCGGCCACTTCGTCGAGGCGGTTCAGCACGGTGGTATTCGCCCACACGTTGAAAGCGCCGAGTTTTTCTAAGGTATTCATAACGGAGTATTGAGTTATGAATTATGAGTGTTGAATTTTGAATCAGTAAAATAGTAATCCAAAATTCAATACTCATAATTCCTTTACCTGGGGTCTTGCCAGACTAGTTTTTCGTTGGTTTTATTTTTTTCGAAGTCAGGGCACTGGCCATCGCCTTTGCCCGTGATGCCGCCATCGGGCTGGCACACCAGGCGGCCCTTCGCGTCAAATACCTGGGAGTATTGGTCGCAGCACGGTGCCGAAATATAGTACACCTGCTGGCCATCGTAGGTATAGCTCAGCATGCGGGTGATGGGGTTGCGCTTGCGCTCGCTTAGCACCTCGGCAATGCGAGCTTTCAGCCAGGCCGGGCGGGCGGTGGTGTCGGACACGGCTACGCGGGCCGGCACGGGGTCCACGGTGTTGGCGCTGGTGGGCACGGGCGTGTCGGGGCCGCTCGCGTAGCCCGACGACGGCGGCGTGGTGGGCGTGGTCACGCTCACTTGGTTGGGGGCACAGGCCGCAGCGAGCAAGGCACAGGCGGCAAAGGCGAGCAGGTTTTTCATTTCAGGGATTTAATCGGGTCAACAGGCCGGCCGCGCCGCACTGCCGCCTGCTTTACGCCGGGCTTATCCAATGAGTTGGTTTTTCCACGCCATTTCGTTGGTCCGCAGCTGTTCGTCATGAAATCAGCAACGGCTACCAACTGTCGGGCAGCATGCGGGGTCCAAACACCAGCACGCCCACCACCAGCGCACCCAGCGCGGCCAGCAGCACGGCGCCCGCAGCCACGTCTTTGGCCTTGCCGGCCAGCGGGTGGTAGGCCGGCGAGGCCAAATCGGTGAGGGCTTCGATGGCGGTGTTCACCAGCTCGGCGGTCCACACGCCGGCCACGGCCAGGGCCACCAGCGCCCATTCCAGCCGGGCCAGGTGGTAATAAGCCCCTAGCCCGATTACTATCACCGTAGCCACGGCATGAAACTGCAGGTGTACTTCGGAGCGCAGAGCGGCCCAGACGCCGCGCACAGCGTGCCCAAAGCTAGCCACGCGCCGGCGCCACAGCCCCTCGGGCGGCCGCAGGCGGTCCGAAACGGGTTGGGTGGGCTCAGCCACGGTATTCAAAGGGCTGAAAAACTGTCTGGCGCAGCTCCGACCAGTCCGATTGGATGACGCTGAAAATGACAGTGTCGCGTCGGAAGCCGCCCTGCGTGAGGCGGTGGCTGCGCAGCGTGCCTTCTTCGGTGGCGCCCATGCGCGTCATGGCGGTGCGCGATTTGTCGTTGCGCGCGTCGGTTTCCAGCTCTACTCGCTCGTGGCCCATCTGCCCGAAAGCGTGGCTCAGCAGCAGGTGCTTGCAGGCCCAGTTCAGGCCCGAGCGCTGGAAATTTTGGCCCACCCAGGTGTAACCAATGCTGATGCGCTGGTCGGCTTCGGCTTCGTTGTAGTAGCTGGTGCTGCCGGCCAGCTGTCCCGTTTCGCGGTCGATGATGACGAAGGGGTAGCGCAGGCCCTGCTCCCGCGCCTCCAGGGCCTGGCGGATGTAGGCGGCCAGGCTCACGGCGTCGTCGCCGCGGGTGAGGGTGTACTTCCACAAGTCAGCGTCGAAGGCCACGACCTTGAGGGCTTCGAAATCGCCAATTTCCAGGGGCCGCAGGCGCACGCGGTTGTTTTCGAGAACGATGTTAGCAGAGAAATCCATGCGGCACGACAAAGTAAGTAGGACCGCAAAGATGCCGCAAAAAAGAAACCCGCCCCTTACCGGGCGAAGGACTGGTGGTTGCCAATGGGCATTTTAACAGAATTTGACGTTGCTGCCTGCGGCCTCTGGTTTGGGCGGGTGCATGCCCGCGCCGCCCGTTACATGCTGGCTACCAGCAGCGGCGGCTTAGTTGGGGCCTTCGCGGCGGGAAATTCCGCTCTCACCCGCAGGGCCTGCTGCACGTGGCGCTGCGCGTGCAGCACTTGCAACTCAAAGGCTTCGCCCAGGCGCATTTTTATCAGTCGCAGAAACTCTACCGGAACGGATTTGCGGTTGAGGTTGGCGTGGTGAGCCTGGGCGAGTAGGGCACGCAATTGCGCCTGCTGCGCGTAGAACTCAGTCAGGACTTCGCCCCCCAACTGGCTGCCACGGGGGTTCATGTAGTTGAAGGTTTTTATTTTCTTAGCATTTTCAGGCGTCATCATGTCGATGAATCTGCGTCCCAGCCAGCTATAGCGTACCTCCCTTTTTGTGGAGGGGCCCGGTTGGTCCAGGGCGTGGGCAAAGCGCGGGTTATAGTAGCGGCTGTAGCGATTAAGGTGCTCCAGGCATTCGAGGATGCTCCAGGCCGCGGGCGCCGGCTTATGGTTGAGCTGGGCCAGTTCCAGGGGCGCCAACTCGGTTTGCACGGTGGCAAGGAGCTGGCGGAGGCTGCGGTCGAGCTGGTCGAGGAAGGCGGTGCTGGTCATGGCGCTGATTTTTCTCAAAGGTCCGGCCCGCCTTATTCCTGCGCCTTGATTGAAATCAATATTTAAAGGAATGAGCCAATGGCTAACAGCCAATAAATCACCGCAGGCGGCTCAGCGTTTCGGGCGTCATGCGCAGGTACGAGGCCAGGTACTTCTTGGGCACCTGCTGGAAGATGTGCGGACTGCGCTTCCGTAGCCGTTCCAGGCGCTGGGCGGGCTCGGGCAGCAGCAGGTCGATTTCGTGCTCCATGCGGCCAATGAGGACTTTTTCCAGTTCGGCGCGCCACAGCCGGGCCAGGCCGGGGCTGCGGTCGAGGCACGTCTGAAACTCGCTCCTGGTAATGGCTATCAGGCCGGTGGCTTGCAGCGCCTGAATGGCGTATTCCGACGGCTTGCCCATTGCAAACGAAGGAAACGCGCACACCATTTCGCCCGCGTGCACGAAACCCACGCAGATTTCCTCGCTGGCCGTGGGGTAAAAAATCCGCAGGCTGCCGTGGTGGCAGAAGTACAGGTACTGCTCGGTTTGCCCCGGCGAGACCAGAAAATCGTGCCGGCCCACACGCAGCGTCCGGGTCCAGGAGGCCGCGAAATCGGTGACCTCGGCGTCGCTCAGGTACGGCGCCCGGCCCAGGGTGGCCGCAAGCAGGGCGCGCGCCTCGTCGGCAAAATCGGGAGCTGAAGGCATGGGCGAAAGTTAGTTGTTGGTTGTTAGTAGACTTGTTCCCAAATAAGTAGAAATGAAAAAACGGTCATGCTGAGCTTGCCGAAGCATCTCTACCGCACCGTTGGACGGTTTCAACGGTGCGGTAGAGATGCTTCGGCAAGCTCAGCATGACCGTCAATTTTACACTTTTCTGTATTTTTAGGAACAAGTCTACTAACCAACAACGGGCAACCAACAACTAAAAACTACCGCCCCACCATTTCCTCGGGCTTCAGCCACTCGTCGAATTCGGCTTCGGTCACGTAGCCCAGCTGCAGGGCGGTTTCCTTGAGCGTGGAACCGTTTTTGTGGGCGGTTTGGGCGATTTCGGCAGCTTTATAGTAGCCGATGTGCGGGTTGAGGGCCGTAACCAGCATCAGGCTGCTGTCGACGTGCTTTTTGATGTTGGCTTTGATGGGCTTAATGCCCGAAGCGCACTTATCGGTGAAGCTCACGCACACGTCGCCGATGAGGCGGGCCGAGTGCAGGAAGTTGTAAATCATCATCGGCTTGAACACGTTCAACTCGAAGTGGCCCATGGAGCCGCCCACGGTGATGGCCACGTCGTTGCCCATTACCTGGGCCGCCACCATGGTCATGGCTTCGCACTGGGTGGGGTTCACTTTGCCGGGCATGATGCTGGAGCCGGGCTCGTTGTCGGGAATGTCAATTTCGCCAATGCCAGCGCGCGGGCCCGAGCTGAGCATGCGGATGTCGTTGGCAATTTTCATCAAGCTCACGGCCACCGTTTTGAGGGCACCGTGGGCTTCCACGATGGCGTCGTGCGCGGCCAGGGCTTCAAACTTATTTTCGGCCGTGACGAAGGGCAGGCCGGTGAGGTCGGCAATGTGCTTAGCCACGCTCACCGAGTAGTTGGGCGGGGTGTTGATGCCCGTGCCCACGGCCGTGCCGCCCAGGGCCAGCTCGCTCAGGTGGGCCAGCGTGTGCTTGATGGCGCGCAGGCCGTGGTCGAGCTGCGACACGTAGCCCGAAAACTCCTGGCCCAGCGTGAGCGGGGTGGCGTCCATGAAGTGGGTGCGGCCGATTTTCACGATGTCCATGAACTCCTCCGACTTGGCCTTCAGCGCGTCGCGCAGCTTCTCGATGCCGGGGATGGTGTTCTCAGTCAGGATTTTGTAGGCCGCGATGTGCATGGCCGTGGGGAAGGTGTCGTTGCTGCTCTGGCTCTTGTTCACGTCGTCGTTGGGCGCCAGGGCTTTCTTTTCGTCGGCGAGCTGGCCGCCGTTGAGCACGTGGCCGCGGTAGGCAATCACCTCGTTCATGTTCATGTTGCTCTGCGTGCCGGAACCCGTTTGCCACACCACCAGGGGGAAGGCGTCGGCGAGGCCACCGGCCAGGATTTCGTCGCACACCCGGCCAATGAGCTCGGCCTTGTCGGCGGGCAGCACGCCGGCGTCGCGGTTAGTGAAGGCGGCAGCTTTTTTGAGGTAAGCAAAGGCGGCGATGATTTCCTTGGGCATCTTGTTGATGTCCTGAGCAATAGGGAAATTCTCGATGGAGCGTTGCGTTTGGGCGCCCCAATACGCGGTGGCGGGCACTTGCACGGTGCCCATGGTGTCCTTTTCGGTGCGGAAATCCATGCTGGATGTAAGTTGGTGAATGGGTGAAATGGAGAGAGCTGAAGTGCTGATGTGGCCGGGGCCGTCCGTAAAAGTACGCTGCCGATAAAGCGCGGCATTTTTTACAACCAGCCCAGCCGCCGATATAGCTTCCCGCGTACACGCAAAAGCCCATCGGCCCACTAGGCGGCTTCGGGCTTCAGTAGACTCTCACCATTTCACCACCCCAACATCTCACCACATGTCCTCCATCAAACAAGTCATTGAAATCCTGGCCTCCTCCGAAAAAAGCTTCGAAGATGCCCTGCAGCGCGCCATAGAAAGCGTCAGCACGTCGATACCCAACATTTCGTCCATCTACATAAAGGACCAGAGCTGCAAGGTGCGCCACAACCGCATTGTGGAGTACCGCGTGACGGCCAAAGTGAGCTTCGGCACCCCCACCGATGGCCCGGCCGACCTGGACCTCTCCGAGATTGAGCGAACCTTCGCGGAAGCCCCCGTGCCCGGCGGCAATGGCGCCCCCGACTACAGCCAAGTGGCCGTGAAAACCGAGCCCGAGCTGCCCCGCGAAGTAGAGCCCGGCGGCAGCGCCACCGAGCCCGAGAGCGGCGGCGGCTACAGCGGCTAAGTGTGATTACCGATTTAATTGATGGCCCGGCGCCGCGCTGTTCCCTTTCGGGACCAGCGCGGCGCTTTTTTGTAGAAAGCTTGGTGCGAAGGGCCGGAAACCGGAAGTTGCGAGCAGGCAACTAGCACTACCTTTCGCCAACTTACCGGGCCGCGGACGGTATGCGTCCTCAGCCCTCTTTCTGCAAAAAATATGAAGCTGAAACGCCCCGCGCTCCTGCTCACGGCCGGCCTGCTACTGCGTCTGGGGATAACTACCCTGGCCTGGGCCGGCCCGCCCGACAACCTGCGCGCCTGTTGGAACCAGCAGGCAAAGCCGATGCAAACCCAGTACGTTTCTTTCCCCTACCGCGAAACCCTGGCCAAGCTCGAACACAGCTTTCAGCCCTGGCAGCAGACTGCTTACACCGGCGCTGGCCGCGTGTGGACCAACGCCACGGGCTTTGCCAAAAGCGACACGCTCCGAAAGGGCGCGGCCACGTATTTCTCCCAAACCCAGTTCACGGGCGCCACCCTGCTTTTCCAGGACTACGGCGACAAGGAGCTGAGCTCCGTGACCACGGCGGCGTTTCAGGAGTATGCCGTGCAGGCGGCCCGCTACGCGCCCGGCTTGCTCATTCAGCACTTTTACGGCCGGCATATTGCCCCCGACCCGGAGAGCACGCCCGCGCTGACGGTGTACAAAGCGACGGTGAACCGCGTGCTGGTCCGGCTCTTCATTCGCACCGCCGACAACCAGCTGAGCAAGGTGACATCCCTGCACCACGACGAGCTTTTTGGCGACGTGACCACCACGTACAGCTACCGGGACTACGCCAGGCTGGGCAAGCTGGTCTATCCCCGCACCATCGTTATCGAGTCAATCAATGGCAAGCTGACCGATACCGTTACCATCGGGGCGGCGGCGGTGGCGGCCACCGCTCCGGTCCTGCTCACGGCCCCGGCGGGCTACGCCCTGGCCCCAGAAACGGCCGCGAAGCCCGAAACCACGGTGGAGCAGTTCCGGCCCCGTCTGCATCTGCTCAACCTGAAGCACACCGACGACCGAGTGCTGGTGGTGGAGTTCGACACGTTTTTGCTGGTGGCCGAAGCGCCGCTCAACAGCGAAAACGGCGAGTTGATTATTGGGGCGGCCCGCCGGATTGCACCCGGCAAGCCCATTCGCTACTTCGTGGCCGGGCACTACCACCCGCACTACCTGGGCGGCGTGCGGCCCTTCGTGCACAAGGGCGCCACCGTGCTCACTACCGCCGCCGACCTGCCCTACGTGCAGTACCTGGCTGCCGCCCCGCACACGCTGCAGCCCGATAGCCTGCAGCGCCAGCCCCGGCCGCTGCGCACCGAAGAAATTGTGAACCGCAAGACCATTGCCGAAGGCGCGTTCCGGATGGAGATTTATGTGATTGGCAGCCAGTCGCAGCACACCAACGACTACCTTATTTATTACTTCCCCACCGAGAAAATCCTCTTTCAGGACGACCTGGTGTGGATAGCGAAGCAAGGCGAACCCAGGAAAGCCAGTGCCCGCCAGGCCGGCCTCTACCACGCGGTGCTGGCCCTGGGGCTCGACGTGCAGACCATTGTGCAGTCGTGGCCGGTGCGGGACTACGGGGTGAAAACCATCATTCCCTTTAGTGAGCTGCAGGAGTCCATGTCCGTGAAATAAATCCCCTGCAGGTACCGGGCGTAGTGGGTTGCCCGGCTATCAATCAGTCTCATCAATCATTTTACCCCGTTCCTAAAATGAAATACTTTAGTTTCTACTACCTGGCCTTGTGGCTCGCAAGTGGCTCGCTGATGGCAAGTTGCGGCCGGACCGATGCGCCCGCCGCTGATAGCACAACCGCAGCAGCAGCAGGCCCACCAGCCTCCTACTTCGAGCCCACCGAAACCGGTGTGCAGGACGGTGGCGTGCGCATCATTCCCATCAACACGCCCAAGGGCAAGTTCAACGTCTGGACCAAGCGTTTTGGCAATAATCCCAAGATAAAAGTGCTGCTGCTCAACGGCGGGCCGGGGTCTACGCACGAATATTTCGAGTGCATGGAAAACTTCCTGCCCAAGGAAGGCATCGAGTTTATTTACTACGACCAACTGGGCTGCGGGCTGTCCGACAACCCCAAGGACACCGCCATGTGGAGCCTGCCGCGCTACGTAGAAGAAGTGGAGCAAGTGCGCCAGGCCCTGAACCTGACCAAGGACAACTTCTACCTGCTGGGCCACTCCTGGGGCGGTATCCTGGCCGCCGAATACGCCTTCAAATACCAGCAAAACCTCAAAGGCCTCATTATTTCCAATATGATGATGAGCTGCCCCGCCTACGGCCGCTACGCCGACGAAGTGCTGGCCAAGCAAATGAAGCCCGACGTGCTGGCCGAAATCCGCGCCATCGAAGCCCGCCAGGACTTCGCCAACCCGCGCTACATGGAGCTGCTCATGCCCAATTTCTACGCTGAGCACGTGCTGCGCCTGCCCCTCGACGAGTGGCCCGAACCCGTGAACCGAGCCTTCAGCAAAAGCAACCAGTCGCTCTACGTCACCATGCAGGGGCCCAGCGAGTTTGGTATCTCGGGCAAGCTCACCAACTGGGACCGCACCGCCGACCTGCCTAAGCTCACCGTGCCCGTGCTGTCCATCGGCGGCAAGTACGACACCATGGACCCCGAGCACATGCGCATGATTGCCACCAAAGTGCAGAAGGGCAACTCGCTCATCTGCCCCAAAGGCAGCCACATGAGCCTCTACGACGACCAGCAAACGTATTTCACAGGCCTCACCAAGTTCCTGAAAGCAGTGGACGACGGCACGCTCAAGCCGGGCGCTGAACTGTAGTTGCTAGCGGTCAGCGTCTATGAGTTAATGAGGCTGGTGCGTGTCTCTGACGCGCGCCAGCCCGCTGCTTAAGCAGCAGTGATTGAGACAAAGTTCTAACAACCAGCAAACAACAACTAAAACGGTACCGTGATTTCCATGGGCAATGGCGCCCGGCGGCCGCCGGAAATTCCTGGTTGCCAGGCCGGGCCTTCGCACACGATGCGCAGGGCCTCGGCATCATAGTCGGCACGAATGCCCCGGATGACTTTCAGCTCGCTCAGCTTTCCATCGGCACCCACCACAAACTTCAGGCGCACGGTGCCCGTCAGTCGGGTAGCAGGGGCTTCGGGCTCAAAGCCAGCGGCTTCGCTGCGCAGGTATTCGCGTAGGGCCGGCGAGCCGCCTACGGGGGCGGGGTTAATGCGGGGGCTGGCCGGCATGGGCGTGTTGGCCACGCGGGCCGTGGCAGTTTTGGCGGCCAGCGAAACGTCTTTGGCTTTGGCCGATTCACCAGCTACGGCTTTGGCGCGCCCCACTGCGAAATCATCCGCAGCCGACTCCTTTGCCTGAACCTCATCAATGTTCGGAGCCAGAGGTGCCGCGGCCACGCTGGCCGGTGCTGGCGCCGCATCTGCAGTGGCCGGCGGCAGCGTCGTTTCACTGGTCGTCGAAGCTTCCGTCCGCATGGCATAATCGGCTTTCGCCTCTTGTTCTGGCGGGCGCACACGTTCGGGCGCACGGCTGGCCATGCGCCTGGCAGCGGAGCGAGTAGCCGCAGGCGCTGGCCTTATGGCCGCGTAGTCGGTGGGTTCTGGCGCGCTGAAAACCGCCCCGTCGTCGGCGGCTGCTGAGGGGCTAGCTGCTGCAGGAGCGGCTTCGGCCGACGTGCGCGGCGGGGCCTTGGCAGTGGGTTGCGGGAACTCGGTACGGGTGATGGCAACCGTGTCGGGGGCAGAGCGCTGCTCCAGGCCCCAGATGCCCCCGGCTACGGCGGTGCCCAGCAGGGCGGCCGCGGCTGCCAGGCGGGGCCACGCCGCCCACCGGGGAGCCGGCAGCTGCCTGGGTTGCCCGGTGCTGGTGCGGGCCTGCAAGCGGGCGCGTAGCGTAGCCACGGCCTGGTCGGTGGCGGCGGCATCGCTCATCGAAAACCCGTCAATCAAGTCAGCGCAGCGCTCACAGTCAAGGGTATGGGCCTCGATGCGGTGCTGCTTGGCCGGGGTCAGCGTGCCCGTCGCGTAGGCGCGCAGCTCTGCCGTGGCCGGGTGAGGGCCAGAAGCGGGCAGCGGGGCAAAAGGCGAATCAGCGGGCAACATGGAGCGGGTTGTGGTTGGAGGCGGGAAGCGTGGGGCGGGTGGGAGCCGCTGGTTTGGGCGACGGCTCCAACTGCCGGCGAAGCATGCGCTTGCCGTTTTGCAGGTGGCTGCGCACCAGGTTCAGCTCCAGGCCGGTTTCGGCGGTGATTTCGCGGTAGCTTTTCTTTTCGAGGTAGAACAATTCGAGGCAGCGACGCTGGGCCGGGGGAAGCAGTTCCAAGGCGGCTTCGATGCTTTGCAGGCGGTTTTCGGTTTCTTCGGCTTCTTCCGCGGCTGCGGTTTCATCTGGCAGATGCCGGGCGGCGGCCAATTCCACATCGGCGGCATCCGGAAAGCTGAGGACGAGCGGGCCGGCGCTGGGGCCGGCCCGCTTGCGGGCGCGCAGCTGCATCAGGCAATGGTTGCGGGCGGTGGTGTGCAGCCAGGCCGGAAAATTGTCGGGCGCGTGGGTGCGCAACGCCTTCACGAGGTGCTCGAAAAGCTGCATCACGGCATCCTGGGCGTCCTCGTCGGGCGGGGCGAGGTAGCGCCGGCACACGGCAAAGGCTTCGGGCAAATACCGGTCGTAGAGCAGGCCGAGGTCCGTTACCGCGCCGTGCAGGCGGTAGCGGGCCAGCAGCTCCTGGTCGGAGAGCGGCGCAGCGGCAGCAGGCGGGGAGCGGCGGAAGAACATCTGGCTGGGAAGATAGGCGACGCTACTGTTTTTTTCGGTTCCGATGTGCAATTCCACGCCGGCCCGCATCAGCTAGCTATACCTCACTTCAATACTGCTGCCATGAAAAACCTCATGCTTCCGGCGCTACTCGCGCTGCTGGTTTCGGCCCAACCCGCCGCGGCCCAAACCCCTCAGCCGGCCACCGCCATGCAGGATACCATGCGCAACCACCAGGTGCGCGGCACCGTGCGCGAGCAGGGCACCGGCCAACCCATTCCCGGCGCCACGGTGCTGGTGAAAGGCACCAACGTCGGTACTTCTACCGATGCCCAGGGGCGCTACAGCCTGCTCGTGACCAATGCCGCGCGGGCCACGCTGGTGTTTTCCAGCGTGGGCTACGTGACCGTGGAGCGCGCCGTGGGTCCGGCCCGCGTGCTCGATGTGGCGCTGGCCCTTGATGCCAAGCAACTCAACGAAGTAGTGGTGACGGGCTACGGCGTGCAGCGCGCCGTGCGCAACGTGACGGGCAGCGTGAGCCAGATACTCAATGGCCGGGTTGCTGGCGTTCGGGTTGATAAAAAGAGCACGCAGAGTAGCAACGACATGAGCACCTACAGCGACCAGTCGGCCGGGGCGCCCTACCCGGCCCGGCCCGAAGCCGGTGCAGGCGATACCTACGCCAAAGTGAAAGAAAATGCCTTTTTCACGGTCAAAAAAGACCCGCTCAGCACCTTCGCCCTCGATGTGGACGCCGCCAGCTACACCAACGTGCGCCGCTTTCTCAACGAAGGCCAGCTGCCCCCGCGCGATGCCGTGCGCGTGGAGGAAATGCTGAATTACTTCCGCTACGAGTACCCCGCGCCGGCCGCTACTTCGCCCGACCCCGTGCGCATCAGCACTGAGCTGGCTGTGTGCCCCTGGAACCCCACGCACCAGCTGGCCCGCATCGGCATTCAGGCCAAAAAGATTGAAACCGCCAAGCTGCCGCCCGCCAACCTGGTATTCCTGGTTGACGTGTCGGGCTCGATGCACGGCGCCGACCGCCTGCCGCTGGTGCAGGCCGGCCTCAAGCTGCTGGTGAAGCAGCTGCGGGCCCAGGACCGGGTGGCGCTGGTGGTGTACGCCGGCGCGGCTGGCCTGGTGCTGCCGCCCACGCCCGGCTCGCAGCCGCAGGTCATCCTCGATGCCATCGACCGCTTGCAGGCGGGCGGCTCCACGGCCGGCGGCGCGGGCCTGCGCCTGGCTTATTCCACCGCCCGGCAGCACATCAATAAGGAAGGCAACAACCGCGTGATTCTGGCTTCGGACGGGGATTTCAACGTGGGCGAAAGCTCCGATGAGGCCATGGAAAAGCTGATTGTGGAGCAGCGCGAAAGCGGCGTGTTTCTGACGGTGCTGGGCTGCGGGCGCGGCAACCTGCGCGATTCGCGCATGGAAGCCCTGGCCGACAAAGGCAACGGCAACTACGCCTACCTCGACAACCTCGACGAGGCCGGCCGGGTGCTGGTGGCGCAGTTCGGCGGCACGCTCTTCACGGTGGCCAAGGACGTGAAGCTGCAAATCGAGTTCAACCCCGCCCGCGTGGCCAACTACCGCCTCGTGGGCTATGAAAACCGAATGCTCGAAGCCGAAGATTTCAACAACGACCGCAAGGACGCCGGCGAGCTCGGCGCGGGCCACACCGTCACGGCCCTCTACGAAATAGTGCCCGTGGGCAGCGCCCAACCCCTGATTGACGACCTCAAGTACCAGCCCACCAAAGCCGCTGCCGCCAGCATGCAGCAGTTCCTCACCAACGATGTGCTGACCGTGAAGCTGCGCTACAAAGAGCCGCAGGGCAGCACCAGCCAGCTGCTGAGCCAGCCGTTGGTCGGCGCGCCCGTTGCCATCTCAGCCGCCACGCCCGACTTCCGCTTTGCCGCCGCCGTGGCCCAGTTCGGCATGCTGCTGCGCCAGAGCGAGCAGCGCGGTACTGCCACCTGGGCCGCCACCGAAAAGCTGGCCGACGGTGCCCGTGGCACCGATACCGACGGCTACCGCGCCGAGCTCGTGCGCCTCGTGCGCCTGGCCCAAGGTCTGAGCGGCAGCGGTGCCGTGGGCCAGCGGTAGGGTACGGGTCCTGCCCGCGCCGGTCGTTACTTTTAAACCAAACAGGCCCCACCGTTGCAGCGATGGGGCCTGTTTGGCGTCATACGTTCCAAGCAATGGGAAGCGCTACGGGCTAACCAAGTTCAGGCTGATATTGAAATACAGGGGGTTGGTGAGGGTATTCTTATACAGCGACGGCTCCGAGCCCAGCGTGCTTTCCTTCTCGCCGGTCACGTCCTGGTTGCGGAAGGCGTCGTTGCGGTAGTTGTAGCGGAAACCGGCCTGGGCCGACACCCACACGAAGCCCGAGAGCTTCTGCTCGTAGGTGAAGCGGGGCTTAAGCTCGCCGCGGCGCAGGTACACTTCGTCGGGGCCGATTTTGCCCAAGTAGTAGGTGTTGCCCTCCAGCTCGTAGCCGAACTTCAACAAGGCGTTGGTGCCGAAGTTGCGACGCACCTCGGCGCGGGCCGGGAAAATAACTTCGCAGCCCCACTTGGGCGAAAAAGTGCGGTTGTAGAGCAGCACGGGAATGTGCAGCAGCTGGCCGGCGCGGTAGGTCCGGCTCAGGCCCAGGCCCCACTGCAGGTTGTCGTTGGGCTTCCAGCCGTAGATGCCTGTGGCGCTGAAGGTAACGGCCTCGGTCTTCAGGTCCTTGAAACCCCGGTAGTTGCCGCTGGCGTCGAGGTTGAGCTGCAGGATGACGAAATGCTTCTCGTCGACGGGATTGAAGATGGTGGTGTTGATGCCAGTGGTGCGCAGGCCGTCTTCGAGCTTGCCGAAGTAAGGCGACCGTTCGGCGTTGGCCAGGTCCAGGCCGGTGTTCCAGTACGTCAGGCCCAGGTTGAAAATAAAGTCGTTGCGCGAGATAACTGGCGCGTTGAATGCCAGACGCAGGCCGCGGGCCGAGTTGATGTGCGTTTCCACGGCCGGGGCCGTGCTGGCGGGCAGCGGCCCTTCGGTGGTGAGGTTGTAACCCAGCTGGGCCTCGTAGCCCACCGAAATAAGCTTGGTGGGGGTGATGAAGAGGACTTTTTGGGTGTTGTAGGAGCCCGCGCCCGCGCCGGCATCGCCAAATGCGTCGAAGTTTTCGTCGTCCGCCGGCGCGGTGGTACGGGTGCTGTCGGCGACCTGGGCTGCAGCGGGTGTCATCGCCAGCAGTAGAGCGGCAAGGGCAAAGTAATGGTGTTTCATGCAGGGGGTGGGATGGTTCAGGAAAGAGCAAATATTGAAAACAAATGTTCCCGAGCCACTACCCAGGGGGTAATAGCTCGGGAATTAAAGGCAGTAACCGGCGGCTACTTTTTCACCTGGCGTTTCCACACGTCGGTCCGTCCGAAGAGCGAAACACCGATAAAGCCGCGTACTTCCAGGGTGTTAGCGTCGACCAGCGTCATTTCGCAGCTGTAATCGCTGCCGTTTTTGGGGTCGTAGATTTTGCCGTCCTCCCACTTGTTATCGCCGGCGAAGGTGAAGTCGCGCATATTTACCAAGCCCTTGAGGCCCACTTTGCGGTTGGCTTCCTCGGGGTTGTTCACGTCAGTACGGGGTGTGCCGTCGGGGTTGTTGGGTACTTTGAGCCACACCAGGCGGCCGTAGTACTTGTCGCCCTTCTTGAAAATCTGAATCATGCCGGTACCTTCACCATTCTTCCAGATGCCGAGCACGTCATCGGGTTTGGCGGCAGCCTGGGCCGAGAAAGCAGCCACTACGAGGCTGAGGAGCAGTACGAAACTTAAGAAACGCTTGGTCATGGTGGGAATCAAATGAAAAGTGAGGAATTGTTGAAAACAAATGTATGCAAGCAGCGCAATAATCTGACAAAAAGAACGTCCCGCCAAACGATATTTGGTAAACAGGCCCCGCCGTTGCAGCGGCGGGACCTTCTTAACCGCTAATTTATAATTCGCTAACTAACAATAGGGGAACGAAATATGCGTCACAAAAATGGCTGATAATCAGCAGGTAATAGTAGTGTCAGGGTTTAGAAAGAGTAGTTCAGGCCGGCTTTGATTACCCGGTTCTGGGCATCGAAGCGGTTGCCGGTATCCAGCGACGACAGGCCGTAGTCGTAGCCCGCACTCAGGCCCAGGCCGTTTTCGAACTGGTAGCCCAGGCCCGCCACGGCGGCAAAGTCCACCTTGCGAATTTGGTTGGAGATATCGAAATCCTCCCGGAAGGCATTGAAGCCCAGTGCGCCGGCTTCGACGCGGGCCTTGCCGCTGACCAGGAACGAGGCCTGCGGCCCGGCGTAGAGGTAGAAGCCGGGCGTAACGAATACTTTGGCCAGTACCGGCACATCAACGTAGGCCAGGCGGGCCGTGCCGGTGAGGTTGGTGTTGAGGAAATCGAGGGCTGGCACGGGCACTTTGCCACGCAGCACGGTGCCCTTTTCGGAGTACGAAACGCCGGGCTCAATGGTAAAGCGCGGGCCCAGGGGCAGCGTGGCGTAGAGGCCGGCGTAGAAGCCCGGCCGTATTTCCTGGGTGATGGCGCCGTCGGGTAGGTAACCGGTGAGCTCGGTGAAGCTCTTCACGGCGTCGCCCTGCACGTCGGCCAGGTTCAGGCCGCCCCGGAAACCGAACCGGACCCCGGACGTGCTGCTGGCAGGTGTGGAATAAGCGGATTGGGTGCGGGCCGGAGCACGGCGGGCCGGTGTGGTGGCACGGGGCGATGGGGCAGCCTTGGGGTTGCCGTAAGCATCGCGGGCACCCTGCGCCGAGGCCGAGCCGGCAGCAGCAGAAATCAAAAGGCAAGCCACGGCCAGGCCGCCCGAGAGGCGTGAAATTTTCATAACCAGAATAGTTGGAGAGGTGAAAGCAACCGGCCCGCTACTGCCGGGCCAAACGCCCGGCTACTGGGCCGATGCAGGGGTATGGTTCAAAACCGTGCCAAACCAATAACGCACGCTGTCCGGCAGGGTATCAGTCTTTCTTTGAAAGCGAAATTCTGCAATGTGTAGTACTGCTTTACAATTAGTTAACGTTGAATTGTCCTTGCTTTTAACTGCAAAAGGGGACTTTTAAGTTGAATCAAAACCGCAAAAAACATTGCTATAAAGCAGGAGCAGGATGCTGGGTAGAAGCCGGTGCCATAACAAGAGCGAGCCAAATAGTCCTTCTGAAAACAGGCACCAACTAATGAAATAGTTTTTAAACTAAAATATTAGTTGTACGTTTGCCTTACCTCGTCATCATCCTCTTTCCCCCCAATGGATTCCAACTCTTTTCCCGAACTCACCCGCGCCGAAGAACAGGTGATGCAGGTGCTCTGGCGCCTCGGCCCGTCCTTCGTGAAGGACGTGCTGGCTGAGCTGCCCGCGCCACAGCCGGCCTACAACACGGTTTCCACCATCATCCGCATTCTCGAAACCAAGGGCTTTGTGGACCACGAAGCTTTTGGGCGCACGCACCGCTATTTCGTGCTGGTGCAGCAGGATGAGTACCGGCGCTTCTCGCTGCGCAAGCTGCTGGGCGGCCACTTCAGCAACTCCTTCGGCCGCCTGGTTTCCTTCTTTGCCAAAGAAGAAAACCTTGATGCCGCCCAGCTCGACGAGCTGCTCCGCCACGCTTCCGAACCCCAAAATCCAACTTCCGATGAACCCAATCAGCCTGCTTAATTGGATGCTGCTCAGCACGGTGCTGCTGGGGGCGTGGTGGCTCTGCTACCGGTTTTTGCTGCGCCAGGAGCGCAGTTTTGCCTACAACCGCGCCTTTCTGGTACTGGGACCGGTGCTGGCGGCGGGCCTGCCGCTGCTGCCGCTGGCGTGGCCCACGGACTGGGGCGCGCAGCCGGGCGTGCTGAGCGGCGTGTCGGCGGTATTGCTGCCCACGGTGGTAGTAGGCGCCGATGCCACCCGCGAGGCCACCGGCCTGGACTGGTCGTTTTGGGTGCTGGCGCTGTACCTGAGCGGCGCCGTATTTATGCTGCTGCGGCTGGGCTGGGAACTGGGCCGCCTGTGGCGAAGCACGCGCCGCCTGGCCCGCGAGCAGGGCGATGGCCATACCCTGGCCCGCACCCACGGTACGCTGCCCACCAGCTCGTTCGGCCGCACCGTGTTCTGGGACGAAACCCTACCGCTGAGTGCCGCCGAAGCGGCCCAGGTGCTGCGCCACGAGCTGGCCCACGTGCGCCAGGGCCATACCTACGACCGCCTGCTGCTGGAGCTGCTGCGGGCGGGGCTCTGGTTCAACCCCTTCGTGCATCTGAGCGGCCGGGCCCTGGCCCTCACCCACGAGTATTTGGCCGACGAAGCGGCCCTGCGCGGTACCGCCTCGGCTCCGTTTTCCCCCACGCATTCCTACGCTCACCTGTTGGCCCGGCAAGTGGCCACCCGCCTCGGTTTCTCCATTCCACTTACGCATTCCTTCTCCCATTCCCAAACCTTACGTCGCATTGCCATGATACAGAAAACCTCCCCCATTCGCCGCTGGAAGCAGTGGTTCGCGCTGCCACTGGTGGCTTCATTATTTATCATCGTAGCCAGTGGGCGTACGGCGGCTCAGGGCGTTCCCGGCCCCCAGCCCACGCCTACCGCCGTGCTGCGGGAGGGCACCCCGCCGCCACCGCCACCGGCTCCTGTGGGCAACACTGCCCCGCTGCTTCAAACGTCGCCGCCGGTCTATACTTACGTCGAGAATATGCCACAACTACCCGGCGGTGGCGGCAACAGAGCCATCGTAGAGGCCATCACAAGTAAGCTGGTTTATCCAAAAGTGGCGCCAGCTGACCGCAAAGAGGGCCGGGTGTTTGTGTCATTCACGGTGATGAGCGACGGCGCGGTGCAGGAAATAAAGGTCATAAAGGGTATCTCCGCTGCTTACGACGCGGCGGTTGTGGCCGCGGTTCAGCAGCTGCCGCAGTTTGTGCCCGGCACCCAAAGCGGCAAACCCGTGGCGGTATCGTTTACCGTGCCCGTAGCATTCAAAAACGCAACCCCACCCGCAGGCAGCGGCAAAAAGTAATCAGCCGGAAAACGATACCAGCCAGCAATATTTCTGGAAGAAACCGCCCGAAAAGCTCCGCCAGTGGCCGGAGCCTTTCCGCGTTGCAAACGGGCTGCTCTAACAACAACCGGTCCGACCGCAAAGAGCAGCCGGACCGGAGGATGTAATTGCCGAACGGCAAGCGCCGCAGCGAGTATGCTACTGCGTGAGCCAGGTTTTGGGGCCGCCGGTTTCGTAGCTGCTGAGTACCAGCGCCCCGTTTTCGGGCTGGAACTGCACCCGGCATACTGCCGGGGCACCGGGGCTGGCAAACGCCTGCTCGGGGCGTTGGGCGGCCCGGTTCCAGGTCATGGTTTCGCCGGTGGCGAAGCCCAGGGCCAATAGTTGGCCAGTAGCGTCGGCGGCTACGGCCGTCAGGGCTTGGGGCAGGCGTTGGGCGAGTACCTGCGTGCCACTCACGGGCCACACTTTCAGCTCGGCGCCGCCGGTGGCGGCCAGCAGGGTGTCGGCGTGCAGGCAGAGGCTGCGCACGGCAGCCGTGCCCAGCAGGCGGCTGGCTTGGGTGCGCGTGGCCAGGTCAACTACTAGGGCCGTGCCCGTGTCGAAACCCAGGGCCAGTTGCCGGCCCTCGGCCCCGAAAGCCAGGGCGGTCAGGTGGCTGTTGGCGGGCAGCTGGAGCTTGAGGGGCATTGGGGCAGCGGCGCTGCGCAGGTCCCAGAGCCAGCAGGCGTCGGCGGTGGCCAGCACGGCCCGGCCGCCGCCCGGCGCGAAGGCCACGGCCAGCAGCGGCCCCGGGGCCTGCCACTGTCGCAACGGCGCCAGCGTTTCGGCGCGCCAAAGGCGTACCTGCCCGCTGGCATCGCCGCTGAGCACGGTGTCGGGGTGGGGGGAGCAGGCCAGGGCCGTTACGGGCTGGGTGTGGCCGGTATAAGTACGCAGCAGCAAGCCGGTGCGGGTTTCGAACACGGCTACCGGGGCTGCGCCGCCGCCCACGGCCACCAACGCCCCGGTGGCGCTAAAGGCACTGAGGCGGCCATTGCCCACAGCCGGCCGAAACTCGCGGCGCGGAATGGGCGCGGCCGGGCGCAGGCCCGACAGGCTCAGCAGCCCCAGCCCCAAAAGCAGAGAAGCAACGATGCGCATGAGCTTACTGGGTAATGGTGAATGATTTGGAGCTGCCATCGATTGGAGCCATAATGGTAGCCTGTCGCAGCGTGATGCCGCCGTTCTGGTACTCAAACTGTGGCGTGCCGTAGGCCACGCGCGCAAAGCTCTCGCGGAAACGCTCGGCTTCGCGCGGGGCCACCTTCACGCGGTAGGGCGCCGGAAACAGGGGCGAAAGCAGCGTGAAATACTCGGTGTCGGCGTCATAGTCGCTCAGCACGAAGCTTTGCCAGTTGGCCGTGTTGCCATAAGAGGCCAGCATTTTCTGGCTGCCTTCCTGTCGGAACGCGGCTTCGCGGTCGGCGCGCTTGGCCAGGCGCTTCTGGTACTCGTCGCTTTTCTCAAACTCGCTCTTGCGGCCCCACTTTTCCATATTGGTGGCGGTGTAGGCGTTCAGTCGCTCTTCGGAGCCGGGCACGGCCCATATTTTGCAGCTGCCGTCGCGGCTCACGCTGGCCAGGGTGCGGCCATCGGGGCTGAAGGTCACGTTCTCGACCTCGGCCGTGTGGCGGTCGGCGCTCACATCCTGCACCAGCAGGCCGGTGGCTACGTCCCAAAGGCGTACCTTACGGTCGCCGCCGCAGGTGGCAATCAGTTGGCCATCGGGGCTGAAGGCCGTGCCCCACACGTCGGATACGTGGGCCGGAATGGTGTACACTACCTTCTGCTGGCGCACATCCCAGAGGCGGGCGGTGTTGTCCCAGGCCCCGCTCACGGCGTAGGCCCCGTTGGGCGAATAGCGGGCGTCCCACACCTCGTCGGTGTGGCCGTTGAGCACGAATTTCTGCTGCCAGGTACCCGTGTCGAAGACCCGTAGCGTGTGGTCGCCGCTGGCGGTCAGCAGCTCATCGCCGGCCGGGTTAAAGGCCACCGAGGTCATGTTGGTAGTGCGGCCCTTGGCGGTTTTGGCTTTATCGTAAGTGGTGGCGGACGCGGCCGCTTTGGCCGGGGCGCCCAGCGTGGCCAGGCGCTGCCCGCTGAAGGTGTCGAACACCAGGGCCTGCCCATCCCAGCCGGCGCTGGCCAGCATTTTGGAGTTGGGGCTGAAAGCCACGTCGCGCACGTAGTCGGTGTGGTCGGTGTTTTTGCGCAGGATTTCGCCGGTCAGGGCATCCCACAAAATCAGGGCCTTGTCCACGCCACCCGAGGCGATGTAGCGACCGTTAGGGCTGAATTTCACAGTCACCACGTCGTCGGCGTGTCCTTTAAGCAGTAGCGTTTGCCGGCCCGAGGCCACATCCCACACCACAATGTCGTGGCCCAGGCCGCAGGTTACCAGGCGCTTGCCATCGGGGCTGTAGTCCACGCCCAGCAAAGCGGCTTTGGTTTGAATGTCGCGCACGGGCGCTGCCGAAGGCACCGTAGTGCCGGCCGATGCCCCGGATTGGGCGTGGGCCGGGCTCAGCGCCAGACTTGCCAATAAGACGGTGATAGTAAGTGATTTGAATATGAGTAAATAAAAACAAACAAGTGAAAACAAGAAAGAAAAAAGGCCGGCCGGGTTAGTACAGGCCGCCCACGGCGCGGGTGGGCAGGGCGGGTAGCTCCGGCAAGCGGGCCGGGGCGGTGTGGTTGGCCGAGGTGGTATCGGTGAGGGTGGTGAGAAAGGCCACGAGCTGGGCGTTTTCGGGGTCGGTGAGCGGGCGGAACGGCTGGGCGCGGTGGTAGGCATCGGCGAGCACGGCCGCCAGGGTGGGGGCGCTGCCGTCGGCGCGGTAGGGCATGGTAACGGCTACGTTGCGCAGGGTGGGCGTTTTCAGCCACTGGCCGGGCGCCACTTCGTGCCGCTGGCCGTCGCGAAACTGCGGCCCACCGTGGCAGCTGGCGCAGCGGCCCGCCCCGGCAAACAG
>NZ_JNLX01000058.1 GCF_000715495.1 Hymenobacter sp. IS2118 | reverse complement strand
CCGGCCTCACGCTGCGCACTGCCAACAGCATTCCACCGCATTTCCGGCCCACGCCCTCGGGGCTGGGGCTGCCTACTTTGCGGGCCCGGCTGGCGCAGTACTACCCCGGCGCCCGCCACCGGCTCGCGGTGCAGGCCACCGACACTAATTACACNCCGCCACTCTTCAGCTTGTACTTTGATGCCCGCCCCCGCCCCACTCCGCTGCCTGCTGATTGATGACGAGCCGCTGGCCCACACCGTGCTGCGTGCCTACCTCGACCGCCTGCCGGGCCTGGCCACCTGGGCCGGCAGCTGCTACGGCGCCGTG
>NZ_JNLX01000057.1 GCF_000715495.1 Hymenobacter sp. IS2118 | reverse complement strand
GGCCGGGCCGGCCGCTGCAGGTTCGGGTGGGCGATTTGCTGGCATTCGACGTGCTTGGGTCCGACGCGGACGGTGACGACGTGCAACTGGAAATGGCGGGGCAGGGCTTCGACCCGGCCAATGTAGGAGCCGTGCTTGCACAGGGCGCGGTAGGNTTTGCAGCAGCGGGGCCGCTTCACCTGGCGGGTCGATTGCCGGGCGGTGGGAGCCGATTCGGTGTTCAACTTTCAGTTCACCGCCATTACTTCGCCCTGCGGGGTTCGGCAGGCCACAACCATCACCGTGCCCGTGGTGGTGCGCTACGCCAAT
>NZ_JNLX01000056.1 GCF_000715495.1 Hymenobacter sp. IS2118 | reverse complement strand
CCCGCCCCCTGGGGAAGCCGGCAGCTGACGGCTGCCGCCCCACCCCGCTCTTCCGCCGCGCAATCCAAAATATAGTGGCATAGCCAACAATATATCCGCCTAAGCGGCCGTTGGGGATGCTGCCGGCGGGTGCCGGTGCCTTATCGTCCCCTTTNCCCCCTTTTTTACGATGAACGTTCCAATCTTCGATTTCTCCGCCATGACTACCCGCGCCGCCTGCGACAAGGCCCTCGCACCCACCCGCCGCATCCAGAGCCGCCTCCAGAAAGACGAGGTGGTGCTCGGCTACAACGAGGACGAGGGCGAAAT
>NZ_JNLX01000055.1 GCF_000715495.1 Hymenobacter sp. IS2118 | reverse complement strand
TCGAGGGAGCTGGTGATGAATTCGATGAAGCTGGTGAAGGTGATGCGGGTGCCGTAGGCCAGCAGCGGCCGGTAGTGCGCCCACCGCAGGTACAGCCGCAGGCTGTGGCGGGTGACGGCATAAGCCAAAACCGCCACCAGCAACCCATGCGCCANCCCCGCCGTAAGCCAGCACGTAGGCGCTGGTTTCGATAACGGCCAGGGTCCGAAAGGCCATGTTGCGGCGTAAAATGCTCAGCGCGGTGGCAGACAAGCCGTTGAGCAGCAGCCCCAGGCCCATCAGACGCACCAGCGGCA
Organism: Hymenobacter sp. IS2118; assembly: GCF_000715495.1. GTDB lineage: Bacteria > Bacteroidota > Bacteroidia > Cytophagales > Hymenobacteraceae > Hymenobacter. The sequence goes on along the minus strand of NZ_JNLX01000055.1, from coordinate 13 downwards.
CCACCGCCGGCTC
>NZ_JNLX01000054.1 GCF_000715495.1 Hymenobacter sp. IS2118 | reverse complement strand
CTGGAGAAGCGGTGGTTTAGGGCTGGCGGGACCGGCGGGGCGTAGGGCAGCGTCAGGCGGGGCGGGCGCGCCGGGGAGGGGGCGGCTAATCCGTTTTGAGGACATACCAGATGTTGAATCAGTCGTGGCTGATGTCGTAGTTCGGCAGACTCAGATGCTGGCGGTAAAAGGCAAAGCGTTGCGGCACCGAAAACGGCTGCTTGATGAGATGCTGCACGATATCGGGCTCAAATGTAGCCAGATAGTAACGCTTTATCCGGAAGATGGCTTGCCACAACGCCGCTTTGGCTTCTCGCGGGTAACGGCTGAAATCAGCCGGAATGCTGCTCCCAAGCGGAAATAGCTGAAAGTCGCTGTGATAGATGAATCGCCCGTCATCGGTCATCGAGCGGATTTCATAGGTTTGGGTCAGCACATCCCAATCTGGATGCAGCTGCCGGATGCTGTATTCGATGTAGCCACCGTGCCGGTCACACGCACACCGCAGGCAATGCGGGTCATTTAGCACCCTTTGCCGCTTGCAGTTGGGCGAATGCGTCAGCAGATTTGAGGCCCGCTGACTTCTCATGCGCTTCGTAGCGTTGGCGCAGGGTTTTGAACGCGGCCCGCTTGCGTGCTTCACTAAGCACTACATCGGGAGCCGAAGCATCTGGCAGAAGTTGGACAGTCGTTTTCATCGTTACTAAGATACGCTTTGTGCCGCGAATCCGTTCGGGGCTCAGCTACACAAAGAAGCTCCCGTTTCCTTCAGCGGCGGGGGCAGCGGGCAGGGGTGGCGCGGGAAAGGAAGTTACTGGAGAAGCGGTGGTTTAGGGCTGGCGGGACCGGCGGGGCGTAGGGCAGCGGCAGGCGGGGCATGTGGAGGATAAAATCTTATTCAGAACTGTTATCGGGAGGCCTTGCGAGAGAAACGCTAGGTGGCAACGTAGGCGTTGACCTATCGTCAATCCAGTTTTCCAGCGCCAGATTGGCGATACCGGCGAAATCCTTGGTGTTGCGCGTTACTAGCGTCAACTGATGCGCCAGGGCAGTGCAGGCGATAAGCACATCAAATTCACCGGGATATTTGCCCAACGCTCCTTGCTTCACGTGCTCCGTTAGCCGCACTTTTTCCGGTCCGTATAGCTCGAAGGCGGTGGCGATGGGCAACAGCCGGGTATTGAATAGCCGTTGCAGTTTGGTGATGTATTGCCGCTGTTGTGCCGCATAGGCTGGCTCGCATTTGGCCAGTCCGTAGAGCATCTCGGCAATCGTCAACTCGGAAATGAAGCAGTTCCGCAAGCCAACTGCCGTCACTTTGGTTTCCAATGCGTGCTCCCCTTTCAGGTAGTGCACGCAAATGTTGGTATCGAGCAGGTAGCCATTCATAGTTCTACCTCGCGGTGGCCGGTTTGCCGGGCTTCGTCAATGACGCGGTTCATCTCGTCACCACTTACGTCCGACTTCCATGCCCCGAAAAGCTCGTGCAGCAACTGCTGTTCTTCCGCAACCGAAAGCGTTGCATCTGCTCCGGCAGCACCGACAGCGGGCTTTGCTGTGCCTTTTTTCCCTTTACCGCGCAGTCGGGCGGCAATGCCGGTAGGCAAGCTTTGCAGCCACTCCAGCGCTAACGCAGCTTGCTCTTCTGGGAATTCCAATTCAACGGCTAGTTTCATAACCCCAATTTACGGTGTTCCTTATAATTCGGCGTCAAGCTACTGAAGAAGCTCCCGTTTCTTCAGCGGCGGGGGCAGCGGGCGGGGGGGGCGCAGGAGCGGACGCTACTGGAGAAGCG
>NZ_JNLX01000053.1 GCF_000715495.1 Hymenobacter sp. IS2118 | reverse complement strand
GGGCCATACTAGTACTGGATGCATCTGCAGGATATCGCGGCCGCGTCTTCAGAGGGGGATAGCATGACCTCACGCCTTCTATAAAAGCCCTCCCTTAGTCTTTTGATTATCCCATGACATTACACTTATTGTGAGGGGGTTATTTGACCGGACAGCTCTAGGGTTCGCAATGCTCCTCACAATATATCAAAGCCACCAAACATCCGGCCATCTATTCCGCTCTTCTCATGTTGGTTGTGAATATGTAATGCAGTCCAGGCTTCGTAGAACACAATGATCTAATAGAGGTGCATAAGTTGTGCAGAACCCTTGGAGTCTCATGGAATCGCGAATGGTCTCTAGGATCCCCCGGGCCATACTAG
>NZ_JNLX01000052.1 GCF_000715495.1 Hymenobacter sp. IS2118 | reverse complement strand
GTCTGATAAAATACGATACCTTTTTAGACCCCCGATGCTGTGTTCCACTACTACGCGCTTGCGGGCCTGCTGCGTATTGCGAAACTTATTGTTTTTGGTCAATTGTCCGCCACGCGGTTTTTTTGTGGGAAGAAATAACTTGCCGCATGCATACCCCTTCGCAAAGCCCTGAAAACCGGAATCTAATCGCAGCGTCAGTCCATCAAACCACTGCTTGTCAGGGGGAAACAATTGTTTTAACAACGTGAAATCATGCACTGACCCGGGCACCAGCTGGCTGAGATAAATAATTTTTCGCTGGGCATCAGC
>NZ_JNLX01000051.1 GCF_000715495.1 Hymenobacter sp. IS2118 | reverse complement strand
GAGGCCCGGCGTCAGAATGCGCTGGCCCAGTTGCGCCGTCGCTACAATGCCCTTGATGAGCTAACGGGCAAAACCGCCGCTGAACGGGTCGCAGAGCTGCGCGAACGCCGCACGGCTCGCTAATGCTGGACGAAGCCCGCATTCGGTTCTGCGATTGGGGCGCAGGCGGCGGCAGTCTGGAGTACGATATCAGCCAGTTGCACCACGACTGGGACGTAGTGATTCAGACGTACGAGGTCCGGGGCACCAGCTACGAGGGACAGCTGATTTACACCAGCGACTTCACGGTATTCCGACACGGCTCGGCGGTGCCAGATGATTTTGCCAGGTATCCGGCGGCGCACAAGCGGCCGCTTTGGGAAATAATTTTCGCCATCAAGCAGCGCTTTTTGGATGAAGTGCAGCCAGCTATTATAGAGCATTTCATTAAAGCGCCCTATGGGGTGAAGCAACGCCTGGCCCTTTACCAGAAGCACCTGAACTTGCTGGATTACGACGTGGAACAGACCAGCCATACCTTCACCTTCATCCGAAAGGCCATTTAGCAAGCTTCGGAAGCTGCTTCCCCCGCCACTTCAAGCGGCGGCGGGGGCGCTGGGGGCAGGCGGAGCAAGTGGGAAAAAACTGCCAGTAAGCTTTAAACTGGCGCGAGTTTAGGCGAGGCATAACTCGCTACCGACTATTGAGATGGAATTTGTACCGCCATTGCCGCAACGCGGCAAACTCGTGGGATGGGCGGTTGCCTGGCTTTTGCAAATCGTTCTGTTGCGAGTCACCGCCTCGCCCGAGAGTTGGCGCGAGTTACAGCTGCGCCTGCCATTCGGGCCACCAGTAAGCCAGGATTAGGCCGGGGTTGACGCAAGAATATTTGATATACAGGATGTCAACCAACCCATCGGCGTCGGGCATAGTGGGCGCTACTGCAGGAAAAATCCCGCCGGGCTTAGCGCCAGGCAATGGCCACACAATATTAGAACTTTTGCAATACATACACATCTTCGCTGTCGTTAATAAATTCATGCCTTTAAAGCCTAAATAAGCTATATTTCGTAAAAAATCATCCATAAAATTGAAATATTCATCAATAATCTGACACATTTCAATACATTTGCTTTCTCACAAGCTATTGAAAACTCACCAACCAACTTTCATTTTACCTATGAACAAGCAGCTCACTTCCCTCCTCCTACTGTCGGCAAGCATTAGCACATTCTCTTTGATGACGGGTTGCAGCAAAGACCAGGAATCGGCCCCACTGCAAGTGGATGCCAGCAGCCAGGATGCAAAGGTGGAACAGGCCTATCCCAGCCAAACAGGCCATAGCCAGGTCGGCAGATTGGGCAGCGAGACAATTGAGTACCGCAAAATCAACGGCGATAACGTGTACGAAGGCGACATTCTGCTGACCGACGCGCAGGTGAGTACCAGCGGCCCCCAAACCGAGAGTGCTGGCCGTACCACGGGCAAGTGGCCCTCCGCCATTGTGTACTACACCATCGACGCGGCCCTGCCCAACCAAGCGCGCGTTACCGACGCCATTGCCCATTGGCAGACCAACACGGCCATCCGGTTCGTGAAGCGCACAAACCAAAGCAACTACCTGACCTTCCGCGTCGGCTCGGGCTGCTCGTCGAATATCGGCATGGTGGGCGGCCGCCAGTACATCAACCTGGCCTCGGGCTGCACCACCGGCAACAACATTCACGAAATTGGCCACGCACTGGGCCTGTTCCACGAGCAAACCCGCAACGACCGCGACACTTACGTCAACATCCTGACGCAGAATATTCAGTCCGGCTACGCAAACAACTTCGTTCGGTACTCCACTTCGGGCTACAGCGGGGCCGACTTTGGCGCCCTCGATTTTGGCTCAATCATGATGTACGGCTCCTTCTCGTTCTCTTCAAACGGCCAGCCCACCATCACCAAGAAAGATGGCTCCACGTTCAGCATTCAGCGCACCGGCCTTTCTACCGGCGACAAGAGCGGCATCGACATCATGTACTAATAGCGTTTTGACTTCGTCGCTGAGGATGCTTTGCGCATTCTGTTCGTGAGCCTTGCTGAATAAATTTTTCATGGCCTTGCATTTGCGGCGTCCACGCTTCGATTAGAAAAAGGGCACCCACACGGGGTGCCCTTTTTTATTTGTGGGCGCAGCTTGGCAGCAAAGACAGGTTGACGCCCCAGGCCGCCCCGCTGAAACGAGCATAAGCATCCCAACCTTTCGGGAGCCGGACTGGTACAACCAAGCAGGCTGCCCACCCACCATTCCGGCAGCCCAGCCCGATGGAACTAGCCAACAAGAAAGTATTGATAACCGGCGGCAGCGCCGGCATTGGCAAAGCCCTGTTGGCCGAATTCCTGCGGCACGGCGTGCGCGACGTTGCTGTGATGGGCCGCAAGCAGGACGCCCTCGATGCCCTGCAGCAGGGATTCCCGGAGGTCCGGCTCCTGCTCATAGCCGGCGACGTGGGCCAGCCCGCCGACCTCGACCGCGCCGTGGCCACCATTGCCCGCGAGTGGGGCGGGCTCGACATTCTAGTGAACAACGCCGGGGTAGTGAGCGCTGGCCTGCTGGCCGACCAGTCCGACGATGACATCATCAGCCAAATCAACATCAACCTCACCGGCCTTATTCTCCTCACCAAGAAAGCCCTGCCCCTGCTGCTGCAAAGCCCCGAGGCGGCGCTGATGAATATTTCTTCCGGCTATGGCTATCTGGCCATGCCCTTCTACAGCGTGTATGCCGCTACCAAAGCCGCCATTCGCCAGTTTTCGGATGCTATGCGCCGCGAGCTTTTCCAGCACCCGCTGCATGTGATGACGGTGTACCCCTCCGCTACCGACACGCCCATGATGAAAACCGCCGTGGTGAAGGGCATGGACTCGGCCGAGGACGTGGCCAAAGCGTCGGTAGAAGGCCTGCTGGCCAGCCAAATCAACGTCATCATGGGCGGGGCCGAGCGCGAGGCGCAAATTAAAACCAATTTCCTGGAGCCGCTCAAAATCGACGCTGTGGCTGCCACCAACTACGAAGCCCTGCGCGAACGCACTGCCCAGCACCGCTCCATGTAACCGGCAGGCCTCAGACGGGCATGCGCTACGGCTCGTCGGTCTGGGCCGGGTGTGGCAAGTTTTGTTCAAATCAAGCCACTTGCAACTTCCTTAGCCACGATAAGCGGCGGCGTTTTGCTTCCATCGTTCGATGGCCCAGCCTAGCTTGGTCCGCACAGTGGATGCGCGTGCTGGCGGGGCGAAAGTTGCGCTAGCATCCACTGCTATCATCCGCAGCACTTTTTGTACTTCTTGCCGCTGCCGCAGGGGCACGGGTCGTTACGGCCAATTTTGGGCAGTACCAGCCGGGGCTGTTGCGGCATAGCCTCGCGCCGTATTCGGGCATATTCTGCTTCTTGCTGGGCCCGGCGCCGGGCAATGTTGGCGGCGTCGGGGTGAAAGGGCGAGTAGTTTTCCGGATTGTCGCGCAGCACCTGGTAGCGGGCGAAAATATCCGGCGACGGCAGCAACGGATTCGGCGTATCGAAGTCAATATCATCAATTCCGCCGGCCATGCTTTCGTCTACCAGGTTCAGGCGGTGCAGCTCCCGTAATTCGGGCTCCAGCTCGCGCAGGCCCGCTTCCTGCACGTCGGCCAGCAGCATTCCCAGGTAGTCTTCCGGCCCGGAGCAGAACGTATCCGCATCGGCCGGTAAGAGCTGCGCGGCCTGGTCGGCGTGCGTAATGATGTGCCGCAGGTAGCCCTGCAAAAACGCACTGATGGCAGGTCGCAGGTCGGTGTGCTCCGTGGCTAGCCGCGCAATAGCCCCGGAGGCAACCAAGCGGTGCTGAAGTATCATTTCCGGGTCTTCCAGCATTACCAGCAGTTCGGGCAGCCGCGTTTGGCCGGCGCGGGCCAGCAGGTCCGGCACCTCCTCAAACAACAGGTCGTCGAACCAGAAATCGGTGCTATCCGAGTCCAGACGCAGCACGCGGCGGTATACGTCCAGGGCCTCGGGGGCGTGCAGGTCGTGTAGCAGGTAAAGGGCGTGGAAGAAGTGATAAGTGTCCCACCATTCGCTGTCATCTAACTCCCCTTTCAGGAAAGCATCCAACGTGCTGTCGGTGATTTTCAGCAGCTCGGGCACGGCCTTTTCCGGCCCCAGGGCCAGTATTTCGCGCAGCACGGTGTCGTCAATAAAGTAGTCGCGTTCGAAAAGGCGCTCGAACACCGGGTAGGCAAATGCAGGTCGGGTCATGGGAAAAATCGGCTTATTAAGGAGAGCGTGCCGCCCGGCGGCCCGGGTCACGCGCCTGCGTAGTATCTGGCAACGAGCAGCTTGCTATGCGTGCAGCCGCGACAAGCAACCGTTGAGGGCGCTAATGTAGCGCACCCCGGAAAAATGCCCAACCCTTACGGCTTTACCTAATGGACGCACACGCGGAGCACTGCTATCTGCATCCAGAAGCCACCCCGGCAATAATCGCCGAACTTTGCTGGCCCATGAAGCACCTAATTGACCAAGCCAGTTGGAACCGGCGCGAGCATTTCGCCTTCTTCTCCGCGTTTGAAGAGCCCTTTTTTGGCCTGGTGGCCACCGTAGACTGCACCCGCGCCCTGGCCGAGGCCCGGCGGCTCGGCGTGCCGTTTTTCCTGTATTACCTGAACGCGGCGTTGCGGGCGGCAAACGAGGTGGAGGCCTTTCGCTACCGCATCGAAGACGGGCAAGTGTACTGCTACGACCGCATTCATGCCTCGGCCACCATCGGCCGGCCCGACCACACGTTTGCTTTCTCCTTCATAGAGCACCAGGCCGGGCTGGCAGAATTCCTGCTAATGGCCCAGGCCGAAATCGCGGCCGTGCAAGCCAGCCAGGGCCTGCGCCTGAACGAGACCACCGGCCGGCCCGATGTCATCCACTTTTCGGCCCTGCCGTGGGTGCGCTTCACCGGCCTGAGCCACGCCCGCAGCTTCACGCACCCCGACAGCTGCCCCAAAATTTCGGTGGGCCAGACGTATGTGGAAGGCGCAGCCACGCTCATGCCCGTGTCCGTCAACATCCACCACGGGCTGGCCGACGGCTACCACGTGGGGCTTTTCCTAACGGCGTTTCAGAAGCAGCTGGGCTAGACGGAGTCTGTTGCAGACGACCGACAAGCGGCACGCGGCCCTGGCCTTGCAGCCGGGTGCCAGCACGCCCGCCACCGCAGGGTTTGCTGCGTACCATCGCCCAGCAGCTGCGTGCACCAAGGCCCGCCGCTTATGCCGAGTAGCGCGCATTAAGCGCCGGGCCACGAGGGAGCAGAATTTGAGCAGTCCATTGCGAGGGTGTATAGTTGGAAAATTCTGACCAGAGGGTGCTACCTTCAGCCCGCTCCGCCATTTCTTTCGACCTGCACTGTGAAAAAAACCCTGTTTGCCGTTGCCCTCCTTTGTTGTACGGCTGCGGCCCAAGCGCAAAAGCTCACGGCCACTGAACGGAAAATTGTGGCCTCGGTGCAGCAGAACATGCCCCAAACCGAAAAGCTGCTCGAACAGGTGGTGAACATCAACAGCGGCACGCTCAACCTGAAAGGCGTGCGCGAAGTGGGCACGGTATTTCAAAAGGAGTTTGACGCCCTGGGCTTTAAAACGGAGTGGGTGCCCATGCCCGAAACCATGAACCGCGCGGGCCACTTAGTGGCGCAGCAGAAAGGCAAAAAAGGCAAGAAGCTGCTGCTTATTGGCCACCTCGACACGGTTTTTGAGCTGGACATGCCGTTCACGAAGTACACCCGCCTGAACGACTCCACCGCCACCGGACAGGGCGTGAATGACATGAAAGGCGGCGACGTGGTAATACTGGCGGCGCTGCAGGCCCTGAAAGCCAACGGGCTGCTGCGCGACGCCTCCATTACCGCCTACTTTACCGGCGACGAAGAGCGCGGCGGCAAAGGGCCGGAAAGCCGCGCCGATTTTATTGCCAAAGCCAGGGAAGCTGAAGTAGCCCTGGCCTTCGAGACGGCCACCAACCTCCACACCGTTGCCACGGCCCGCCGCGGCAGCAGCACCTGGCAGCTCAAAACCTACGGCAAAGCGGCTCATTCCTCGGGCATTTTCAAGCCGGCTGTGGGCTATGGCGCCATCTACGAAGCCGCCCGGATTCTGAATTCCTTCCGGGAGACGCTCAGCCAGGAGCAGTACCTTACCTTCAATCCGGGCTTGATAGTGGGAGGGTCGGAAGTGAACTACGACGAAGCGCAGGCCCGCGGCCAGGTGGTGGGCAAAACCAACATCATAGCCCCTGGCGCCACCGTAACCGGCGACTTACGCTTTCTGACCGAGGAGCAGAAGGAAGCAGCCCGTACCAAGATGCGGGCAATTGTGACCCAAAGCCTGCCCGCTACCCGGGCCGAGATAACCTTCGCCGACGGCCTGCCGGGCATGGCTCCTACGGCGGGCAACCAGCAGCTGGCCGCGCTGGCCGACCAAACCAGCCGCGACCTGGGCTTTGGCCCGGTAGCCGCCGGCGACCCCGGCTCCCGTGGCGGCGGCGACATTTCCTACGTGGCGCAGTATGTCGACTGTCTGGACGGGTTGGGGGTATCGGGCAAGGGCGCACACGCCGTCGGCGAAACCATCAACCTGAAGGAATTCCCCATGTTGGTGCAGCGCGCCGCCCTCATGATATACCGTCTCACCCGGTAGCCGAGCTGGGCTGCCAGCACCCCACATGCGTACCTGTGCTGCTTGAATTGCGCGATGGTATTTGGTTGGCGAAACACTATAGCCGCCATCCTGGTAGAGGCCTCAGAAACTGCGCCCTTATCAGCCGTACCAGCGGTGGGCCATCATCCCCGCTCCCATGACCACGACCATCACCATTGCCCAACACTCCGCGCAGCCGCTCACCGTTTCGCGCCTTGGCTACGGCACCATGCGCCTCACCGGCCCCGACATCTGGGGCGAGCCCAATAACCGCCCTGAGGCGCTGGAAATTCTGAAAACTGCCGTGGCTGCAGGCGTCAACTTCCTCGACACGGCCGACTATTATGGCGAGGACGTGACCAACCGGCTCATTGCCGAGGCCCTGCATCCCTACCCGGCCGGCCTGATTATCTGCTCGAAAGTGGGCGCCACCCGCCGGCCCGACAAAAGCTGGGTGCCCTTCAACACCCCCGAAAACCTGCGCACCAGCATCGACAACAACCTGCGCACCCTGAAGCAGGAGCAAATTCAGCTGGTGCACCTGCGGCTGATGGGCCACGGCCCGGTGCCGCTGGCCGAGCAGCTCGGGGCCATGTTTGAGCTGCAGCGGGAAGGCAAAATCCTGCACGTCGGCCTCAGCAACGTGACCCGCGACGAGCTGGAAGCCGGCCTGCAGCTTGGGCCATCGCCACCGTCGAAAACATGTACAGCTACGCCCAGCGCACCACCGTGCAGCTGCCCCACGGCGCCAACCCCGGCGGCGAGGAAGTGCTGGATTTGTGCGAGCAGCACGGCATTCCGCTCATTCCCTTCTTCTCGCTGGTGCACGGCCTGCCCAACGCGGGCCAAAAGATGGCCGAAATGGCCCAAAAGCACAACGCCACCGTGGCGCAGCTCAACATTGCCTGGCTGCTGCACAAGTCGCACTGGCTGCTGCCCATTCCGGGCACCTCCTCGCTGGCGCACTTCCGGGAGAATATGCAGGCCGCGGATATCCGGCTGAGCGCGGAGGACATGGCATACCTGGGGTAAAACCGCAAACTATTGCCTCTCTACCTTATTCACAAAGCTGTACGCCAACCCGAGAACTGCTCTATTTTTGGCCTTTTGGTCAACAGTGTAATCGTGATAACGCCCTTCGCAGGCTCAGAATGACAACGCTATTGACTTTCTAAACAGCTTCCTTATTTTCGACGTGCTGAGTTCATTTTTCACTTCTGAACACCCATGAAACGCAGCTTTTGGTACGGCCTCGCCATATTATTGCACTGGGCCGCGCCCACCCATGCCCAGACCCTGCTAACGGGCGCCTGGCAGGGTGTGGAAACCGACACGCGCGAGGCTGGCCGCGTTTGGCCCGCAGTGCTCCGGCTGCAAAAAAGCCAGTCGCAGGGCCTGTTTGGGGTGCTTTATCAGGAAGTGGGCAGCACCCCCGGTATTTCGGTCACATTCCAGATGCGTGGCAGGCAAACCGGTACCGAAGTACGGCTGGAACACCAGCGCAAGCTCATCGAAACCGGCCAGACCCAGTCCAGCTACTGGTGCGAGGGCGCCCTGACCCTTACTTACGACGCCGCGCAGGAAAAACTCTCCGGCAGCGCCACCTACCGCCCTATCGCCGACTGCGACCACGGCACCTTCACCTTCTACCGCATCAAGCTAAAATCGCCCGGCACGGTGCAAGCCGGCACCCTGGCCACGCACCGCGTCACGGGCCGCAACGTGCGCTGGTACGCCGATGCAGCCCTGAAACAGCCCGTGGCGGCCGGCAACACGCACCGCGCCACCCTCAACAAAACCACCACTTTCTACCTCACCCAAAACTATTACCCCACCAGCGAAAGCCCCGTGGTGCCCATCACCATCCAGGTAGCGGGCACGGCGCCCCGGCGGCCGACAGCCGTATCACCGATTCCGGCGCGCAAGCCCGCTCCCGCGCAAGCAAATGCCGCGCGTCGGCCGCCGGCTCCCGGCGTGGTGCCCACGCCAGTGGTGCTGCCCACCGTATTGTTCGGGTTGGGCACTGCGCAGCTGCTGCCCACCGGCGTTCCGGCCCTCAACCGCCTGGCCGCGGAGCTGCTGGCTCGCCCACTCTTGCGCATCCGGGTGGCGGGGCACACCGATAATGTCGGGGAGTCCGATAAAAACCAGGCACTGTCGGAGCAGCGGGCCGAAGCAGTAAAAGCCTACCTGGTGAAAGCAAAAATCGCCCCGGCGCGCATCAGTACCGTGGGCTACGGCGGCTCCCAGCCATTGCACCCCTCACCCGATGCCCGCAACCGGCGCGTAGAAGTGCAGCAGGTACCGTAGTCCTGTTATGCATGCCTGGCCTGAATTAATCACACAATAAACCCTGTTCAACAAGTTGAGCATAAACGAGAAAGCCCCTGGCTTATTACCTAACACGATGTTGCCCACCGCAGAAAACCCCACCCACCGCCACTTTCTTATTCACAAGCCCTACGGCTACCTCAGCCAGTTTGTGGGCGAAGCCAAGAAGAAAAAGCTGGGCGGGTTTCATGATTTTCCGGCCGGCATCATGGCCATTGGCCGGCTCGACGAGGACAGCGAAGGCCTGCTCCTGCTCACCACCGACGGGCGCATGAGCGAATACATCCGCAGCAAGAAGGTAGAAAAAGAATACTACGCCCAACTGGACGGCCTGATTGACGATGAAGCCCTGGCCCGCCTGCAAGCCGGCGTGGAAATTGGCATTCACAACGTGCGCTACCAAACCAACCCGTGCAAGGCGTTTCGGCTGAGCTCCGCGCCGGCCTTCGCGCCCCGCGCCCGCAAAATCCGCGACGACCGACACGGGCCCACCTGCTGGGTTTCCATCACCCTCACCGAGGGCAAGTACCGCCAGCTCCGGAAAATGACCGCCGCCGTGGGCTTTCCCACGCTGCGACTGGTGCGGGTGCGGGTGGGCGGCGTGCTGCTGGGCGATATGCCGTCGGGCGCGGTGCTGGAAGTAACTGACCTGGAAGGTTAAGGCAAGGTTAATTTACGCTGCATGCATAACAAATTAACCGATTCTTCGTATCTTTGCACAGGAATCAATCAATAGCCTGATTCGCCACATCATTATGAAAAAGACCACCGTTTTATCGTTTTCTTCCCTGTTGCTGCTGGGCAGCATGAGCTACCTGGCTGCCAAAGTGGCCGGCCTGGACCTGACCTTTTTCTTCCACGGCGACGACGACCAGCACTTGTATTGCTAACCCCTATTTTATCGGTTATACTAGTCCTGAGGAATTATATTTAGAAAAGAACCCGGCTCATTGGCCGGGTTTTTTGTTTTGAACCCGGCCATTACGACCGGTTGATACGGTTCGGCCCGGCTTTTGGAACTTTGGTTCGCAAGCGGCGTAACCCGTTTGTTCCTTCTTTCACTGGTGGCGGTGCTTTTGGCACGAAGGTCCGTCGCTTCACTTCCCCCCTTTCCTGCCCATGAACCTCGATTCCCACCAAGCTCAGGTGAGCTACATTATTGGCCGCGACCTGGCCCGCAATTTCGCCCAGCAGGGCCTCGACCTGGACGTAGATACCCTGGCCGGTGCGCTAAAGGAAGGCCTGCAGGGCCTGCCCAGCCGCCTCACCCAGGAAGAAATGCAGGCCGCCATGCAGCAATTGCAAGAGACAATGGGCGGCGCCGATGACGACCAACAAGACCAAGACCCCAACGCCATGAACAACAACAAAGCCGAAGGCGAAGCCTTCCTCGCCCAAAACGCCAGCAAGTCGGGCGTGACCACTCTGCCCAGCGGCCTGCAGTACGAAGTGCTGAACCAGGGCACTGGCAACAAGCCCTCGCTGGGCTCTTCCGTAACCACGCACTACCACGGCACCCTGATTAACGGCACCGTGTTCGACAGCAGCTACCAGCGGGGCCAGCCCGCCACCTTCCCCGTGAACGGCGTGATTGCCGGCTGGACAGAAGCCCTGCAGCTCATGCCCGAGGGCTCGAAGTACCGCCTCTACATTCCTTCGGACCTGGCCTATGGCAAGCGGGGCGCCGGCCGCGACATTCCCGGCGACACGGCCCTGATTTTCGACGTGGAGCTGATTAAAGTAAATAACTAAAGCGACGTGGTGGTGAAAAATGGCTTTTCAGCTTACACCACCACGCGCCTGGTTGTGCCCCACTGGACCCACTCCAGCAGCACGTTGGCTGTTTCCGCACCCATGAACGAATCCGAGAATCAGCTGCCTGCTGCCCCACTGCCACCCGTGGCCCCGGAAGAATCTTCCGGGGCCGCTTTGGTTTCGGCCCCGCGCTACGAGGCCCTGGCCGCGCCGCCGGAGCCGCCCGCCCCCCTGCCCAACCTGGAGAGCAAAGACGGCCGGGTGGTGCTGACCGATACGACGCTGACGGTGCGAAAAACCACCTTTCTGCTCCGGGAGCTGGAACGCGCTGAGCTCACGCCGGTACGCTGGATACTGTGGTACCTGCTGGGCGGCATGGGGCTTGCTTCCGTTATGATTGCTTTTTTGCAAAACTGGCTGCGTACCGGGCCTGCCATGCTGGGCATGGCCCTCACGGCCTTGCTGCTCATCTACGGCCACCGCGGCACCAACCGCCTACGCCTGCACCGGCTGGGGCGCGAAATGGTGAATTTTGCCCTGCCGGGCGATACCCGGCCCTGGCAGCGCCTGACGGCCGAAATCAACCGCCGCATCTTCCGCGTGCACGACCTCGCCGCGCGGGAGGCTGCCGCCCTGCTAGCCGCCGCCGATGAAGCCAGCCGCCAGGCGGCGCAAGCCGCTGCCGACGCGGCAGCAACAGAAGAACCCGCCTAAGAATAACCGGGTAATTATTTACTGGTCAGGCACCTAATATTTCATTAGGGCACACTGCCCCGCTTTCCCCCAGTGGTTGGCTGCTACCTTCGCGCTTTAAAATTATTAGTGGCGCTCGGCGCTACTCCTTGTTGACCCCAATTCATGGACTCTAAACATTCGCATACCGCCGTTTCGGGGGCGGGCTTGCTGATTGCCCTCGGCATTATTTATGGCGACATTGGCACGTCGCCGCTCTACGTGATGAAGGCCATCGTACCGGGCCTGATTGACCCGCTGCTGGTGTATGGCGGCATTTCCTGCGTGCTCTGGACGCTCACGCTGCAAACTACGGTGAAGTACGTGCTGCTGACCCTGAACGCAGACAACAACGGGGAAGGCGGCATTTTCTCGCTCTACGCCCTGGTGCGGCGCCGGGGCGCGTGGCTGTCGGCAGTGGCCATTATCGGCGGAGCGGCGCTGCTGGCCGATGGTGTGATTACGCCGCCGATTTCGGTGTCGTCGGCCATTGAAGGCTTGCAGGCCGTGTACCCGAGCCTGCCCACCGTGCCCATTGTCATTGCCATTATCCTGGGGCTATTTATGATGCAAAGCTTTGGCACTCAGATTGTTGGCAAAGCGTTCGGGCCCCTGATGGCGGTGTGGTTTACCATGCTAGCAGTGCTGGGGATTTCGGGTATTATCATGCACCCGGAGATTCTGAAAGCCGTGAATCCGGCCTATGCTTACCGGTTGCTGGTGGAGTATCCCGGCGGTTTCTGGCTGCTCGGCGCCGTGTTTCTGTGCACCACCGGAGCCGAGGCGCTGTATTCGGACCTGGGCCACTGCGGCAAAGGCAACATCCGCATCAGCTGGATTTTTGTTAAGACGTGCCTGCTGCTCAACTACTTCGGTCAGGGTGGCTGGCTGATTGCGCACCAGGGCGAGCAGCTGGCCGGGCGCAACCCGTTCTATCAGCTCATGCCCTCCTGGTTTCTGCTCATCGGGGTGGGCATTGCTACCATTGCGGCCATCATTGCCTCGCAGGCGCTTATCACGGGCTCGTTTACGCTGGTGGCCGAGGCCATTCGCCTCAACATGTGGCCCAAGGTGAAGCTCAACTACCCCACCGACGTAAAAGGCCAGCTTTTTGTACCCAGCATGAACCGCCTGCTGCTTCTGGGTTGCGTGGGCGTGGTGCTATACTTTGAAAAGTCAGAAAATATGGAAGCGGCTTACGGCCTGGCCATCACCCTGACCATGATGATGACCACGCTGCTGCTCACCGTGTGGCTGCGGTCCAAGCGCGTGGCCTTGCCGCTGGTTTATGGCTTTGCCATCGTGTACGGGCTGATTGAAGGCTCTTTTCTTGTTGCCAACCTTATCAAGTTTCCTCACGGTGGCTGGGTGTCGTTGGCCATCGGGACCGCGCTGATGGCGGTGATGTACGTGTGGCTGAAGGCGTTTTACATCAAGCGCCGCCTCACGGAGTTTGTGCGGCTGGAGCCCTACGTGGAGGCCCTCAAGCAGCTTAGCGACGATGAATCCATTCCCAAGTATGCCACCCACTTAGTGTTTCTGACCTCGGCGGAACGCAGTTCCGAGATTGAACAGAAAATTATCTACTCCATCTTTCAGAAGCGCCCCAAGCGGGCCGACATCTACTGGTTTATCCACGTAGAAACCACCGACGAGCCGTACACCATGGAGTATAAGGTGACCGAAGTGGCCAAGGACGACGTGTTTCGCATCAATTTCCGGCTGGGTTTCCGGGTGCAGCAGCGCATCAATCTGTACTTCCGCAAGGTGATTGAGGACCTGGTGCGCAACAAGGAAGTAGACATCACCTCGCGCTACGAGTCGCTCAGCAAGCAGCACGTCACCGGCGATTTCCGCTTCGTGGTGCTGGAAAAATTCCTCAGCGTGGAAAACGACTTCCCCACCCTGGAGAAACTCGTGATGCAGGCCTACTTCTACATCCGCCAGTTCATCGCTTCGGAAGACCAGTATTTCGGGCTCGACACCTCCTCGGTGAAAGTAGAGAAAGTCCCCCTGGTCATTGCCCCCGTGAGCGAAGTCGCTCTGACCCGAATTGTCTGACGCCCACGATATTGCAGTTTTTTTTATTATAAAAAGAGGCCCGTGCAACATGCTGCACGGGCCTCTTTTTATGCCTCCGGTCAAACCACTTTACTTATTCGTTCCCAGCCACTTGGCCAGCACCTTTTGCTGGGCGGCGGTGGGGCTGGCCACGGGCTGAACCGTGTACTTGCGGTCCGGGTCGGCGGTGGCTTTCAGAGTGAGGTCGCGGGTGAGGCCGTCGCGGCGCACCTGCAGCTTCAGCTCGGTGCCCACGGGGCTGCCCAGCAGCTGCTTGGCCGACTCCTCGGTAGGGGCGCTGCCGTTGATGAGCAGCACCTCGTCGTTCACGTTCAGGCCGCCGTTCCAGGCGGCGAGGTCGCGTTCCACGTTCGTGACGAAGAAGCGGCCGCCGCGGTTGGCAAAGGAGGCGCCCAGCGTGCCGTTGGGGTTCAGCGGTGCCACGTTCAGCGCCAAGCCGGCGTAGCCCAGCACGGTCGCATAATCCAGCGTTTTGGTGCCGTACACGCTGTTTTGGAAGAAGTCGTCGTAGCGACGGCCGGCCACCGTAGCCACGGCATCCTGGAATTCCTTGTCGGTAAAGCCCCGGTTGGCCTTCTTGTAGTACGTGTCGTAGAGCAGCCGGAATACGTCGTCGAGGTGCTTTTGGCCTTTGGTGGCTTCGGCAATGCTCAGGTCGAGCACGGTGCCAATCAGGTCGCCCTTGGAGTAGTAGCTGATTTCGGTATTGCTGGTGTTTTCATTGGGGCGGTAGGCCCGAATCCAGGCGTCAAAGCTCGAGGCGGCGGCGGACTGCACCCGGTTGCCGGGCGTATTTTCTACCTGCGTGATGGTGTTGCCCAGCTTGCCCAAAAATTCCTCCTGCGAGAGAATACCGGCCCGCAGGTTAATCATTCTGGCGTAGTACGACGTCATGCCTTCGCTCACCCACAGCATGTTGGTATAGTTCTCCTGGTCGTAGTTAAACGGCCCCAGGGCCACCGGGCGGATGCGCTTCACGTTCCACAAGTGGAAGTATTCGTGCGCCGCCAAGTCCAGAAACGACTTATAGCCTGCCTCGGTGCTGTAGGTGGTGCGGCCCACTTCCAGCGTCGTGGAGTTGAGGTGCTCCAGGCCGCCGCCGCCGCGCTCCAGGTGGTGCACGATGAAGAGGTAGCGGTCGAGCGGGTTTTGGCCGACCACGCGGTGAGCTTCCTCGCACACCTTCTTCAGGTCGGCCATCAGCTTGGGCTCGTCCACGGTGTAGGTTCCGTACATGGCCACTTGGTGCGGCGTGCCATTGGCCGTGAATTCCAGCACTTTGTGGGTGCCGATTTCGATGGGCGAATCGGCCAGCTCGTCGTAGCTGGCGGCTTTGTAGGTAAACTTGCCAGGGCTTGGCTTCAGGGCGGTGCTCACCTGCGTCCAGCCGGCGGCGGGCTCTACCACTACCGTGCTGCCCAGCGACTTGTTCTCGGCAGGGTACATGAACACGCTGGTGCCGTTGAGGTAGCCGTGGTCGGCGTCGATAAACGACGTGCGCACCGACAGCTCGTAGGCATATACCTTGTAGCTAACCTGGAAATTCGTCTGTTTGGGGTGGCGCACCCGCCAGGTATTTTTGTTGAGCTTCTCCACCGCCAGGGCCTGCCCGCCGGTAGTGCGAGCCTGGAAGCCTTCCACGTTTTTGGCGTACTCGCGCACCAGGTAGGAGCCCGGCGCCCACACCGGAATTTTAACGTCAGTGTATTCGGCTGGAAAGCCGCCGAAGTCCATTTTCACCTCGAAATAATGGGTTTGGGGCGCGGGCATGGCCAGCGTGTAGCGTAGCGTGGGCACCACGGCTGCGGGGGTGGCCGCAGCGCCGAAGCTGCTGGTCAGCAGCCCGGCCAACGCCAGATGACGAACCAGGGATTTTGAATTATTGAGCATTGGCAATGTTAAGAGTTGGGTCAAGGGCACAAAGTAAGTCCTTTCGGCTGCCTCCAACCTAGTAGTAAGTCGCGCCGTTAGTAGCGGTGGTGACGCTTAGGACACCACCGCTACCTTTTCCATTCCGTAACCCATGCGTTTCCTCTGGCTGATTTTTGTAGGACTGGCGGTGGCCATGCTCGCGCTGCTGCCGCGCCTGAACACTCCGAAGCCCCAGCCACAAGTGCTGGCAACACCGGCGCCCGCCACCCAGCCGGCCCTGAGCAGCGGGACGCCGCATCTGGCCGTGCTCACCACGCCGGCGCACGCCGAGCGGCTGGTAGGCGAGGCCTCCCGCCGCGACAGCATCGTACGCTACGCGCTTCAACAGCTGGGCAGCCCCTACCTCTACGCCGGCACCTCGCCCACAACTGGCTTTGACTGCTCAGGCTTCGTGCAGTTTGTGTACCAGCGCTTTGGCATTCCGGCACCGCATTCCACGGCGCTACTCATCAACGTAGGCCAGCCCGTGCCCCGGGCCGACGCCCGGCCCGGCGACCTGGTAGTATTCACCGGCACGGCCCCGGCCGCCACCACGCCCGGCCACGCGGGCATCATCATTTTGGCCAAACCGGGTGGGCCTATTCGGTTCGTGCATGCCTCTTCGGCCCGCCGCGAACCCGGCGTGAAGGTGAGTCAGGTTGAAGGCACCGACTACGAGCGGCGCTTTATGCAGGTGCGCCGGGTACTGTAGCTGGGAGGGTTAAGTTTTAATGGTTGAAGGTTGATTTGTTTGAAGTTGTACCAAAATTCTAGTCTGGTACTTAAAACTCAACCCTCAACCCTTCCTAGACGCAGCGATGCCCGGCCTGCCTCTGCCGTCCCACTAAAGGGCGACTGGGCAAACCGGGCATCTAATCCTTCAAATCTTACCGAGCGGCGAAACTGGGGTACAGTTCCGGCGTCCACTACTGAGAGTAAGACCTGGCCGAATGTGGGAAGCCTTAGGAGCTACCCCACGAAGCTGTTGTTAGGCGCGTACTGCGGTGAAGCGTACGACATTCGACAGGCTGGGCAGGATTTGTTTGGGACTACTAGACATTATGTACCTCCTTTCTTTACGTTCGACATAACCCCGCTCGCGCGGCCCAGCACCTTAGGGCTGCTTGAGAAGGGCCGTAGCACTCACTACTGAGCGGTAAAGTTAATAGCGAACCGTAAGGTTCAAAATTTGCGAATCCTTTTTACAGCCAATATGGCCCTGCAGCATCTTATTGGCTGATTTTCAGCCCAGTTTATTTTACCAGGGCTTGGTTCGTTTCACGGATTTCTTAAAAGCGTGAAGTTGGCAGTAAACTTGCAATGTCGTCAATGGGTGCTTCGGACAGATGCTCCGGAATTTTTATCCTACCTTTTCCCTTCAACCCACACTTATACCATTCTGAAATGAAAAAAACGCTGCTTTTACTCGTTGCCCTTGTACTTGGGGTAGTTGGTTTTGCGTCTGCGCAATCAATGTCGCCGCTTGGTATCTGGACCAATTCGGAAAAGAAGGCAACATTCGAAATCTACAAATGCGGCAACAAGCTATGTGGCAAAATCGTGAGCCTGACTACTCCTAACGACCCCGCTACGGGCAAGCCTAAAACCGACTCGCAAAATCCAGATGCGAAACTTCGGAGCCGCCCCCGGCTGGGCATGGTATTCATGGAAGGCTTTGAATACGACGACGATAACAAATGGGACGATGGTAAAATCTACGACCCCGAAAGCGGCAAATCGTATTCCTGCTACATGAAAATGGAGAATGCCAACACCATGGAAGTCAAAGGCTACATTGGCTTCTCACTCATCGGCAAATCACAAACCTGGACCCGCGTTAAATAAGCCCTTTCAGGTTGCTCTTCCCATCTTAGCCAGGTTGGTTTCTTCGCGGAAGCCGGCCTGGCTAAACTGTAAATGGGCGGCTTAGCAAAGGTTCTGATTTCTTCTTTTACTGCTCTTTTGGGGCCCTACACGGCCGCGCATCCAAAAACTATTTGCGGAAACGCGTGTTTCGGAACTATTAGCATTTCGCGTTTTGCTCGATTTTATCCACAACCTTTTTCGCTCAACAGCGGGCGCTCCGGTAGCCTGGCATGCCGTGGCCTTATCGCCCGCCCAGGCGCGGCGCCATACGCGTTGGGTCGAAGAGCGGGTGTACTTGAACTGGCTCGGGCCTTATTTCAAGGCTTACCACCTACGCAAAGGCGGCGCGGCGGGCAGCCGGGGCTTTCAGGTGCAATTGCTCCAGGAAAGTGGCTGTCAAGGCGTGCTGCTGCTGTTTCACCCCAGCATTGGGCCCGGCAACTTTCGGCATTTTTTCGAGCACTTAGGTGAGCGGTTGACCGCCTTGGGCTACCACCGCGCCTGCGCCGACGAGTGCCGCCAGCAGCACCAACAGCACACCGAAACCACGCTCAAACAGTTCTTCAAACCCAACCCCACCGACTGCCCGCAAACGGGCAACTGCGACCAGAAATTTGGCCTGGTCACCATCGATTTGGTGGCCATGAATCGCCAGCCGGTATTCATTCGTCTTACCAGCAACCCCGTGCTGCAACCGGGCTTTACGCCCGCTCGCTCGCTCGATGAATTACTGAAAGCCTTACTAGAAGCCCCGGCCGCCGATGCCGCGATTGAAGCCAAAATTGCCGAATACCACGACGCATTTTGAGTATTCAGCTGCAAGCAATTACGTGTAGGCTGCCGCCCTCATTCAAAAACCAAAAAAAGCCGTCCCCACCAAGGAACGGCTTTTTTTGGTTTTTGAATGAGGGTAGTTATTCCCGAACGAACCGGCCCTGGCCCACCAGTTGTCCGCCGCTTAGTAGCCGCAGGTGGTAGAGGCCCGCAGCCAATTTCCGGGTGTCAAGCTGCGGCAGAGCGGCGGTTATTTCCTGCCGCAGTACCACCCGGCCGGTCGCATCGGTGGCCTCGGCCGTGACGCGGGCGGCGGGTAAGGCAGCCAGCAGCAGCAGCTCGCGGCAAGGGTTGGGATAGAGGGCCAGGGCGGGCAGGCCGGCACCGGGCCGGGTAGCCAGCAGCGTATTGTCACGGACCGGGACCGGGCTGGAGCGGTCCAGTAGCCACTGGTCGGGGTCGACGGCCACGCTGGCCACGGTGCCGGTCACGACCAGTTGGAAGGTTTCGGAGGCCTGCCCTTGGTGCAGGCGCACGGTTTGGGTAGTGCCGTTGGTGAAGGTCAGGCGGTAGTCCACATCGGTTTCAAAAAACGGGGTCACAGCAGGCACAGAGGTAGTTTCGGTCACGCGCAGCACCAAATTGCTGCCGCCCTGGTTCCACCGGGCCGTGAACGTGGGATAGCCCCGCCCCCGAAACCACTGCTCGAAAAAGTAATCCAGGGACCGGCCGGATTCGGCCTCGAAAATGCGTTGCATGTCGACGGTGCGGGCGGTAGAGCCGCCAAACTGAGTTTGGTAAGTGCGCAGCGCCCGGAAAAATTTGGTATCGTCATCGAGCAGATACCGGAGCATGTGTACCACGCCCGCCCCCTTTTTGTAGCTCAGAAAATAATCAAAAATACGGTCCACATTGGTTGTATCGGGCACGTACACGCTGCCGGAGTGCTGGAAAGCCAGGTCATGCGCGCTATTCATCCAATTGCGGGCATTGGCGGGCGTGCTAAACGCCTGCAGCGAGAGGTATTCGCCGTAGGAAGCGAAGCTTTCATTCAGCCAGATGTCCTGCCAGCTAGCGCAGGTCACGTTGTCGCCAAACCATTGGTGAAATAGCTCGTGCGCCGTCAGAGTAAAGGAAAACCCGTCCTGCGTGGTCATGGTTTGGTGCTCCATACCGCCGAATATTGGCGCCATCGCGTGGCCGTATTTCTCGTTTGCGAAGGGATAGAGCCCCACCAAAGCGGAAAAATTTTCGATAAAGCCGGGCGTGAGGTCGGCTGAGCTTTTCCAGTAATCGAGGTAGTTTTGGTCGTAGACGTAGTTTACGATGGGAACGCGCGGCCCACCCGCCGGATTGGCGTAGTTCACGTATTCGAGGTAGGGCGCTATGGCCACTGAAATCAGGTAGTAGGCAATGGGATGGCGCGATTTCCACTCGTAGCGCACCCGGTTGGCGGGCAGCGGCACGGTGCGCGCCAGCACGCCGTTGGACGCGACTTTGTTGGGCAGCGCGGTCGTGACCCAGACATCCGACGAGTCGGCCTTATCGGTGAGCACCTGCTTGCAGGGAAACCACTCGTGCGCCGAAAACGGCTCCGACAATGACCAGGTCACGTTGAAAGGAAACGTCGGGGCTCCTCTGTACGTGTCCAGGTTCACCCGGCTCCGGTTGCTCAGGCCGTTGCCAATGGCCGCCGAGTTGCCGCTGGGCGCCTTGCCGTGGTAGTAAATCCGGGCATCGGCCAGGGTGTTGGCCAGGGCGGGCTGGGCAAGTTTGGCCGTAGCGTCGGGGCCCTGGCGCAGAATGCCAGGCGAGCGCCGGCCGTTCACCACCACCGAGTCGATGAGCAGCGTGGCCGTACCGGACGGCGAATTTGCGGGGGCCTGATACAGCTCAAAGGCCAGGGAATCGAGCGGCTGGCCGCCCACCCGAATACGCATCCACACCGACCCAGCCACATTCAGGGATGTGTTTTCCATGGCCACGTCCAGCTTGTAGTACTTCACGTCGTAGCGCTCCATTTTGGCCCGGTGCGAAACCGAGGCAGTGGCCGGCCGCTGGGCCGCGCGCACGTGGCCCGCCGCACAAAGCCGCCCGCCGTCCAGCTCGGCCTGGCTAAGGGTTTGCAGGGGCGCAGCCAGGCGCGGCTGCTGGGCCTGGCCTGAGAGCGGCGCCCCAAAAAGGCCACTGACCAGGAGCTTACAAAGTAGATTTCGCATGCAATAAGTAAATATTGTTAGGAGTTTGCTTTTGAAAGGAACCGGCGAAATCCGCCGGCCTCCCGAAGGTAGGCCGGCGCCGGCTAAATGGCCCGTTTCAGCCGAGGTATCACGCTGATTCGCGAACACTACCAAACGGCCAGAAGTTGGTTTTTACCACCGTATATTTCGGCTTGTTCCGGTTTTAATACACTTTCTACCCTGTCCGATGCCTTTTCGCTTCTTACTGCCCGGCGCCGGTTGGCCAGCTTTGCTGCTGTGTTTGGGTAGTTGGCTACTGGCAGCGGCCCCGGCAAAAGCCACGCACATCGTGGGCGGCGAAATGGAGCTGAAGCACAACGGCGGGGATTCTTACACCCTGCTGGTGAATCTGTACTTCGACGTCGTGAACGGCAGGTCCAGCGCACTGGATGCGGACCTGACGGCCACCATCTTCGAGAAAGGCAGCAACCGGCGCATCACCAACGTACTACTGCCGCTCTTATCCAACGCCCTCGTCGATTACACCATCCCGGCCTGCGCCTCGCCCCTGCTCAGCACCCGCAAAATGGTGTACAGCCGGGCCATTACACTACCGGCCAACACATATGCCAACGCCCAGGGCTACTACGTGGCCGTGGAGCGGTGCTGCCGCAACGAGGACATCAGCAACATTGTGGCCCCCGATAAAGCAGCCCAGGTCTTTTATCTGGAGTTTCCGGCGGTGGTGCGGCGCGGCCAGCCATTTCGGGACTCCACGCCGGGCCTGTTTCCGGCTCTGGTCGACTATGCCTGCCGCAACGAGCTGTTCACCTTTGATTTTGGGGGCCGGGATGCCGATGGCGACTCGCTGGCCTACGACCTGGTGACGCCCCTGAACGGCAATTCCGATGAGGTGACGCCCAAGCCGGCCACGGCCAGCGCCGCTCCCTACGACCTCATTCAGTGGAATGCGGGCCTGGGCACCACCAATCAGATTCCCGGGCAGCCCACCCTCGCCATCGACCCAGTTCGGGGCCGCCTCACGGTGCGGCCCGCTACCACCGGCTTGTTCGCGTTTGGCGTGCGCTGCACGGAATTTCGGGAGGGCGAGAAAATTGGCGAGACGCGCCGCGACTTCCAGCTCAAAGTACTTGACTGCGCCGCCAACGCCGCGCCCAGCCTGGCGCTGCTGCCCGCCCCCACCGGCCGGTTGCCCTACCGGCCCGGCCGCGATACCCTGCGCCTGCTGCCGGGCGGCAACCGCTGCGTCCGCCTCCGCTTCACCGACCCCGACCCCAATTCCCGCCTGAGCTTGTCGCTGAATCCAGTCAATTTTTCGGGGCTCCTACCCGATTTCACCACCGCCAGCAGCGGCACGGTACGCACGCCGGGCGCCCCCGATACCCTCAGCACCACGCTGTGCTTCCCGGAGTGCATCGATACCGAAGGCCGGGTGTTTTACCTGGATGTGGTGGTGGCTGACGACGGTTGCAGCCAACCCAAGCGCGACACGGTACGGGTGGCCTTTCTGGCTTCGCCGCCGGCCAACGCACCGCCCACCATCGCTACCACCGCCGGGCCGGGCCGGCCGCTGCAGGTTCGGGTGGGCGATTTGCTGGCATTCGACGTGCTTGGGTCCGACGCGGACGGTGACGACGTGCAACTGGAAATGGCGGGGCAGGGCTTCGACCCGGCCAATGTAGGAGCCGTGCTTGCACAGGGCGCGGTAGG
>NZ_JNLX01000050.1 GCF_000715495.1 Hymenobacter sp. IS2118 | reverse complement strand
CCGCCACTCTTCAGCTTGTACTTTGATGCCCGCCCCCGCCCCACTCCGCTGCCTGCTGATTGATGACGAGCCGCTGGCCCACACCGTGCTGCGTGCCTACCTCGACCGCCTGCCGGGCCTGGCCACCTGGGCCGGCAGCTGCTACGGCGCCGTGGAGGCCCTCACGTTCCTGCGTACCATGCCCGTCGATGTGCTGTTTCTGGATGTGGACATGCCCGGCCTCACCGGCCTGGAGCTGCTGCGGGCCCTGCCCCAGCCGCCGGCCGTGGTGCTCTGCACCGCCCACGCCGCGCACGCCCTCGATGGCTTCGAGCTGGGCGTGGTGGATTATTTGCTAAAGCCCATCCGGTTCGAGCGGTTCGTCAAAACCATCAACCGCTTGCACGCCGGCAACGGGGCCGGCATCCCGGCCGGACCACCGGTGGCCCCCGCTATTGCCCCGGAGCCGGCGGTTGATTCTCTTTTCCTGAAAACCGATGCCGGCACCGAGCGGGTGCGCTTTGCCGAGCTGCTGTTTGTGGAAGGCTACGGCAATTTTGTGAAGTGCCACCTGGCCTCGGGCCGCGTGCTGCTCACGGCCGAAACCATGAAGCAGATGGAAAGTCAGCTCCCGGCCGGGCACTTCCTGCGCATCCACAAATCCTACCTCGTGAACCTGGCCAGCGTGGAGCGCCTCAGCGGCAACCTGCTGCTGGTGAGGGCCCGCGAGCTGCCCGTGGGTAGCACCTACCGCCAGGACGTGCTGCGCCACCTGCACCTGCGCTAAGGCCCGCGGGCCAACAGCGGGCCGGCGGCTACTGCGGCACCGACGGCCCAGCCCAGCGCACGGTTTCGGTCAGCCACTCGGTGTAGAGGCGGGCGCTGCCGGGGTCGAGGGTTTTGGGCAGCTCGCGCAGGGCGGTTTGGGCCTGGGCGCGGGCCGCGTCGGTGTCGCCGGCCAGGCGGGCGAGGGCGGCTTCGGTACGGGGCAGCACATCGGCCGGCGTGTGGGCCGTTACCCGCGCCTTTTCCCGGAAGGCGCGGGCGGCCGGCAGGTCATGCTCGTAGGCTGCTGCGAAAAACGCCGACTCCAGCCAGCCGCTAGCTTGCAGGGCGGGCGGCGTCAGGGTCAGCCGGTCGCGGTACTCGCGCAGGTAATGCTCGGCCTGGTCAATTTGGCCGGCATCGAGCGCCGCCAGGTAGAGGGATTGGTAGGCGTAGAGCTTGAATGGCAGCTCTGCGGGCTCCGCCACGGCCGCCTCTAGCTCAGCCAAAGGCAGTTCGCGAGGCCGCATCCCGGCCGCCGACCGCACAAAAGCCGACAGCACCGCCATTTCGAGCTGGCCGGCCGGGCCCCCGCGCCACAGATTGAGCACCCGCGCCCCATCGCTGGAAAAACCGCCGGTGTGGAACGGAGCAGCCGTTAACAGCGCCAGGAAGGCCGAAAAACCGCCACTGCCGGCCAAACCGGCGGCCAGCACCTGCCCCGTGGCCGTAGTCGAGGTGGGCAGCAGCGCCCAGATGCCCAGCGCCAGCGCCGCCCACGCCACGCTGCCCAGCGGCCCGCCCGCCGCAAACGCCATGAAGCGCCGGCGCAGGTCGTGGTCGTCGGGCGGCACGCTGAGCACCATGCCGCCGGCCGTATTCAGGTTGGTGTTCCAGCGGAAGCGCAAGCGGCCGTCCAGCTTCTTCCACATCAGCGGACCTACCACAAACCATTGCAAAACAAAGCCTTGCCGCGTGCCCGCCAGCGCGTGACCCAGCTCGTGCAGGCCCACGGCCACCAGCCAGGCCAGCGGCAGCAAGGCCACCAGCGCGGCCACCTGCCCGCCGCTCCAACGCCCGTGCGCGAGCTGCGCGCCCACGTACTTCCCTCCCAACAGCCCTACCCCAATGCCCACCGCCAAACTAACGGCTATGCCCACATACTTTCCCGTATTTTTCATACTCCCGCGAAGAATAATTTTTCAAAAATAGTCGCCAGTAATACGCTGCTGGGAATTGTCTTCCTGAAGCGGTTTCGGGGTTGGTGAACAGGACACCGGGCCGGTGGCTCCGGCAGAAAATTACTGTTTGGGGCCAATGCCGGACAATTACAACAAACCCGCAGTAGAAAACGATGTAGGAACGCGCCAAGGCGCGTTCGGCGTTCGGGGCGTGCCTCTCGGTTCGCTTTCAGACGCCGAACGCGCCAAGGCCCATTCCTACAACCTGGGGTATTCGCGTCAGTCAGCCCCGCATCGGATTTTTATAAATCATTGTGAAACAGCTTGGCGCTTGTATCTGGCTTACTGGCCGCCTTGCTTGTTGCCACCGCCGCCTTTCACGTCGTCGTTCGAGATGGACTTGCGCTGCTTGCCCTGCTGCGCCTGCCCGAAGCGGTAGCTGAAGCTGAGACGGAAGCTGCGCTGGAAGTTGCGGTTAACCGTCCGGTCCTCAAAGGAGGGCGTTTCGAGGCGGCTGCGGTAGTCCCAATAGTTGTTGAAGGGCGCGGTGACGTTCACCACGAAGTCGGCTTTCTTGTCGAGGAAGGTTTTTTTCAGGCCCAGGTTGTAGTAGAGGTTGGCCCCGCCCCGGCCCTGCAAATCGATGGAGGGCAGCGAGGCAAAGGCAAAGGCCGAGGCCGTAAAGTCTTTGGGCAGCTTGTAGGACGTGTTGACGTTGAGGCCGGCCGTGACGCCGCGCCGGGTGATGCCCAGGGCCGGCGAGCGGCGCACGATGTACTCCACGTTGGAGCCGCCGCTCAGGTCCCAGTTCTTATTGGGTTTCACCGAGCCGTAGAAATTGAGTTGGTAGTTGGTGTTGGCGGCCACATTCTGGAAGGTTTCGACGATGACGCCGGGGCCGGGGCGGCGGCTGTCGTCGGGCAGGGCCACGTCGGCGGCGGGCCGGCGCACGGCCTCAATGGCATTGTCGGTGCGGCGCACCGAGGCCGATACGCTCAGGGTGGCGGTTTTCACCAGCGTGTTGTAGCTCAGCTCGTAGGAGTCGGTCAGTTCCGGGTTCAGCTCGGGGTTGCCCGTACGCAGGTTCAGCGTGTCGGAGCGGTCCACGAAGGGGTTGAGGTAATCGATAAACGGCCGGGTGATGCGCCGCGAATACGCCAGGCGCAGGCTGGTCATCTCACTAAAAGCGTATTGGGCGTTGCCGTTGGGCAGCAGGCTGGTGTAGGTCTGCCCGAATTCCGGCTGGCGCACCGGCGTGAAGAGGTTGGCCGTGAGGTTGGTGCGCTCGGCACGGGCGCCCAGGCTCATATTCAGCTTTTTGAAGGGCGTGAAGGAGTAGGTGGCATAGGCCGCCTGCACGTTCTGGCGGTAGTCGAAGTTGGTGCTGCGCTGCCGGGAGCGGGCCAGCCCGGCTTGCTGCCCGGCCAAAAACGTATCAACCTCGGCCACCGAGCCGGTCCGGCGCCAGATGCTTTTCAGGCCCATTTCCAGGGTTTGCTTCTCGCTCAGGGGCTGCACAAAGTCGGTTTGCAGGGTGAATTCGGTGCCGGGCGTGCGGCCGCGGCTGCGCTCCCGGTAGCTGGCCTGTTCCACGGGCCGGGCAATGGTGCCGTCGAACTGGTTGACGTCGTAGCCAAACGTACCGGAGTTGTCGGCCGCCTGCCCCAGAATGCTCCACTCGCGGCGGGCCTGCTTAAAGGTGCGGGTGTAGGTGCCCGTCACTTCGCCATTGAAGCCGCTGAACAGATTTTCCGTGTCGCGCACAAATAGCTGGTCGAGCACGGGGTTGCCGGCGTTGTAGCGGTTGCGCAGCACCTGCTGGCCGCTGCCCGAGTAAGGGTTGAGGCCGGCGCTGAGCGAGAAACTGTGGTATTCGGCCGGGTCGTAGTCCACGGTCAGGTTGCCGTAGCCCCAGCGCCCCCCGAAGCGGCCGCTGCCGGTTTGGGTGAGCTGGGCCGGGCTGCCATCGGGGCGGCGCACGAAAAAGTCGGTACGGTCCCGCGCCGACTCCTGCGGCCCATACCAGCGGCCCGTACCGCCCGACACGCTCAGGCCCACTTTGCCCTTTTTGAAGTTGAGCGAGGCGTTGCTGTTGAGGCCACGGTTGCCGCCGCCCAGGCCCACGCGCCCGTTCAGGCCCCGGTCCACGCCCTTTTTGAGCACGATGTTGATGATGCCGGCCGTGCCCTCGCCGTCGTATTTGGCCGGCGGCGTGGTGATGATTTCTACCGACTTAATCTGGTCGGCAGGCAGCGACTTCAGTGCGTCGGCCAGGTTGTTGGCAAAGGTGGGCGAGGGCTTGCCGTTGACGAGCACCCGGAAGTTGCTGGAGCCGCGCAGGGTCACTTTGTCGTCGCCGTCCACGGCCAGCAGTGGGGCCTTGCGCAGCACATCCGCGGCGGTGCCGCCGGCGTTGCTCACGTCCTGCTCGGCGTTGTACACGATGCGGTCGGGCCGCACCTCCACCACCGGCTTGGTGCCGATAATCACGGCCTCGGCCAGCGCCGTACCCGCCGTGGGCAGCCGGAACGTGCCCGCATCGGTAGCCCCCGCCGTGATGGTCACGGCCCGCGTCTGGGTGCCGTAGCCCACGTAGCTGATGCGCAGCCGGGCCGGACCCGACACTAATTTGGTAAAGGTGAACCGGCCGTTATCGTCGGCCGCA
Source organism: Hymenobacter sp. IS2118 (assembly GCF_000715495.1). Classification (GTDB taxonomy): domain Bacteria; phylum Bacteroidota; class Bacteroidia; order Cytophagales; family Hymenobacteraceae; genus Hymenobacter. The sequence continues at coordinate 67,187 of NZ_JNLX01000050.1, read as the reverse complement.
ATGCCCGTAATAGCCTTCTCGTTGGGCGCGGGCGGCAGCAGCACCACCGTGGCGTAGGGCACGGGCTGGCGGTTCAGCGAGTCGAGCACCACGCCCGTAATGGAGCCGGTGCCGGCGGGTGGGCCGGCTGGTAGGGCCGGCTGTTGTGCCCAAACCGGGCTGGTGAAAGCAGACGCGGCCAGCAGCAACGCCAATAGCAAGCGGTAGGAATACAGCATGTGCAGAAGGAAACAGAAAAAAGGAAGTAAGTGAGAGCGGTATTTGGGGAAGAGAAAAAGTGCCGTAAAGAGTCGGAAAGCAATGGCTTTGTTGCAGCGCACGCGCTATATTTTACCGGTTATTTGGAAGTCAGAGCCGCTAATACGCCAGCAGTTACATATCCACGACTTCCGCCGGGTCGGCGGCGCAGCGGCGGCCACCCGGGCGGGCGGGCAGGTAAGGCAATAGCCAACGGGTAATCATATCTTTGCGCAGGACTTCCATAGGGAGGGAAAGGAGATGGGTTGCACCTCAAATTTCCCGCTTTTGTGGGAGTCTTTTATGTTTGACGCCCGCTTGGCCACTTCCTAAACAGCTTCTTAGACAGGACTTATGCATTCAGTAGCTGGCGCGCGTCTCCCACGCGTTGCCCACTGGTTCCGCGTCTCTGACGCGCGGAGCTAACGAGACTAGCCGGGGCGAACGGCGGCGTTTGGAAACGCCAAGCCAGCAAGCCACGCGTCAGAGACGCGCGCCAGCTACTGAATGCGTAAGTCCTGATATCGCATCACGGCCTTCCGTTATTGCTCGGCGTTGTATTTCTTGAAAGAAGCCGAAGCAAAGGTCCGCCCCCGTCTCCGGCTTGCCGCCTTGATTTATGGTTTGAGGCGTCCCAACCTATGATTTGGGCCCTGCTCCAAGGAAATGGCCCGGCCGCGAATCGACAGGGGTTTGCGCCGCATAATTTGGCAGGCGGGCGCGGCAGGCGCTACCTTCATAGCGGTTCCTCTTTGCTGCTACCCATGAATATTCTCCGTCACGTTGACCTGACCCGCGTTTTCTTCGTCGATATTGAAACCGTGCCGGGCCACGCCACCCACGCCGAGTTGCCGGCCACGCACCAGCCGCTGTGGCAGAAGTTTTGCGAGAAGCGCCACGCCCGCGAGCTGGCCGACGGCCAAACGCACGAGGAACTGTTTGCCAACGGCGGCCTCTACGCCGAGTTCGGCAAGGTGGTGTGCATCTCGGTGGGCTTCTTCCGGTTGCTGAAGGACGACACCCTGGAATTCCGCACCAAGTCCTTCGCCGACGACGATGAATGCGAGGTACTGCGCGGGTTTGGCCATTTCCTGCAGCGCTATGCGCCCTACGGCCCCAGCCGGTACGCCAAGCTCGAAACGGCCGGCCCCGATGGCTACTTCCTGTGCGCCCACAACGGCCGCGAGTTCGACTACGGCTACCTGGGCCGCCGCATGCTGATTTGCGGGCAGGACCTGCCGCCCATGCTCGACATTGCCGGCCACCGGCCCTGGGACCTCCCCCACCTGCTCGACACCATGGAGCTGTGGAAATTCGGCGACAATAAAGGCCACATCACCTTGGCCCTGCTGGCCGGCCTATTCGGAATTCCCTCGCCCAAAGACGACATCGACGGCTCGCAGGTAGCCCATACCTACTGGGTAAAAAAAGACTTGGCCCGCATCGTGGGGTATTGCGAAAAGGACATCATCACCACGGCGCGCGTGTTCCTGCACTACACCGGCCAAAAAGCCCTGTGGGACGCCGTGCAGGTAACATCCACGCCCTGGCCCGCCGTGTCTGCGATGCATATTGCGGCGATTTAGCCCGGCTATCTGCTTCATGCCTGCCCAAACAAAAAATCCCCGCGCATTGCTGCACGGGGATTTTTTCATGAAACTGTTTAGAGAGTCGTTCGACGCCTACGAGAACGTCATGCTGAGCGCAGTCGAAGCATCTCTACCGCAGCAGTAAATTGATTACTTACGCGGTAAAGATGCTTCGTCTCCGCTCAGCATAACGTGCTTTTTGCTTTCTAACCGGAGCTTATTTCAGCGTGGCCAAATCAATCACGAAGCGGTACTTCACGTCGCCTTTTAGCATGCGCTCATACGCTTCGTTGATGTCCTTGATGTCAATCAGCTCGATATCGGACATGATGTTGTGCTCGGCGCAGAAGTCCAGCATTTCCTGGGTTTCGGCAATGCCGCCGATGAGCGAACCGGCGATGCGGCGGCGCTTGCCAATGAGGTTGAAGGCGTGAACCTGCGGGGCTTCGGGCGGCACACCTAGCAGAATCATGGTGCCGTCGCGGCGCAGCAGGTTCAGGTAGGAAGCCAAGTCGAGCGGGGCCGACACGGTGTTGATGATGAAGTCGAAGTAGTTGTTCACTGACTTCAGCTGCTCCTTGTCTTTGGTTACCACAAACTTGTGGGCACCCAGGGCTTTGGCATCGGCTTCCTTGCCAGGCGAGGTGCTGAGCACGGTCACTTCGGCGCCCATGGCGGCGGCCAGCTTCACGGCCATGTGGCCCAGGCCGCCCAGGCCCATCACGCCCACGCGGTGGCCTTCGCCCACCTTCCACTGCCGCAGGGGCGAGTAGGTGGTGATGCCGGCGCACAGCAGCGGCGCCACGCGGGCCAGGTCGAGCTTATCGGATACCTTGAGGGTGTACTTTTCGTCTACCACAATCTGGTTGGAGTAGCCGCCGTAGGTGGGCCGGCCAGTTTCCTTTTCGGTGCCGCCGTAGGTGCCCACCATGCCTACCTCGCAGTATTGCTCCAGGCCTTCCTGGCAGCTGGGGCAGGTGCGGCAGGAGTCCACCATGCAGCCCACGCCGGCCAGGTCGCCCACTTTAAAGTTTTTCACATGGTCGCCCACCTGGGTCACGCGGCCCACAATTTCGTGGCCGGGTACCATGGGGAAAATGCCCGCACCCCACTCGTCGCGAATCTGGTGCAGGTCAGAGTGGCACACGCCACAGAACTGGATATCAATGAGTACGTCGTGCGCGCCCACGTCGCGGCGCTCAAAATCGAAAGGGGCTAGGGGCACACTGGCGGCCGGGGCCGCGTAAGCTTTAGTAGGAAGCATTGTTGGGAATTATGAGTGTTGATTTATGAATATTGCATTGGCACCACTGCGGTGCTGTTGGCCCAGCGGCTGAGAATCCGAAGGCCGGAAGTGGGCTAACCGCGCCGGTTGGCGAAGGTTTGTGGGAGGAGGGCCGGAAAGCGTGGGGTACCTTTGCGGCCGTATTCTATACCCTGCACCATGTCCCTCACCCCCGGTAATTTATTGCTTACGTCGTTGGGCCGCCTGCGGCTAATTGGTTTTCTGGAAGGCGTCTCATTATTGGTGCTGCTGGGCATTGCCATGCCGCTGAAGTACATGGCGGGGCAGCCCGCGGCGGTGCGCTACGTGGGCATGGCGCACGGCGTACTGTTTGTGGTATACGTGCTGCTGGTCATTCAGGTCGCCATTCAGTACCGGTGGTCATTCGGGAAAACGGCCTTGGCGCTGGTGGCGTCCGTCTTTCCGTTCGGCACGTTCTGGGCCGAAAAGCGCCTGTTCAACTAACTATCCTGTCAAGCATTTGCCACCGCAGCGGGCGCGCCTTGCGCCAGCGCGGCCTCTACCAGGGCCCGCATTCGCTTCAGCGACTCGTGGGCAAACTTGCGCTGGAGGATTCGTCCAAATAGCTTGAAACCAACCCAGTAGAAAGGATTGCGAATCTGGCCGGACTGCGACACAGCGTGGATGCGGAACTGCACCGCGCCGGTATTCAGGTTTTTGTGGATGGTGAAGTCAATCTGCCCGCGCTCAAAGTGGCCCTCAAGGGTGCGGTAGCCGTAGCCCCACACCCGTTCGGGACCGTGGGGGGTAGCGCGGGCGGCCTCGTCGGTCACGCCACTCACCCGCACGCCGAAGTAGAACGTGAAGAATAAAAACTGCGCCCGCAGCACCATCACGCGCTTTTCGAGCGGGCCGTCGGGCGAGAAAATCCCGGTGATAAGGTCGGGCGGCGGGAAGGCGTAGCGCCGCAGCACATCCTGCGCCGCCGCGAATGCGCCGGCCGCGGCGGGTGGGCCGGGCGCTTCGGCCGGCAGGTCGGTTTCGTAGTCGTCTATGCGCCAGCCCGTTTCCGTGGTGTACTCATTTTGGCGGCTGAAGTCGTAGTTGACTTCGGTGTTGGCGTAGGCGTCGAGGCGGGCGCGCTGCTGCTCCCACGGCGGCGGGGTGGCGGCGTTACGCATGGCGCTCGTGGTCATGGGTGCCGGTTTCGGTTTGAGTATGGGTTTCCACGACGACGTCGCCCAAGGCCTGGCCGCCACTGGCGGCGGCCGCGCGCCGGCAAAACTCCACCCAGGTGGCTTCCTGCACGCGCTTGCCGATACCGGTGGTGTTGTAGGCAAAGGCCACCAGCCCATCGCGGGAGCGGGCCCGCGAGCGGATTTCAAAGCGCAGCACCTCGGGCGACTCATCCAGGTAATGTGCTTCAAAACGAATGCGGCCCGCCTCGGGATGGCCTTCCAAGGTGATAAACTCGAAGGACGTGGCGCCAACTTCGGTCACGCGCACGCACCCGTTCCAGGGGCCCAGGATGGTAATTTCGAATTCCTCGCCCACCCGCAAGCCGTTTTCGGAGCCTTCCTTTTTCTTGAAGTCAGCCAGCAGCTCGGGCGCGAATTGGGCTACATCGGCCTGGACTTCGGCCATGAGCTGAGCGGGCGTGCGGCGCGGCCGGGCCACGTCGATGCAATAGCGCCGCTCCAGCCAAGGGCCGGCACCGGTAGCGGCGGGTTGTTCGGGGTGAGCAGCAGCAGAATCAGACATAGCCAAACAAGAAACGTATGCCCCTCATACGCTCCTCGCTGCCTCAGGGTGTCAGGATGGGGCTACCGGCTAGCTTTCGTGCTAAATTGGTCGTCAGCCAACCGCATTTTTTAGCCTTCTCTCGAGTTTGCCTTATGGGTTTGTCCGGTTCTGCTCCCGCCATTGTTTTTATCACCGGGGCTGTGGTTACTTCCGCTTGCTGGGATAACTGGAAGGCATTTTTTGAAGGCGCGGGCTACACCTGCCATGCCCCCGACTGGCCCCACAAGCAGGGCCCGGCGGCGCGGCTTCGGGCCCGGCACCCGCATTCGCCCATTGCCCAAAACGACCTGACCAGCGTGCTGAGCGTGTACGCCGATTTCATTACCGAGCTACCCGCCAAGCCCATCGTCATCGGGCATTCCTTTGGGGGGCTCATCGTGCAGCTGCTGCTACAGCAGGATGCGGTAGCGGCGGGCGTGGCCATCGAGTCGTCTCCGCCGCTGGGCGTAGCGGTGCTCAACTGGTCGCTGTTTCGCGCGGTGCTGCCCATGCTGGGGCTGTTTTCATCGCTGGAAACCACGTTTCTGCCCACCTTCGCGCAGTGGCAATACGCCATTGCCAACGGCCTGCCGCTGCCCGACCAGCACAAGTACTACGACCAACTGGCCGCGCCAGAGTCGAAGCGGCTGATTCGCGGGGCCCTGAGCCTGGCGGCTCGTGTGGATTTCCACCGGCCGCACGCGCCGCTGCTGTTTCTGGCCGGGGGCACCGACCGCATCATGCCCGCCGCCCTCAACCGGGCCAATTACCGGCGCTACCGCCACGCCGCGTCAACGACGGACTACCACGAGCTGCCCGGCCGCTGCCACGCCATGCTGGGCCAGCCCACCTGGCGCGCTGATGCCGAGCTGGTGCAAACGTGGCTGGCGGCCCTGCCGTAGCAGCAGAAACCACGACCCCAATTCTTAATTACTAATTAAAAAACATGGCCTACTACCGCCCGCCCGGCCCGCCGCCCGACCCCGTTCTGGTGAAAAGCCTCACCCAACAGCAACAGGAAATGCGCCTGCGCGTACGCGCCGAGCCCTTGGCCCACGAACCACGCCTCATTACCGGCTGTGACTCGTCGTTTCCCACGCCCGACACGATTCTCTCGGTGTTCGTGGTGCTCAAATTCCCTACCCTGGAGCTGGTGGAAAAAGTGTACAACTACGGCATCGTGGACATGCCCTATGTGCCCGGCTTTCTCTCTTTTCGCGAAGCGCCAAACGTCATCCACGCCTTCGCCAAACTCGAAAACAAGCCCGATGTAATAATGGTAGACGGGCACGGTATTGCGCACCCACGGCGCATGGGCATTGCCGCGCACCTTGGCGTGCTGCTCGACGTGCCCACTTTCGGCGTGGCCAAGCAGAAGCTCACGGGCGTTTTCCAGGAACCAGGAATTGAGCGCGGCAATATCACGCCGCTCACCGATGCCAAAACCGGCGACTTAATCGGCGAGGTTATCCGCAGCAAAGACAAGGTGCTGCCGCTTTTCGTGAGCCCCGGCCACCGCTGCGACCAGGCCACCGCCACCCGCCTCACCCTGGACTGCCTGCGCGGCTACAAGCTGCCCGAACCCACCCGCCTGGCCGACTATTGGGCCGAACAGTTCAAGAAGGAAGTGCGGTAGTGGTTTTGCACAGAGTTTAAAGAGGAAAAGAAATTTCACGGAGGTGCTGTTGCAGAAGGGCCAGCGACTCGCCTGCGCCGGTGGGTAGTTGCAGCAAGCCGGCTACGGCCTGAAATACGGCCCGCTTTCCGTCCTTTTGCGCCAGCACGCCCGCGTCCAGCGGCAGCTGCTGCGACTTGGAAAGCTTCTGGCCGCCCGCATCCGTCAGCAGCGGATGATGGAAGAACCGAACCCGGGCTGCGTTGAAAGCCGCCGTTTCGGAGAGCTGGCTGGCCAGCCACAGCTGCGCGGCCGTGCTGGGCTGCAAGTCCAGGCCGCGCACCACCAGGGTAGTACCCAGCCGCAAATCATCTACCACTGAGGCCACCTGGTACGCCGCCACACCGTCTTTCTTGCGGATGACAAAATCCGGCATCAGCGCGCCGAGCGGCACATTGGTGCTGCCCTGCCAGGCATCGGCAATGGCTATGGTGGTCCCGGCGGGTACCTGTGTGCGCCAAGCGGCGCCGGGCGTGTCGAGCGGCACGGGGGCTTCGGGGCCACCGGTGCGGGTGCGCTGGCTGGCCTGCACCAGGACCGGTTGCTGTGCCAAGCGGCGCAATACGCGGTTGTACTCAGGCAGGTGCAGCAGTTGGGAATGGTGGCGCAAAAAGTCGTCGGGGCCGGTGGGGCCGTGGTCGTAGTCGAGGCCCAGCCAGTCGATGACCCGGAAAATGTTGTCGAGGTAGGCCGGGCGCAGGCGGGCCCGGTCCAGGTCGTCGATGCGCAGGTGAAGCACGCCGCCGGCCCTACCGGGTACGACTTGCCGGGTGAGCAGCCAGGTGAGCACAAAATTCACGGCGTTGCCGAGGTGCAGGTAGCCGCTGGGCGTGGGCGCCAGCCGCGAAACAACGCCACGGTTCTGCGTCATCATTTTCGAGAGTTAAGCAATTTTACAATGGCCAGGCGCTGTGCTGAAGCACCACCCGGTAGCCGTCCGGGTCTTCGTAGGTGCGGCCGTGCTCGTCCCAATACGGGTTGTAGGACGGCACTGGCAGGCAACCGTTGTCGGCCATGCGCTGCACGGCAGCCTGCCACTCCAGCGCATCGGGCAGGTAGAACACCAGCAGGTGGTCGGCAGTGGGGGCCCGCCCTACTTGGAGGCCGGGCTCATGGGTAAATTCCAGATGATAGGCGCTGCCCGGATGCCCCAACATCACGCCATCGAAACCATTGTGGTCCGCAAAGGAGCTTAGGCGCTGCAACCCCAGGCCCTGGCAGTAAAACCGGATGAGGGCCGGCAAATCATCGGTGGGCCGGGCCACGCGCAGGATTGGAAACATGGGCTGATGCAACTTAAAACAGGTCTGCACAAACCTAGTCCTTCCGGCCTAATAAATACGTGCCCGCCGGCCCAAGCGTGCTGCTACCTCCCCGAAAAGCACTTCCGGCACAGAAGTTCCGCCGATACCGTGCAGCCTTGCCGGTCCGTGCGTAAGTTTGCGGTCAATTTGCGAGGCGGTTCCCCTGCCCCGCAACGCGCCCAACCCGCTCGTTCATGCTGACTGCCGTACTGCTTTTCCTCCCGCTGGCCGCCGCTTTGCTGCTGCTATTCATTAAGGGAGCCGCCGCCCGGGCTCTGGCCCTGGGTGCTTCGCTTCTCGAATTTGGCCTGGCGGTGTACGCCGTTTTTGCCTTTAAAACCACCGGCTCGGCGGCGTTCAATCTCAACTACGCCTGGATTTCCTCGGCGGGCATCAACTTCCACCTCGGCCTCGACGGCCTGAGTTTGCTGCTGGTGCTGCTCACTACGTTTCTGGTGCCGCTCATTCTGCTGGCCGCTTTCAAGCACAATTACGACAGCCCTTCGACTTTCTACGCGCTGGTGCTCTTCATGCAAACCGGCCTCATCGGTGTGTTTGTCTCGCTCGATGCCTTCCTGTTTTACTTCTTCTGGGAAGTCGCGCTGATTCCGATTTACTTCCTGGCCGGCGCCTGGGGCGGCGAGCGCCGCGTGGCCGTCACCCTCAAGTTTTTCCTCTACACCGTGGTAGGCTCGCTGTTTATGCTGGCCGGCTTCATGTATTTATACCTGCAAACCGGCCCCGCCGCCGGCTCGCTGGCAGCGCACTCCTCCGAGCTGTCGGCCTTCTACAACCTCACGCTGAGCGCGTCGGAACAATCGTGGCTGTTCTGGCTCATTTTCGCCGCCTTCGCCGTGAAGATGCCCATCTTCCCCTTCCACACCTGGCAGCCCGACACGTACACCGAGTCGCCCGCGCCGGCCACCATGCTGCTCTCGGGCATTATGCTGAAAATGGGCATCTATGGCACCATGCGGTGGCTGCTGCCGGTGGTGCCGCTGGGCGTAAGCCAGTGGGGCTTTCTGGTAGTTATCCTCGCCGTTATCGGTATTATTTACGGGGCTATTATTGCCATTCGGCAGCAGGATTTGAAGCGGCTCATTGCCTATTCGTCGCTCTCGCACGTGGGTCTGATGGCGGCCGGCGTGTTCTCGCTCACCTCCATTGGCCTGCAGGGCGCGGTGGTGCAGATGCTGGCCCACGGCGTGAACGTGGTGGGCATGTTCTTCGTGGCCGATGCCATTGAGCGCCGCACCGGCACCCGCCACATCCCCGACCTGGGCGGCCTCACCCGCCGCACGCCCCTGCTCACGGTTTGCTTTCTGGTAATGCTGCTCAGCACCGTGGCCCTGCCCCTGACGGGCGGCTTTGTGGGCGAATTCCTGCTGCTGGCCGGCGTGTACCAGTACAACGCCTGGGTGGGCGCCGTGGCCGGCCTCACCATCATTTTCTCGGCCGTGTACCTGCTGCGCATGTTCCAGCGCGTCATGCTCGGCCCCGATTCTGCCTTCTCCGAAACCATCACCGACCTCACCGGCGGCGAGCTGCTGATACTCGTACCGCTCATCGTGCTGGTGTTCTGGCTGGGCCTGTTCCCGGGCACGTTCCTGCATATTTCGGAGCCGGCCGTGACCAACCTGCTGTCATTGGTAGGGCGCTGATGGTAGCTTCTAGCTGATGGCTGTTAGCTATTAGCTCTCGGCATGGCTGCACGGGTTTTACTCATCCGGCCATCGTAAATACTTAAAGAAACAGAGCTAACAGCTATAGGCTAATGGCTAACAGCTAAGCATATGACTTCCATCATTCTCCTCTCCGTCTTCGGCATCATCAACCTGTTCCTGGGCTTCCTGCGCTCGAACAAGGTGCTGCTGCCCGGAGCCATGCTGCTGCTGCTGATTGTGTTCGGCGTGAACCTGGCCGACTGGGGCCAGGGCACGCAGTCCTTCTACAACAGCATGCTGGTAGTGGACAACTATACGGTGGCCTTCACCGGCATCGTGGTGCTCACCACCATTGTGCTGCTGCCCTTCTCGCGCAGCTACGTGGCGGCCGGCGAGCCCAACCTGGCCGAGTACTACTCCCTGCTGCTCTTCTCGCTGGTGGGCGCCGTGATGATGATAGGCTACAACCACCTCATCATGCTGTTTGTGGGCATTGAAATCCTGAGTGTCAGCATGTACGTGCTGGCCGGCTCCAGCAAGCGCGACGCGCGCAGCAACGAAGCCGCCCTGAAATACTTCCTGATGGGCGCCTTTGCCACCGGCATTCTGCTCTTCGGCGTGGCGCTGCTCTACGGGGCCACCGGCACCTTCGTGTTATCGGAGTTGAGCACGGCCGTGGCGGCACCCGCCAATGCCAGCCTGCAGCCCATGCTCTACATCGGCATTCTGATGATGATTATCGGCATTGGCTTCAAGGTGTCGGCGGCGCCGTTTCACTTCTGGACGCCCGACGTGTACGAAGGCACGCCCACTTTCTTCACTGCCTTCATGAGCACCGTGGTGAAAACGGCCGGTTTCGCCGCCTTCCTCAAGCTGCTGGCCGTGGCTCTGCCCGCTGCCCAGGGCTTTTGGCTGCCCACCATTCAGGCCATGTGCGCCCTCACGCTGCTGCTGGGCAACGTGGGCGCCGCCGTGCAAACCAGCACCAAGCGCATGCTGGCCTACTCCAGTGTGAGCCACGCCGGCTACCTGCTCATCGGCCTCGTGGCCAGCCGGGGCAACCTCACCGGCGAAGCCGCCAGCGGCATTTTCTTTTACTCCCTGGCCTATTCACTTGCCACCATCGCCGCTTTTGGCGTGCTGAAACTGGTGGCCGACCACCGCCAGCGCGACGACTACGCCGCCCTCAACGGCCTGGGCAAAACCAACCCGCTACTGGCGTTCAGCATGACGGTGGCCATGCTCTCGCTGGCCGGCATTCCGCTCACGGGCGGCTTCTTCGGCAAGTTTTTCCTGCTGGCTGCCGCCGTGGGCCAGGGCTACATCGGCCTTGTGGTGTTTGCCCTCGTAATGAGCATGGTGGGCCTGTACTACTACCTGCGGCCCCTCATTGCCATGTACCTGCGCCCCGCCGAGGAAGGCGCCACGCCTGTGCCCGTCGATGGCGTCCAGACCGTGACCCTCGCGCTGCTGGCGCTGCTGAGCATCGCTCTTGGCATTGTCCCCGGCTTCCTGAGCGGCATTTTGTAAGTTGCACAACAACTTCTTTAAAAGGCCTCTTCGGAGGCCTTTTTTATTCCTAAATGTGCTGCCCCATGCGTAATCCTGACAATCAACTGTCTTCGTTTCAGCGGTTATGGGCCTTTAGCGCAGTGCTCATGGTAAGTAGTTGCGCGGCCAGGCCGCCGCACGAAACCGGCGCTTTCAAACCATCCGAATTAGTTGAGTTGCGACGGCTCGACCCGAGTATTCGGCTGGATATTCGCTACGCCACCACCAAGAACTTTGCAGGCCGGGCGGTCTATTCCGAAGCCCGAGCTTTTTTGCAGCGTCCCGCCGCAGAAGCACTTGTGCGGGTGAATAAGGAGTTGGAAACGCTCGGCTACCGACTGCTGGTTTTCGACGGTTACCGCCCCTGGAGCGTGACCAAGCTTTTCTGGGACATCACACCCAGGGAGAAACGAAAATTCGTAGCCAACCCCAAAAAAGGCTCCCGTCATAACCGGGGGTGCGCCGTCGATTTAAGCTTGTGGGACATCGCCACGGGCAAGGAAGTTGCCATGACCGGCGCCTACGACGAAATGAGTCCCCGCTCCTACGTAGCGTACGCCGGCGGCACCGCCGAGCAGCGCGCCAAGCGGGATTTGCTGCGCAGCAAAATGGAGCAGCATGGCTTTAAGGTAATCCCAGACGAATGGTGGCACTTTGACTACCAGGACTGGAGGTCATACCGCATCCAGAATATTCCGTTCGAGAAGCTCTAATAAGATAAAAAACGCCCCCGCAACGAGTGTCGCAGGGGCGTTCAAAACAGCGGGCTAACTCGCAGAAACTACGGATTGGTCGACCACATGCCCGCTTCTTTGATAAAAATCCGGCGGTTCAGCTTCAGCTGCGACACAATGAATTCGGCCAGGTCCTCGGGCTGCATCACCTTTTCGGGGTTGCCGTCGGTGAGCTTGTTTTCCAGCGCCAGCGGCGTGGCCACGGTGCTGGGCGTGAGTGCCGACACGCGAATGTTGTGCTTGCGCACCTCCTGCATCAGCGCCTCGGTGAGGCCGAGCACGGCAAATTTCGAGGCACTGTAGGCGCTGCTGCCCGCCGCCGCCCGCAGCCCGGAAGTGGAGGAAATATTGATGATATCGCCGGTTTGACGCGAAATCATGTCCGGCAGCACGGCGCGGGTCACATAATAGGTACCCATCAGGTTTACCTGAATGATGTGCTCCCACTGTTCGGGCTCCATCTCTAGAAACTTGGCGAAGCTGCCGATGCCGGCGTTGTTGATAAGGATGTCAATCGGGCCGAGCTCCTGGTGAATTTTGACCACGGCCAAGTTCACGGCAGTGCGGTCGGCCACATCAGCCACGGCGGTGGCGGCGGTGCCCCCAGCGGCAGCAATTTCGGCGGCCAGGGCTTGCAAGTCGCTATCGGTGCGGGCCAGCAGGCCCACGTGTACGCCTTCGGCGGCGAGGGCCAGGGCTACGGCCCGGCCAATTCCTTTGCCGGCACCGGTTACCAGAGCAACTTTTCCTTGCAGAGATTCCATAAATACGAAAGTTAAAGAGAACGAAAGAGGCTCTGTAACTTCAATACGCAGGAAATGTTAGCGGAGGCGAATAATACGACCAGGGGCGCAGCGCCGCGTTTCGGCGGCCCATCGAACGGTAGTTAGTACTTCAGCTTCTTGGTAAAGTCGCCGTACATCACCCAGTCTTCCCAATTTTTGCGGTGCGGGGCCACTTTGCCGCGCAGGTACTTCTCAATCATGAGGCCGGCGGCCGGGGCGGCGCTGGTACCCCCAAAGCCGCTGTTCTCAATAAACACGGAAATGGCAATCCGGGGGTTATTGACGGGCGCAAAGCCAGCAAACGTGGCGTGGTCGAAGCCGTGGGGGTTTTGCACGGTGCCGGTTTTGCCGGCCACCGAAATGCCAAACTGCGCCAACGACGCCAGGTTACCGGTGCCGCCGTTGCCGTCAACTACCTGCATCATGCCGGGGATGATGTGCTTAAACAGCGTGGTGTCGATGGCCGTGTAGTGCCGCTCGCGGTACTGGGGCAGCGGCCCGCCGTTGCCGATGCCGCGCACGAAATGCGGCGTGTAGTAATAGCCTCTGTTGGCAATGGTGGCCAGCACGTTGGCCATTTGCAGGCCCGTAATGCCGATTTCGCCCTGTCCGATGCTCAGCGAATACACGTTACGGTAGCTCCAGCGGTGCTGGCGATTCTCTTTTTTGTTGAAGAACTTCTTGTCGTAGAACTCCGGCGAAGGAATGAGGCCGCGTTTTTCCTGGCTCATGTCCACCCCCAGCTTTTCGCCGAGGCCGAATGACTTCACCATTTTCTGCCACTGCCCCAGGCCGATGCGGGCGTCGTCGTACTTGTTGGGCGCCTGGCCGCGCACCACGGCCGCCTGCATCACCTGGTAGAAATAGGGGTTGCAGCTCTGCTTGATGGCAATGCTCACGTTGCTGGGCCGCTCGTGGCGGTGGGTGCAGCGCACCAGCCGCTGGTTGCACTCAAACGCGGTATTGGGCGTGACCACCCCCAGTTGCAGCGCCACCAGCTCGTTCACCAGCTTAAACACCGAGCCCGGCGGGTAAGTGGCCATCAGGGGCCGGTCGAACAGCGGCCGGTTGGGGTCGTTGAGCAGGGCCATGTAGCGGTTGCCGGAGCCCTTGCCCGACAGCAGTTTGGGGTCGTAGTGCGGGGCCGACACAAAGGCCAGAATCTCGCCCGTTTTGGGGTCAATGGCCACAATGGAGCCGCGGCGGCCGGCCAGCAGCTGCTCGCCGTAGGCCTGCAGCTCGGCGTCGATGCTCAGGTGCAAGTCCTGCCCCGCCACCGAGAGCGTATCAAACTCGCCGTCCCGAAACTTGCCTTTCTCGATACCGCGCACGTTCACCATCTTGTACTGCACGCCGCGCCGGCCCATCAGCGTTTCTTCGTAGTAAGACTCCAGGCCCGAAATGCCCACGTTTTCGCCGGGGCGGTACTTGGCATACTTCGGTTTTTCGAGAAACGCCGGCGTGATGGCGCCCACGTAGCCCAGGGCGTGCGCCAGGTTGGGGGTGCGATACGCCCGCGCCATCCGCGCCTGAATCCGGAAGCCTGGGAAATCGCCCAGCCGGTCGGAAATAGCAGCCAGGTCCGGCGTGGTCAGGTTCTGCACCACCGGCGAGGGCTTGTTGCGGGAGTATTTTTTGGCAGCCAGCAGGCTTTCGCGCAGGTCTTCCAAGGGGATTTGCAGCAGCTCGCAGAACCGCAGCGAGTCGAGGCCCTTCACTTCGCGGGGCACCACCATCAGGTCGTACACGGGCGTGTTCTGCACCAGCAGTTCGTTGTTGCGGTCGTAAATCAGACCCCGATACGGCGTCTGCACCAGGCGTTGCAGGGTATTGCGGTCGGCGGCCAGTTTATAGGTACCGTCCAGCACCTGCATGAAAAACAGCCGGGTAAGGAAGATGAGGGCCACCACCAAAAAGATGCCCTTCACTATATACTTGCGGCCTTCCAGATATTGCATTTATAACGGTATTTGTAGCTGCTTTTGTGCAACCCAGGCGCCAACCTCACCCCCTAGCCCCCGGTTCGCTTTATGCGCGAAGCCCCAGGAGAGGGGGGGGACTAGAATCAGTTCTAAAAACCTAGTTTCTAGGAGCTAAGACTAAGAACTAGTTCCCCCTCTCTTTTGGAGAGGGGGCTAGGGGGTGAGGTTGGCGTCTGGGCGCGATTGTAGAATTCAAGAATAACAACCACTTCTTACGCTGAAATCATTAACCACTAACTCCGTCCGCGACGCACGGGAAAGAACAGTAGCTGCACAATCAACAGCGCCAGGCTGGTAAAGAGTGCACTGACAAGCATCTTTCCCATCGTGAGTCCCAGGTTGCGGAAGCTGCCGAGCTCCAGCAGGAAAAATGCCGCGTGATGCAGCATCACCAGCAGCGCCATGTACACACTGAACCACTGCCAGCCCATTTGGTGCACGTTCACCGTGTCGGCACTGTCGTAGCCGTCGCGTGGCGTGAGCAGCCGCAGTACCCAAGGCCGCAAAAAGCCCAGTAGTACCGCTGCCGCCGCGTGCAGCCCGCCCGTGTCGTAGAAAACATCGATAGTCAGGCCCAGGCCAAACGACAGCAGCAGCTGCACCACAATGGGCGTGCCGATGGGCAAGAACAGCAGAAAACCCAGGTAGAGAAAACACCAGCCCAGGTCAAATAGCACCAGCCGGCTAATCAGCAGCACGTGCACGCCCACATAGAGGGCGAAGCGCAACAGCTGAACGAGTAGAAACCGGAGGCCGCTCATGGACGCGGGGCTCCTTCCCGTGGCATGCCCGAGCGGGCCTCTACGGTGTCGCGCTCGGCTTTGGGCCGGCTGGTCACCACGTACACGTAGGTTAGATTAGCAAAATTGACCCCCAGCTTCACACGCACCGTCCAGAAATTTTTGTCGGGTTCTTTTACAAATGAATCGACGGTGCCGATAAAAACGCCTTCGGGAAATACCGTGTTGTAGCCCGACGTTACCACCGTGTCGCCCTTCACCAGCCGGGTTTCGCGCAACACGTTGTCGAGCACGGCGTGGATGGGGTCGTCGCCTAGCCAGCGGATGGTCCCGAAGGTGCCATCGCGCTTAATTTTTGAAGAAATACTGGTTTTGGAATTCAGCAAACTCGTGACTGTGGCGTAGTGCTCGGTCACCACTTTCACCCGGCCCACTACCCCATTCGCCGCAATCACCCCCAAGCCGGGGCGCACGCCATTGGCACTGCCCACGTTCAACGTGAGGTAGTTATCCACATTTCGAAGCATATTGTTGATAACTCGGGCCGGCATTAGTGGATAACCCGGGTCGCGGGCCGCAATTGCCTGCTGCCCCAATAGCAGCGTATCGGGCCGCGCGGCGGGACGCTGGTAGCGAATACGCCGCAACGAATCGGTGCGGGCCGGGGGTAGGGCTACCGAATCGGCTTCGCGGCCCGCATTATCTGGCGGAAAAAGCTGCTGCCGCAAGCTGGCATTCTCAACTGCCAACTGCCGGTTCATTTCCGCCAACTGGAAGTAGTCCGTTACCTGCATGCGGCGCTCCAATACCACGCCGGCGTATTTATTAGCCGAATTGAAAAAAGCCGCCCGTTGGTACGAATTACTTGTAACAAATAAGTACAAGCTAATTACTTCCAGCAAGACAAAAATCAGTACCCCACGAAAGCGAAACAGGAAAAGAAATAAATTCCGCACGAGGAGGTTTAATTCTTAATTGGTAATTAAGAATTAGTAATTAAGAATTAACCAACTTGGGAAACGTGTGGAATATTCGCCGAGACCCAACCATTCAGTTCTTAATTACCAATTACTAATTCTTAGGTGAGAAGCACGCCTTTAAAGGCTTCTATGTCATTGAGAGCCTTGCCAGTACCGCGCACTACGGCGCGCAGCGGGTCCTCGGCAATGTGAATAGGCAGCTTGGTTTTGGCGGCCAAACGCTTGTCCAGACCGCGCAGCAGCGCGCCGCCACCGGTGAGGTGAATGCCATTTTCGTAAATATCAGCCGACAGCTCGGGCGGCGAAATTTCGAGGGCTTTCAGCACGGCCTCTTCAATTTTGGCCACCGATTTATCGAGGGCAATGGCAATTTCCGAGAAGGTTACTTTAATTACTTTCGGAATGCCCGTCATCAGGTCGCGGCCGCGTACTTCGTGGTCGGGTGGCGGCATGTCGAGTTCGGTAAGGGCCGCGCCCACTTCAATTTTGATGCGCTCGGCCGAGCGTTCGCCGATAAGCAGGTTGTGCTGCCGGCGCATGTAGTCCAGAATGTCCTGGTTGAATACGTCGCCGGCTGTCTTGATGCTTTGGTCGCACACGATGCCCGACAGCGCGATAACCGCAATTTCGGTAGTACCGCCCCCGATGTCAATAATCATGGAGCCCACCGGCTGCTGCACGTCGATGCCAATGCCGATGGCGGCGGCCATCGGCTCCTGAATCATCCAGACCACCTTGGCGCCGGCGTGCTCGGCGGAGTCACGGACGGCGCGTTTTTCTACCTCGGTAATGCCCGACGGGATGCAGATGACCATGCGGTGCGAAGGCTGAAACAGCCGGTTCCGCGTGTCAATCATCTTAATCATGCCTTTAATCATTTCCTCGGCGGCGTGGAAATCGGCAATTACCCCGTCCTTGAGCGGGCGGATGGTGCGGATGTTGTCGTGCGTTTTTTCGTGCATCTGCTGGGCCTGGCGGCCCACGGCGATGACTTTGTTGGTAGTCCGGTCCTTGGCGATAATGCTCGGCTCGTCCACCACGATTTTGCCGTTGTGAATGATGAGCGTATTAGCCGTGCCCAGGTCAATGGCTATGTCGCTCGAAAAATTAAGAAAACTAAAGAAACCCATTGCGTTAGCTGCGAAAAGGAGAAGCTCCGGCGTTGGCCAGGGCAGAATAATGGGCAAAGGTACGGAAGCTTTGGGCGGAGGCTAATTATAACTTCCGGGCCGCCCCACCCTCCCCTCCTTTTTCAAGGAAGGGACGCCAGCGCGAAGCGACGGCGGGGGTGGTGAAGTCGTTGAATTGTACCCGCCGGACTTGTTCGGTCGCCGTGCAACGACTTTACCACCCCCGTCCGAGCCTGTCGGCTCGAACATCCCCTCCTTAAAAAAGGAGGGGAGTTAGTCAAGCTGCCTAGTGCTTGAAGTGACGCACGCCGGTGAGCACCATGGCCATGCCCAGCTCGTCGCAGGCCCGGATGGTGTCGGCGTCTTTGATGGAGCCGCCGGGCTGCACCACGGCACGGATGCCGGCGGCGCCGGCAATTTCCACGCAGTCGGGGAAGGGGAAAAAGGCGTCGGAAGCCATCACGGCACCGTGCAGGTCGAAGCCGAACGCGCGGGCCTTTTCAATGGCCTGGCGCAGGGCATCAACGCGGGAAGTCTGGCCCACGCCTGAGGCCAGCAGTTGGCCGGCGCGAGCCAGCACGATGGTGTTGCTTTTGGTGTGCTTGCAGATTTTACCGGCAAACTCCAGGGCCGTCGTTTCCTCGTCTGTGGGAGCCGACTGGGTGACGGTGCGAAAATCGGCTGGGCCTTCGCTCTGGCGGTCGGCATCTTGCTCAATGTAGCCGTTGAGCAGGGTTTTAACCTGCTTCGGGGCGAATACTACTGGCTTTTGCAGCAGCAGAATGCGGTTTTTCTTGCTTTGCAGCACCGGCAGGGCATCAGCCGCGAAGCCGGGCGCAATCAGCACTTCGAAGAACAGCTGGTTGAGCTCAGCCGCGGTGGCAGCATCCACTTCCTGGTTTACGATGATGACGCCGCCGAACGCTGAAGTGGGGTCGCAGCTCAGGGCATTCACGTAGGCATCGCGCAGGGTAGCGGCCTGGGCCACGCCGCAGGCGTTGGTGTGCTTGAGGATGGCGCAGGCAAGCGGGCCTTCGGCAAATTCGGCCATCAGGGCCACGGCGGCGTCTACGTCCACCAGATTATTGTAGCTGAGCTGCTTGCCATGCAGCTGGTCAAACAGCGCGGTGAGGTCGCCGTAGAAAGTGCCGGCCTGGTGGGGGTTCTCGCCGTAGCGCAAGGGCGTGGCGGGCTGGGCACTCACGCGCAGGGCGGTGCCGGCCACGGCGGTGTCCTGGGCGAGGTAGCCGAAGATTTCGGTGTCGTAGTGCGAGGTGGTGGCAAAGGCGGCGGCGGCGTAGTGGCGGCGGTCTTCGAGGTCGGTGGCGCCGTTTTTGGCGGTTAGCAGCTGGGCCACGGCCTCGTACTGGTCGCGGCTGCTGACAACCAGCACGTCGCGGTAGTTTTTGGCAGCGGCACGCAGCAGTGAAATGCCGCCGATGTCGATTTTCTCGATGACGTCGGCCTCGTCGGCGCCGCTGGCCACGGTTTCCTCAAAGGGGTACAGGTCCACCACCACTAGGTCGATGGGCGGAATGCCGTGCTGCTCGGCCTGAGCGAGGTCGGCCTCGTCGTGCCGGCGGTGCAGGATGCCGCCGAACACTTTCGGGTGCAGCGTTTTTACGCGGCCGCCAAATACCTCGGGAAAGCCGGTCAGGTCTTCTACGGCGGTTACTTCGGCACCTTCGTCTTCCAGAAATTTCTGGGTGCCACCGGTAGAGTACAGCGTGACGCCGTGCTGCCGCAGCACCTGCACCAAGGGCGCCAGCCGGTCTTTGTGATACACGGAAAGCAACGCAGCGCGAATAGGACGAGACGACATAAAAAGGGGACGAGTAAGCAGGGCACCATTGCCGCCGCGAAGGTACGGACCCGCCCCGCCGGGTACCTAGCCCGGCCATAACGGAATTATGACTTCGCGCCCGACTCAGCGCCAAATACAACGAATCCGAACACTGAGAGCATTTTTTTGGTATAGCTTATTCCCTCTCGCTTGTTTTCCAGCTGTATGTCGGCCGTTACTTCTCTTTCTCTCAATGTCCAACCCCAGACCACCGTTGAGCTTCCCGATGCGCCGGTTTCGGAGTTCATAAGTAGCCCCGCGCAAGCCGAAGCGGCGGCGGCCCGGCTGGCACCCCGGCTTTTTGCGCAAGCCGGTGCTACCGACGTGGTGGGCGCGTTTCCGACCCAGGAGTTTGAGTGGCTGCACGCGGCGGGGCTGCTCACGGCCGGGCTGCCAGCCCAGCTGGGCGGGGCCGCGCTCCACACGCCGGCCGCGACGCATTCACTCCTTAAAGTATTGCAACACATTGGACGCGGGAACCTGGCCGTAGGCCGGATTTTCGAAGGCCATTTCAATGCCCTGCAGCTCATTCAGCAGCTCGGCACTGCGGCGCAGGTAGCGCGCTACGCGGCCGATGCCCGCGCCGGGCGACTGTTTGGGGTTTGGAACACCGAGAATCCGGCCGAGGGCGTGCACCTGGAGCCGCTGGCCAACGGCCGCTACCGCCTGCGCGGCGCCAAAACCTTTGCCTCCGGTGCGGGCCACGTGGCCCGGCCCCTCATCACGGGCGCGCTGCCCGACGGGCAGGGCTGGCAGCTGTTTGTGCTGCCCGCCGATGCCCAGCCGCCGGTGCTGGACACTTCGTTTTGGCGGCCGCTGGGCATGCGGGCGTCGGCCAGCTTCCGGGCCGACCTGACCGGGCTGGAACTGGAGCCAGAGGACCTGATTGGCCTGCCCAATGCCTACTACCGGCAGCCCGCGTTCAGTGGCGGCGCCATTCGGTTTGCCGCCGTGCAGCTGGGCGGCGCCGAGGCCGTGTTTGAGGAAACCCGCGGCTTCCTGCGCGGCCTGGGCCGCACCGACGACCCCTACCAGCGCCAGCGGCTGGGCGAAATGGCCATTGCCCTGGAAAGCGGCCGCCAGTGGCTGCGTGGCGCGGCCGACCACGCCGCCCGCCCAGGAGCCGCCACCGACGAAGGGGCCGAAGCCACCGTGGCCTACGCCAACATGACGCGTACCGCCATCGAAACCATCAGCCTCGACATGCTGCAGCGAGCCGAGCGGTGCGTGGGGGCGCGCGGTCTGCTGCAACCCCTGCCCTTCGAGCGTCTGCACCGCGACCTGACGCACTACCTGCGCCAGCCCGCGCCCGATGGCGCTTTGGCGGATGTCGGCCGGTTTGTGCTGGAAGGCAAGAATTTCGAAGCATAAAGTCCGAGAATTCAGCAGCCGATGTCCTCTGAAACTACGCTTCCATTTTCCGCTTATCCCGTTCGGGAAGCCGGCTTTGTGGCCAGCCTGGGCCCTACTGTGGTCATCGCCCCACACCCTGATGATGAAGCCCTGGGATGTGGGGGGCTGCTGGCCCTGCTGCATCAGGCGGGCACGCCCGCAGCAGCGGTGCTGGTGAGCGATGGCAGCATGTCGCACCCCGCGTCCGAGTTGTTTTCCGGCCCGGCACGGCAGGCGGTGCGGGAAACTGAATTTCGGCATGCCCTGACTATTTTGGGGGCCGATGCTGCGGCGCCGCTCCTGCTGGGCCTGCCCGACGGCCAGGTTCCCGCGTCTAACGAGGAACCCGGCTTTGCGGCGGCGGTAACTCAGTTGCGCGAGTACCTGGAGCGCCAGCAGGCGGCTACCTTGTTGGTGCCGTGGCGGCGCGACCCGCACCCCGACCACCGCGCTACCAGCCGGCTGGTGCAGGCGGCCCTGGCCGGCATGGCGGTGGCTCCGCGCTACCTAGAGTACGTGGTGTGGGCCTGGGAGCGTGCCGCCCCGGCCGATTTGCCCACGGATGCCGATAAGGTGGCTGGGTTCCGGCTGGATATCGGGGCGGTGGTGGGGCAGAAGCAGCGGGCCATTGCGGCGCACCGGTCGCAGGTGGCGCCGGGGGTATTTAAGGACGACCCGGCCGGGTTTCTGCTTTCGGCGGAAATGCTGGCGCATTTTAGTGGTCCGTACGAAGTTTTTTTTGAATCCCTTCCGTCATGAATGAAAGCCAGCCCAACACCTTACCACCGGAGTATTTCGACCAGGTGTACCAAGCCAACCGCGACCCGTGGGGGTTTGAAAGCAGTCCTTACGAGCGGGAAAAGTACGCAGCTACCCTGGCGGCGCTGCCGCGCGCGCATTATCCGGAGGCGTTTGAAATTGGCTGCTCGCTGGGGGTGCTCACGGCCCAGCTGGCCTCGCGCTGCGGCCACCTGCTGGCCGTGGACGTGAGCGAAGCCGCCCTGGCCCAGGCCCGGCAGCGCTGCGCTGGCTTGCCGCACGTGGCAGTGCAGCGCATGCAGGTGCCCGAAGAAATCCCGGAGCAGCAGTTCGACCTGATTCTGGTATCGGAAGTGGGCTACTACTGGTCGGCAGCCGATTTGGCGTTGGCCGCCGACCGCCTCATTGGCCGGCTGCTGCCGGGCGGCCAGCTCCTGCTGGTGCATTGGACGCCCCCGGTGCATGACTACCCCCTGACGGGCGACGACGTACACGCGCATTTTCTTGCCAAAGCCGGAGACGACGGCCCGATGCACCACCTGGCCGGGCAGCGGCACGAAACGTACCGCCTCGACCTGCTGGAAAGGCGCTAGCAACCATTGAATTGCGGGAGTAAAATTGGTCGTAGAATAACCACAACTGGTGGGTAGCTTTGCTTCATTGGTGAGCCCTGGGTTGCGGGCGTGGCCGTTGTCACGGTTTCGCGCACTCGTGGGCAGCCGCACTTAGCCCCTGCTTTTCTATGCGTTTTCTTCTTCTCGCCGCGTTGCCCCTGGCCCTGCCGGTGGCCGTGCAGGCCCAGGCGCTTACCGCCGGCAA
The DNA here is from genome assembly GCF_000715495.1 of Hymenobacter sp. IS2118. Classification (GTDB taxonomy): domain Bacteria; phylum Bacteroidota; class Bacteroidia; order Cytophagales; family Hymenobacteraceae; genus Hymenobacter. The sequence goes on along the minus strand of NZ_JNLX01000050.1, from coordinate 44,975 downwards.
GCCCACGCTGGCCCCGCTCACCGTTGAAAAAATCATGCGCGAGCCGGCCCAATGGGTAGGCGCCTCGCCGTCGAATGTGTATTGGGGCGAAGATGGCAAGCGCATCTATTTCAGCTGGAATCCTGAAAAAGCCCGGCGCGACTCGCTCTACAGTGTGGCGCCCAGCGGCGGTAAACCGCAGAAAATCAGCCTACGCGAACAGCGTAGCCTGCCGGCCAGCCGCGGGCAGTACGACCAGCGCCGCACCCGCAAGGTGTATGAGAAAGACGGCGACATCTACCTGCTGGACCTGAAAACCCAGAAGGCCCGACGCGTGACCAATACCGCCGAGCGCGAAACCGAAGCCGATTTTGCCCTGCTCGACCGCGTGGTGAGCTACGCCCGCGGCGGCAACCTCTTTACCTGGGACCCCGCCACCGGCGAAACCACCCAGCGCACCGACTTCCGGCGCGGCCCCCGGCCGGCCGGCACCGACCTGAGCCCCGCCGAAAAATACCTCAAAGCCGGGCAAATGGCGTTGTTTGAAGTGATTCGGCAGCGCGACCAGGACGTGAAGGCCCGCGAAAAGCAGCAGAAGGCCCTGGCCCAGCTGCGGCCCAAAGCCATTTACCTGGGTGTTAAGACGGTGGAGAACTTGCAGCTCAGCCCCGACGGTCGGTTTGTGACCTATTCCATTCAGGCGGCGCCCGACAAGCAGAAGGTGGCCATTGTGCCCAGCTTTGTCACGGCGTCGGGCTTCACGGAAGATATTTCGACTCGCACCAAAGTGGGTGCCACCCAGACGGCCTACGAAATGGGCATCTATGACATTGGGCGCGATACCACGTTTGTGCTGGGCTACAAGGAGCTGAAAGGGCTGGACGAGCTGCCGGCCTACCGCAAGGAGTACCAACTCACGGCCAAAGCGCCCCAGCCCGCCGACAGCACCAAGGCCAAAAAAGAGAAGAAGCCCACCGAAACCCGCCGGGTAATACCCTTCCGCCCGGTGTGGTCGGACAATGGGCAGCGGGCTTTTCTGGTGATGCGCTCCGCTGATAACAAGGACCGGTGGCTGGTGTCGCTGGACCCCGCCACCCAGAAAATCACCCTGCTGGACCGGCAGCGCGACGAGGCCTGGATAAGCGGGCCCGGCATTGGCAACGGCGCGGGCAACGTGGGCTGGCTGGCCGACAACCGCCGGGTGTGGTTCCAGAGCGAAGAGGCGGGCTACTCCCACCTCTACACCGTGGACGTGACCACGGGCCAGAAAAAGGCCCTCACCAGCGGCAAGTTTGAGGTGCAGCAGGCCCAGCTCAGCCAGGACAAGAAAACCTGGTACCTCATCACCAACAAAACCAACCCCGGCGAGCAGCAGTTTTTCCGGATGCCAGTGGAAGGCGGCGCCCTCACCCAAATCACGACCAAGCCCGGTGCCAGCGAAGTCACGCTCTCGCCCGATGAGAAGACCCTGGCCGTGCGCTACAGCTACGCCAACAAGCCCTGGGAGCTGTATGTGATGCCCAACAAGCCCGGCGCGGCCATGCGCCAGCTCACCCACTCCACCACCGCCGAGTTTGAGAGCTACCCCTGGCGCGACCCGGAAATTATTACCATAAAAGCCCAAGACGGGGCCGACGTGTATGCCCGGCTGTACCGGCCAGCCACGCCGCAGGCCCAGGGCCCAGCCGTGATTTTTGTGCACGGCGCAGGCTACCTCCAAAACGCGCACAAGTGGTGGAGCAGCTACTCCCGCGAGTACATGTTCCACAACCTGTTGGTGGACAAGGGCTACACGGTGCTCGACATCGACTACCGGGGTTCGGCCGGCTATGGCCGCGACGTGCGCACGGGCATCTACCGCTACATGGGCGGCAAGGACCTCTCCGACCATGTGGACGGCGCCAAGCTGCTAGCCGAGAAATACGGCGTCAGCCCCCAGCGCATCGGCATTTACGGCGGCAGCTACGGCGGTTTTATCACGCTCATGGCCATGTTCACGCAGCCGGAAGTATTCAAGGCCGGGGCCGCCCTGCGCTCCGTAACCGACTGGGCGCACTACAACCACGGCTACACCGACAACATCCTGAACGAGCCCTACCAGGACAGCATTGCCTACGCTCGCTCCTCCCCCATCAACTACGCGGCCGGGCTGAAAGGCGCGCTGCTCATGTGCCACGGCATGGTAGACACCAACGTGCACTTCCAGGACATCGTGCGCCTTACGCAACGGCTCATTGAGCTGAAGAAGGAGAATTGGGAGCTGGCCGTGTACCCCGTCGAAGACCACGGCTTTGTAGAGCCCAGCTCCTGGACCGACGAGTACAAACGCATTCTCAAGCTGTTCGAAGCCAACCTAAACCCTGGTGGCTCGCCGCCTTCGGGTTTGAAAACGGAAAAGTAAGCACCGGTGCGCTAGGGCTTAATGTACTCGTTCAGAAGTAACCAAACAAAAAAAGGCGGTCATGCTAAGGTTGCTTTTGCCTGAGTACTTAAAAGTGCACCAGCAACTGTGATGCTGACGTTGCCCGACCGGCAGCCTGCGCCGGCTTTATGAGCAATGGCAACTCCCGTAACGCCCGCGACAGCGGCACCAGTGCTACGGTAGCGCCCGGGGCGGTAGCTACTATGCTTTCCCACAGCTCCCCGAAGGTAGCCGCCTGCTGCACCAGGACTTGCAACGCTACGAGGGTCAGGCCTAATCGCGCGGCCAGTGCATTGCTGGGCAGCCCGGCCCGGCGGCTCCAGCATGCCCGTAGGTCGCGCCGCACCCGCCATAAAGCTGCAAGCTGGTGAGGGCACTCCACGTGCGGCTCGCGGTATTGCCGGCTCATATTCAGCCACTCGCGCAGCTGCCAAGACAAGCCTACTTCTACCCGCCCATCCCGGCGCGCCGAGGTGAGCACCTGCACGTGCGGACTGTGGCGCACCCGTAAGTCGTGGCGGCGCAGGGCCTGGCACAGGGCTTCATCTTCCAGAAACCGGACTTCGGGCAGGCCGCCCACTTGGCGGTAGGCGCGGGTGGTGAGGGCTAGGCTGGCGCCAAAGTGTTGGTAATGGCGCGGCCACGGGTCGGCGCAGTTGGGGTCGAGCAGGCTTTCGAGGCGGGCGCACAGCAGGCGGTAGGCGGTATCGCGGGTTTGCAGGCGGCGCAGGGGCAGCAGTTCGTCTCCGCTGATTTCGCTGTGGATGCGGCCGCCCACGGCATCGGCCCCGGCCGCTATTTCGGCCCGGATGGCAGCCAGCCAGGTGGGTGCCACGCAGGTATCGGCATCGGTGCTGGCAATGATGGCGTCGGGCGCGCCCACTTGTTCCAGGCGCGCGCAGGCCTCGTCCATGAGCAGGCGGCGGGCGCGGCCCACGTGGGCCCGGGCCGGCGGGAGGCACAGTTCGGCTACGTGCAGCACCAGCTGCGGGAAAAGCCGCGCGTGCTGGCGCACCACGGCGGCCGTGGTATCGGTGCAGTTATTGGCCAATACGATTACCTCGAAGCAGCCAGCGGGTAGCGGCTGGCCGTGGACGTCGGTTTGGGCAGCCAGGGCGGCCAGGGTGGCCGGTAGGTTCAGGGCTTCGTCTTTGGCGGGAATGATGACGCAGACACGCAGTTCGGCGCGGGGCGGCGGCAGCTGCCGGTGCACCCGCGCCGCATCGCGCCCCTGGCGCGGAGCCGCAGGCAGCGCGCTGGCTGATGGAGACGGGGTAGAAGCGGTGGCTTCGTGAGAGCCGAGAAAGCGGGAAGGCGCAGCGTGGTTCATCGGTGCCGTGTACGGCCGGCCCGATTGGAAAGATGGTTGCCAAGGCAATCCAAGAGCACTTTTGCCGGCGTATCCTCAACCGTGGCAATCGACTTTTACGCTGACTCCTAACCTATTTAAAAAATTTGGCTTGCCGCAAAATATCTTACTCGACCGCGCCAAAGCTTATTACACGCAAAAGGCTCCCCTGCTAACAGAGGAGCCTTTTGTAAGAAATAGCAACTTGTGAATTTAGCCTAGAACGCTTCGCCGATGGCGAAGAGGATGCCGGGCTTGCTGCCCGTGCCGCCCGCGTAGTCGAGGCGCAGGTTCACCCGGTCGCGCTGCAGGAAATTGAACCGGATGCCCGCTCCTCCAGCGTACTTAGTATCGCCGAGGGAAAACTTGTCAATATACTGGTTCACGTTGCCCACACCGCCAAAAACAGCGGCGTCGATGCGCCAGAAGAGTTTTTGACGGAGCTCTGCCTGAAACATCACCATCTGCCGGTCGCGGAAGCGCTGCTCGTAGATGCCGCGCAACAGGTTGGCGTTGTTGTAGAGCGTGCCGCCCAGGTTCGCTCCGATGCCGGCTAATTCCCGGAACGGCACGTTGCCGGTGTGGAACTGCCCCAGAAACTGCATGGCCAGAATGGTCTTAGTAGAGCGGATGGGCTGGAAGTGACGCGCATCGAGCTGGTAACGCACGAAACGGTAATCAGACCCCAGGCCCGTGCCGTTGAATGTAGCCCCAAAATCGAGTAGGCTACCGTGAAATGCCGCCAAGGGCACATCGCGCGTGTCGTACGTTATAACCGGGCCCAAGCCGGAGATGCGGGTTTTCTGCCGCTCGCGGTCGGTCACCCGCAGCTCGGTATTGAAGATATTGGTACCGGTTTCGTCTACGTTAGTTAGCGGAGCGTCAACTTTCGAGATGTTAGTCATGCGGTACTGGGCTCCGAAGAAGAGCTTGGGCGCAATCTGCTTTTGGAGTCGCTGGTTAATAATAAACAGCTTGTAAGCCGTCTCCGACTCGTCGGCACTCCGGGAATCCGGGCCTTTGCCGTAGTAATACAATAGAATGTCGTAGGCGCTGATTTCCCCGTTGAGGTAAAATTTCTCGCCAGGCGTGTAAATCGAATGCACCAGTTGCAGCAAGGATTGTCCCTCGGTCGTGGTCCAGTACTGCACGCGGGCATTGGAAGGTCGCGTGAGGGTATCAGCCGAGAAGCGGCCACTCAACAATGCACCCAGACCGTAGCCAAAACCGGTTTCAGCCTGATAAAACAGCACTGGAATGGGGAGCAGCGTGAGAGTTTTGTTCTTACCCAACTGCCCAAACGACTTTGGAGCACTGGCCTGCGTGGCCAGCGGAGCCAGACCAGGGGCAGTTGCAGGGGCTGCGTAAACGGAATCGAGGGGGGCGGCCGGCTGGGCGGCGGCCGGCAGAGCCAGCCCGGTCAGAAACAGGGCGGCGAGAGAAAATCGCATCAGTGCGCTAAGATAAAAAGGTTGAGTTTTCCTATCAACGGATTAAGCCCGCCTACGGTTGGAGTCCACTCCGCATTCGCGGTTGGCCGCAGCATATCCGGCCGCAGCCCTGGCTCCTCAGTCCAGGTGCAGGCGCTTTACTACGTGGCTGCGGCCCAGGTGCTCGGCTACCAGCTCGGCGGCATCGGCGGGGCGCACGTTGCCATACACAGTGCCTTCGGGATACACCACCAGGGCGGCGCCGGGGCCTTTTTTGCACTGCTTGCACAGGTCTAGGCAGTTGCAGGTCTGCACTTGCGTGCGCCATTTTTCGCCGTCTATGACCTGGCTTTTCAGGCCCTGCTGCTTCAGCTCCTTTTTCAGGGCGCGGGCCACGTCCTCCCCCACTCCGGATTTTTGTTTCACGCACACAAACAGGCGGCGGTCCTTCATCATAGGGTAAGAGGGTAGGAGGGTGTGGGGGTAGGGGGGATTTTTGGGGCAGGAGGGTGTGAGGGTAAGTGGGTTTGCAGGAGAGCGTGAGAGCTTATGACGGGAAAGTGAGTTTCTGAATTCTGCAGATAACAAAACAGCCATTGTTTGAAATCCCAACAACTCCTACCCTCCTACCCCCACACCCTCCTACCCTAAAATCCATCCTACCCTAAAAACCCGCCCCCATTCCAGTGCCGGTTTTGCAGCTTATACGCGGCCAGCTCGCGGTTCGACCATAGCGTTTGGTATAGCTGCTGGTCGTGAAGCAGCTGCGGGTCTTTTTCCATGAAGCCCAGCAGCTCCTGCAGCAATTCTACCGCCTCTGGTTTCAGGGCGTAGTACATCCAGTTGTCGAGCCGACGCACGCTCACTAGGCCCGCATTTTTCAGGTACGCTAATTGCCGACTGGTTTTGGTCTGGGTGAAATCCAGCACTTGCTCCAGGTCGGCCACCACCATTTCGCGGTTGCGCCACAGCAAATGCAGGATGCGCACCCGGCTTTCGTCGCCCAGCGATTTAAAAAGTTTCTGTCCGAAAGCAACTGTGAAATGTTTCAAGCGCATCTGCTGTCTGGGAATGGGGCGCAAGTGCTACCTCCCTCACCGCCCAAAGGTACCATCGGCCCCGAACCCGGCGTCGTATATTTGTCATCCGCTCCGTCTCCAATATGCCTGACTTCCCGCGTCTTCGTCGCTTTTCCTTATTTTTTGCTGCGGCTTTGCTGGGCACGCTGCTGCTGGCCGCGCCTTCGGCCCGGGCCCAGGGCAAGCGCAAAGTGATTCAGTTCACCGGCATTGTGGCCAGCGGCGACAGCCTGCTGGGCGTTCCTGGCGCCACGCTCTACGTGCCCAAGGCCGGCCGCGGCACGGCATCCAACGCTTACGGCTACTTTTCGATGGCCGTGCTGGCCGGCGACAGCATCATCATTCGTTCGCTGGGCTACGCCAACGAGCTCATTGTTATTCCGCCTGATTTCCAGCGCCAGAGCTATTCGGTTATCGTTCGGATGCGGGAAGATGCCACCATGCTGGAGGAAGTGCGGGTGTTTCCCTACACCACCGAGCGCGACTTTAAAAAGGCTTTTCTGGCCCTGCGCCTGCCCACCGAGCGCGGCAGCGCGGCGGCCGATAACCTCAACGCGGAGCTGATGGACCGCATTTTCCGGACCCAGCCCATGGGCGCGGTAGCCAACTTCCGCCAGACGATGGACCGGCAGCAGTACGCCCAGGACGTGCGCGCGGGCATAGCGCCCAATCAGTACACCAACAACCCGCTACTCAACCCTTTCAGCTGGCTAAAACTGGTGCAGCAAGTGAAAAACGGCGAATTCAAGAAGAAAAACAACGACGACTATTAACCACAGATTAAACGGATTTTAACAGATTCAACGGGTTTTTTGTGGTTCTTAAGCCATTTAATATTCTGACAGCCAAAGTTGCTTAGCTACATTACACCCATTACAGCAAACCGGCTTTTGTAAACAAAGGCCGGTTTTTTCGCGTTCTGTCCTGACGGCCCGACCGCACGGAACCCCAAAAAATCCGTTCAATTCGCTAAAATCCGTTTAATCTGTGGTCCTATGGATACCAATCTTCCTGTTTCGGCCCAGCCGCGTGTAGTTATCATCGGCTGCGGCTTCGGCGGCCTGCGCCTGGCCAAATCGCTGCGCAACGCCCCCGTGCAAGTGGTGGTAGTGGACCGCAACAACTACCACAATTTTCAGCCCCTGCTCTATCAGGTGGCCACCGGCGCCCTGGAAGCGGATAGCATTGCCTACCCCATCCGGAAGATTTTTGCGGGTCAGAAAAACCTCTTTTACCGCATGGCCGACGTGCAGCAGGTGCACCCCGCCCGCAACACGATAACGACCAGCGTGGGCGACATTCGCTACGATTACCTGGTGCTGGCCACGGGTTCGCTCACCAATTTTTTCGGTCTGGAAAGCATCGAGCGCAATGCCATGCAGATTAAGAGCATCCCAAATGCGCTGAATCTCCGGAGCTTCATTTTTCAGAACTTTGAGAAAGCGCTGCTCACCGAAAACCCCGACGAAAAGCAGGCGCTACTCAATATTGTGGTGGTGGGCGGTGGCCCCACGGGCGTCGAAATAAGCGGCTCGCTGGCCGAAATGCGCAAGCACGTGCTGCCCAAAGACTACCCGGAGCTGGACTTGCGGGCCATGCAGATATTTCTGGTGGAGGCCGGGCCGGCGCTGCTGGGGCCCATGTCGGCCGCCTCGCAGGCCGATGCCAAACGCTACCTCGACGAGCTCGGCGTGAAAGTACTGCTCAACACGTCCATCAAGAACTTCGAGGATTGCCGGGCTTATTATTCGGACACCGAATTTATTCCTACTGAAAACCTGGTGTGGGCCGCTGGCGTGAACGGCGCCGAAGTGCCCGGCCTGCCCGCCGAGGTAGTAACCCGCAACAAACGCGTGACCGTGAACCGCTGGAATCAGGTAGAAGGCCACGCCAACATCTTCGCCATCGGTGACCTGGCCAACCTGGTGACCGACGAAATGCCCCGCGGCATGCCCATGCTGGCCCCGGTGGCCCAGCAGCAGGCCGACCAGCTGGCCAATAACCTCCAGCGCCTCCTGCGCGGCGAAGCGCCCAAGGACTTTGTGTACACCAACAAGGGCTCGATGGCCATCGTGAGCCGCAACAAAGCCGTGGTGGACTTACCCGGCAACGTGCATTTCAACGGCATTTTCGGCTGGGCCACCTGGCTGTTTGTGCACTTGATGACGCTGGTGGGCTTCCGCAACAAAGTGGTGGCTTTCGTGGATTGGGCCTTTAGCTACTTTAGCTCCGACCAGGCGCTACGGCTCATTATCCGCCCTTTCAGCCGCCGCGATGTGAAGGACGACAAAGGCAAGAAAAGCGCCGAGCACCGCACCGCCACGCCCGAATACAACCCTACTCCGCCCGCCATTCAGACCCCGGCATAAGCTGAAGCCTCGCGCACTGAATGAAGAACGGAAGGCCCGGCGCTGTGCAGCGCCGGGCCTTCCGTTCTTCATTCAAGCCCTTCGCTGGTCATGCTTCAGCGACGCTCAGCGGGACAAATCCCAACACGCTTATTCCGCTGGAATTTCTACCGGGCCGGCCACCACCACCTGCATGTCTTCAGGAGTCAGGTAGTGCTGCGCCAGTTTCTGCAGGGTTTCCGCGTCGGCCGCTTCGGTTTGCCGCACGAATTCGGTGTAGTAGTCGCCGGGCAGGTTCATGAAAACCAGCGCCTTGTACTTGTCGCACTGCTCAAAAACAGTGGATAGCTCGTTGGCAAACTTGCCCAGCAGGTAGTTTTTGACCGTTTCCAACTCGTCGGCCGGAATTGGCTCTTCCTGCAAGCGGCGCATTTCCATCGCAATTTCGCTCACCGCGAAATCGGCGCTTTCGCCCTTCACATCGGTGCCGATGATGATATTGGTACCCAATTCGCGCGGCGCCACGCTGGCGTAGATGCCGTATGTCAGGCCCTTGTCTTCGCGGATGTTACGCATCAGGCGCGAGCCAAAGTACCCGCCAAACACGTTCACGAGCAGCTTCAGCCGGTGGGTATCGGGGTGCGTGGGCGCGGGCCAGCTCCGGCCCATGCGCACCGATGCCTGTAGGCTGCCCGGCACCACTACGCGGGCCGAAGGAATTTCGACGCCGGCTACCGAGCCCGCGGGCGCACCCGAAACCGGTACCCGAAGGCTGAGCCCACCTTCGGGGACTTCGCTGAAAGCCTGCGCGACTAGGGCTTGCTCGGCCGCCACGTCGCCGCACAGAAATATTTCCGCGTTGCTAAGGGCATAGGCTGTTGCATGAAATTGCTGGGCTTCGGCGCCCGTCAGGGCCTGATAAGCGTCGCCGTCGAAAGGCTGGCCGTAGGGCGTCTGCGAACCAAAAAGCAGCTCATTGAACCGTTCGGAGGCCAGAAAGCTGGTTTTTTGGCGCTCTACCCGCACGTTTTGAATGGTGCGGGTTTTTAGCTGCTGCAGCTCGGCCTCGGGGAAGGCGGGGTTGGCAAGCACATCGTTCACTAGTGGCAGCAGCGCAGACAGGTGCCGGGTGAGGCAGTAGAGCGTGAGCGTGGAGCGGTCGAAACCCGCATCGCATTCCAGCGAGGCGCCGTAGAAAGCCACTTCATCGGCAATTTGCCGGGCCGTGCGGGTGGCAGTACCTTCCAGCAGCATACGCGCCGTGAGAGACGCCAGCCCCGGCTTGGTTTCAGCCGTTTTGCCGGCCCGGAACACCAACTGCAGGCGCACCACGGGTTGGGCATCGTTGGCCAGCACGTGCAGCCGGGCACCGCTGGGCAGCGCTAAAACTTCCGCCTCGGGTAGCGTAACGCGGGCCAGCGGCTGAACGGGAGGGGCAAGAGTGCGGTCGAGCATAGGGGTTTTTAGTTATCAGTTGTTAATGACTTATTCTACAAGCGCGAATAAGCCGTAAAAAGAACGTCATGCCAAGCTTACCGAAGCAGCTGGGCATGACGTTGTTGGTGCGCACCGGAGGACCTCGGCTTAGTTGGAATTCACGCTGCCGCTGGTGCCGCCGGCCCCGTTCTCGTCGAAAGCCTCCGACAGCTTATTCAGGTTGAAGTGCAGCGAGATGCGGATGGTTTGGGCCAGGGGGTTGTTCTGCGAGTTGCTGCCCGTAGGAATCAGGTACGTGCCATCAATGCCGAACACCTGGTAGCGTACACCCAGGCCCAGGCTCGCGTACTGGCGGTCGCCCTTGTCAGGCGCTTCGTAAAAGTAGCCGCCGCGGGCATACAGCAGGTCGTTGTAGTTGTATTCGAGGCCGGTCGAAAGGTTGATTTCGCGCAGCTCCTCCTTGAAGCCGCCGGGCGCGTCGCTAAATGAGCCCAGAATACCGCTCACGATGCCTTTATTGGCAATTTCGCGGTTTTTGGCCAAAATACGGGGGTCATTAGGCGGCACGCCATCTTCATAATAAGGCGAGGGCACCAACAGCTTGGTCGCGTCGAATACAAGCGTAATTTTATTGTACTGGTCAATTTCCCGGGTCAGTGCCGTACCCAGTTTCAGGGACGTGGGCAGGAAGCTGGGGGTAGTTGGGTCTCTGTAGGCCATTTTGTTGCCGATGTTGGACACCGAGGCACCAAAGGCCAAGTTGTAAAGGCCAGTACCAATGGTAGCGTCGGTGTTGTAGTAGGCGCCTAGGTCTACGGCAGCAGAGTTGCCGGACTGGGCGTTGTTGCCGCCCACGGTGCCCACCAAGTTCGAGCGCACGTAGCGCGCCGAGATGCCCACACCGAAATTATCCGTCAGCTGCTGACCGTAGGACACGGTGAGGGCGTATTCTTTGGGGCTGAACGAGCCGGCTGGCAGGTTGCCGCCGTCGCGGTAGTCAATGGTACCCAAATCGAAGTACATCAGGGAAGCCCCGATGGCCGAACGCTCGCCAATTTTCCCGTAGCCCGACAAATAAGACAGGCTCATATCGTCGGTGATGTTGCGCAGCCACGGCGAATAGTTGAGCGAAGCGGCATACTTGTACTTCACGAAGCCCAGCTTGCCCGCGTTGTAGAAGGCCGAATTAGCATCGGGCGATGTCGCCACGCCGGCCTCACCCAACGCCGAACCGCGGGCGTCGGGGCTGAGGGTGAGAATGGGCACGGCCGTGGTGATGGTGCTCTGGTTTTGTTGCGCCTGCGCGGTGCCCACTAAGGACAACGAGCCAGCCAGCAGCGCCACGCGCGAACGAGAAAGGGGAAGGTGCATAGAAAAGGGGGAAGAAGGCCAGCCGACGCGGCCCGGGCACAAATTAAAGCGGATTAATTGAGGATGACGAGTTTTTCGTACTTCGAGGCCGTGGAGCCGTTCTGTGGTGAGCGCACGCTCAGCCGGTACACGTAAACGCCACGGGCTAGCTGGTCATTGTATTCATCGCGGCCGTTCCAGGTAATGCTGCGCTGCTGAGCCTCGGTACTGGGCACCGTGGCTGTGAGGGTGCGTACCAAATGGCCGGCTACGGTAAAAATCTGGACCTGTACTTCCAGGTTGTCGGGCTGGCCGCCGGCCTGGTTGTGCTCAAAGAAGAACGTAGTAGAGTTGGCAAACGGATTGGGGTAGTTCAATACGTGAGTCAGGGCCAGCTTTTCGTCGTTGGCTACAATGAACTCAATCGTGCGTTCCGCCGAATTATTGTACGTGTCCCAAGCTTTAAGGCGCAGCGAGTGCGGGCCCGGTGTCAGGTCTTTAAAGGGGTTGTTCACCTTGCCGGAGCGGAAGTCGCCCACGCTCGACACGTAGCTGTCGTTGAGCACCACGAGCTTGTTGGGGTCGTTGTCGAGCACGGCCGTAATGTCGTGGCCAATGCCCGCGCCGGTAGCATTGATGCCATTATCGTCCGTGAGCGTGGCCAGCAGCGTGGTATTTTGCCCCGTCAGGCCCCCGAACGCAAACGACTCGCTGTCCATAAACAGGCTGATAACCGGCGGAATGGAGTCCGGCTCCACGTTGGAGGCCGAGCCGCCCACCGGCTTCATCTGGTAGCCGTGCGCGTCCACACGGTTGGTGCCATCAAAGGCATACAGGCTGATTTTGCCAATACCCAGGTTGTAGTTAATGTCCTTGGGTACCACAAATGTGAGGTTAAACGCGCCGTTCCGCACCTCGGCCTGCCCGGCGTATATCACGTTTTCCTGAATCACAACGGGCCGTGGCGCATCGGCCGGGCTATTTGCCACTTCGTTGCCCAGCGTCATTACCGTGGTGGGCTTGTCGTAGATGGTAACCTGGGCCCGGCCGGTGAAGGCCTGGTTGGCCACACCGTTGTTCAGCACCCGGCCATGCACCTGCACGCGCGCCAGTGCGCGGAGAGTATCGGCCGGCTCGGTGCTGTCTTTGGTCACCTGCATCACACTGTCCACCACCACCGTTTGCTTGGGATAGGCCAGCGTCATGCTGGGGTCGGCCAGCAGCACATAGTTGCGGTTGTTGATAACGCCAGGCTGCCCCACACCCGGAAAATCATTCTTACTCAGCATGATGACCGTGCCAATGTTGGGCATGGCGCCATTGTACGGCCGAAGCACCCGGTTGAAATACGCCTGGTTCAGGCTGGCGTTCTGGCCGGCATCTACCACGCGGGTGGTGGTGAACAGGCCCACGGCGCCGCCCGTCGGGTTGTCCGTCAGCGACTCTTCTCCGGCCGAAGTAAAATCGGGGTTGTCGTAGGTGCTGAAATCGCAGGTGCCGGTGGTAAAAAATGTCAGGTTGTTGGCGTTGCGCAGGGCCAGCACTGAGGCGTTGGTCACGACTTGCTCGTCGGTCCATCCCTTGGGGCCACCGTGGCCCAGGTAGTTCACAATCAGCGAGCCCTGCTCAATCGACTGGTCGATGGCCCGGTTGGCTTCGGGCGAGCGCTGCCCAGCCGACACGGCCAGCTGCGGATACAAGTCGAGGTACACCTTGTGCACATTATACTCCGGATGGTTGGTTTCGATGACGCGGCTAATCAGCTCCGAGCCCTGGCCCACAAACAGGTCCCCATTGCCGTCATCCGACACTAGCGTCACACGGTTGCGCCACTTGCCATACGCCGTCGTGGCATCGTAGCTAATGATTTTATCGACCACCTGCCGGGCCTGGGCCGTGCTCATGCGGTCGCCCTTGGGCGTGCGAATCGGCAGGCGGCCCACGCCAATATCGAGCAGCTCGGTGCCCGGCCGCATCTCATCCCACTCGCCTTCGTTATCGTCGAGCAGGGCATAAAAGTCGTCCGACGAATAGCTGGCCTGGCCGTATGCCCCGCCGTAAAACGGTGCCAGCGACTCGCGCGACTCGTAAGTCGGCACGTAATTCTGGTTGAAGGCGTCGAAATCCGGGTCGTTCTTGAACGGCGTCCGGTCCCGCCACCAGGTCGGTTCAAAATCCTTGTTGTTGAACGGGTCAGACTTGTAGTCGAAAGACGCATCGCCGAATAGCAGCAGCTGCATTTGCTTGCCGGCCGGGGCGCGGTCGTAGAGCTGCTTCATCAGGTCGCGGATGGCGCTCACGTCCTGCCCGCCCGAGCCGTATTCATTGTACACCTCGGCCGTCGTCACCACCGCCACGCGCAGGTTGTCGTGGCTGGTGCGGTGGTTGGCCAGCCGCTGCGCTTCGCCCTTAAATGGCGCATACGTCACAATGACCAGGTCAATCAAAGCCCCGGAGCTGCTGTTCAGCGCGTGCAGGTTCTGGTTGGCTACCTTGCCAAAGGCACGCGGCCGGGTGAAGGCCCCGCCGGGCTGGAAGGCCACGTACTCGCGCAAGGTATCAGACGAGGCCACGAAGCGGGCGGTTCCGCCAGCGGCGGTCAGCGGCATGGCGGCGGGCCGGCGGGGGTTGGTTACGTCCCACACCACGGCTCCGGTGGCATTGGCCAGCTCAAACTGGTTGGTGGCCTGCGGGGCAATATTGGCCAGGGAGCGAAATTCCAGCTGGTCGCCGCTAAGGCGCAGTTGGCGCTGAGCCGTAATTTCCAGGTAATCCAGGTAGCCAGCGGAGCTGGGGTCGTTGCTATTGTACGTCAGGCCCACCCGCAGCTCCGTGCCGGGGCTGGCCAGGGGCAGCTGCTTAGTTTCGGTGCTTACGGTGGCAATGGCGCCAAACTCGTAGGTCGGCCGCGCTTCCAGCAGCTGGCTGCCCATCACGGCCCCGTTGAGCGTGAGCTGAAACGCACTCGGGGTATTGGACCGCGCCACCACCGAAGCCGTTACCCGCACGGGCGTATTGGGCACCAGGTCGGGAATATTATTAAAAGGAGATTCACGAAAAGGGAAATCTTTTTGCGCATTCACGGAAAAGCCCTCGCCCACCCAGTTGCGGCCCGAACCGCCCGGCCCGGACGTGTGCATGAGGTTGGCTAAGTCGTGCTCATAAAAAGTCCGGTACGCGAAGGTGTTGGTGGTGGGCGTGGCGCCGGAAGCTGTGAGCGCGGCAGCCGTGGGCACCCGGCGGCCGGCCGTGCCGTTCACCGTCACGAAGTAGAAAGTGGTGTCGGTGTAAATGTTGTTGCGATGCCGGAACGAGGCGCCCTCGGCTTCCCAGGTGTGCGCCCCCGGCGAGTAAAACAGTACGTACTCATTTTCGTCGAAGGTAGCGTCGCCGTTGCCCACGAACAGCACGTTGTTTTCAACCAGGTCGTCGGGGCGCGGCGCGGCGTTGGCCTGGGGCAAAATCCCCATGGCATTACCGTAAACGTGCAGGTTATTGGGGTTGATGCCTTGCAGGCTGCTCACGCCCATGATGCTTTGCAGCGCCGTCCGGTCGAGTTTATAGATACCGCTTTCGCTGACGCCCATCTTGTACCAATCGCCCGTGGCCAGCACCGAGCTGGTGGCGTAGCGGCGGGAGGCAGTAGGGCGGCGGGCGGGGGCAGCACTCGCGCCGGGCGTGTAGCGGTAGTCGAACGACACCAGCCGCTCAGGCTGGCCGGTTTGGGGGTTGCGGCGCACCGGGCGCAGATTCAGGTGCGTCACCACCTGCTTCATTTCGGTGCCGGATTGCAGCTTGGGCTCGGGGCCGGCGGGCAGCTTGCTGGCGTTGAAGAGCTTGGCATCGGCGGCGGGAAATGGCTCGTACACCATGTTCACCAGCTCGCCCTGGGTCACGGCGCCTTTTAGCCGCAAGCTGTACCAGCCCACCTGGTCGTCCAGCGCCTGATGCACTTCGTTGAACGTGGGCACTTTTTGCTTGCGCGAACCCAGCGTGGGCACTTGCGTGTAGCCGCCCCATTTAACGGTGCCGTGGGCCACGGCCGGTCCGCCGGACTGCGCTTGCGCCGGGGCGTTAATACCAAGCAGCAGGCTCGCAAAAGCAACAAAGTAAAAAAATGGACGCATACAAATTTGGTTATTGAACTCCTGCTTCCCTCCTTCCGGCCTGCCACGCAGTGGCCCCGCAACAGCGGCACGCTTCAGCAGGTTCACCGGGCAGTGGCTTCTTAACAACCGGATAATCTATTTATTGTGATTGAGTGGGTAAAAATTCTACCGCTCCGCCATTTTGGGCACCGACAGCAGCACGTAGAGCAGCACCACCAACGGCACCGCCGCCGCACGCAATAGCACCACCAGCCCAGCCGCCAGCAGCAGGAAGATAAAACGGCGCCGGTTGTCGCCCCAGCGCAGGTTCTTAAATTTCAAAGCGAAGAGCGGCAGCTCGGCCACCAGCAGGCCCGAAAGCAGCGCCGTGAGGCCCAGCAGCAGGCCGGGATGCAGAATGACCGACGCCAATCCAAACTGGTCGTAGGCCAGAATCAGCGGCAGCGAGGCCACCACCAGCGTGCAGGCCGGCGTGGGCAGGCCGATAAAGGAAGTAGTCTGTCGGGTGTCATTGTTGAACTTTGCCAGACGCAGCGCCGAGAAAATACTCACCGTGAACCCGGCGTAGGGCAACCAGTACCACGCGCCGGCAGCCAGCGGAGCATCCAGACTCAGCAGCTTAAAGAGGATGGCGCCCGGTACGACGCCAAACGACACCATGTCGGCCAGCGAGTCCAAGTCTTTGCCAATGGCCGACGACACCCGCAGGGCCCGCGCCACCAGCCCGTCGGCAAAGTCGGCTACGGCAGCGGCGGCTACAAACCAGGCCCCAATTTCCAACTGCCCATCAAAAACAAATTTCAGCGCCAGGCAGCCGCACAGCAGGTTCAGGCAGGTAATGGCGTTGGGCAGGTGTCTTTTCATTTAACAAATAATATATTGAGCCAATAGCTGTTTGCCATTAGCCGTTGGCTTTCTTCTTCACATTCAGCTTAATGGGCTTTCACCGCGCACTTATTTACGACCGGTTCCTCAACCCTTAAGTGAATTCAAAAACGGGTTGCCACGCCGCTCCTCGCCGATGGTGGTGGCCGGGCCGTGGCCGGGGTACACCACCGTCTCGTCAGGCAAAGTCAGCAGCTCGGTTTCGATGCTGTGCAGCAGCGTGGCGTGGTCGCCGCCGGGCAAGTCGGTGCGGCCAATGCTGCGCTGAAACAGGACGTCGCCGCCAATAACAGTGGCCGTGGGCTCGTGGTAAAAAACTACGTGGCCCGGCGCGTGGCCCGGCGCAAAGCGCACTTCCAGCTCCGTTTCGCCGATGCGGACGGGCTGGCCGGCCACCAGCTCGCCGGTGGGCTCGGCGGGCTGGTACTGCGGAAAGCCGTAGTTGGCCGCGTAGGTGGGCACGGCGCGCAAGGTGGCCAAATCGAGGCGGTGCAGCAAAAACGGCGTGCCCGGCCAGGTAGCCAGCACAAAGTGGTTGCCGAGCACGTGGTCGATGTGGGCGTGCGTATTGAGGAGCAGCGTCACTTGTAAGTCGTTGTCTGCCACGTATTCGCGCAGAGCCTGCTGCTCATCCGGTGCGTAGCAGCCGGGGTCCACGATGGCGCAGTGCCGGGTGGCGTCGTCAATCAGCAGGTAGGTATTTTCGGAAAAAGCGTTGAAGGTAAAACCGGCGACAGTCATGCGAAATAGGGTTTCTGAGCAATGGGGCAAGGTACGACGCCGCGCCGTATCTGAGATTTGCCGGCCCGCCCGCGCCGGCAAATCTCAGATACGGTATCGGGCGGCGGGCGGGCTACCCTGCCACAATATTTTCCTCCGCTGCCGGGAATAGAGTACGCGTGCGTTTCCTTACCTTGCCAGCCATGACAGACTGCGACTTTCTGGTAGTGGGCCACGGCATCGCGGGCGCTACCCTGGCCTACGTGCTACGGCAGCGGGGCCACCAGGTGCTGGTGTACGACCCCGGCCAGACCAACTCGGCCTCAAACGTGGCGGCGGGCCTCATGAACCCCGTGGCCGGTAAGCGCTTCGCCCTCACCTGGCGCGGAGCCGAACTGTTGCCCTTCGCGGCCACTTTTTACCGCGAGCTGGAACACCGCTACGGCCAGGCTTTTTTTAGCGAAGCGCCTATTTTCAAGCTCTTCAGCTCGCTCGAAGAGCAGAACGCCGTGCTGGCCCGCAGCGCCGACCATCCGTGGGGAGATTTCGTGGCTGGCTTTGCCACTACCGACCCCGGTTTACCGGGCATCCACGCTCCTTTTGGCGGCGCGTGGCTGCAGCACGGCGGGCACGTGGCTGTGCGCGAACTATTGGCGGCCCTGGCCGCCGAAGGCACCCACGCCGGCTGGCTGCGCCGTGAAGCGTTCGACTGGGCGCAGTTGGCGACCAGCGCAACCGGCGCCGTGTACGCGGGCCAGGTCCGGGCCCGGCACGTCATCTGCTGCGAGGGCGCGGCGGCCGTGCGTAATCCTTATTTTAAGTGGCTGCCCCTCACCCCCAACCAGGGTGAGGTGCTGGACGTGGAGTGCGCCGGCCTGAGCGCAGCGCAGGTCCTGAACCGGGGCGCTTACGTGGTGCCCGTGGGCGGGGCCCGCTTCCGGGTGGGCGCCACGTACCGCTGGCCCCCATTTGCCAGCGGCATTACGGCCGTGGCGCGCGAGGAGTTGGCGGCCCGTCTGTCTGTTATTACCGAGCTGCCGTTTAGCATTGTGGGGCAGCAAGCCGGAGTGCGGCCAGCTGTGCGCGACCGGCGCCCACTGTTGGGCCCCCATCCTACGGTACCGGCGCTGAGCTTCTGCGGCGGCTACGGCTCGAAAGGCGTGATGCTGGCCCCGCGGCTGGCCGTGCTGCTGGCCGACTGGCTGGAGGGCCACGCCGAACTTTGGCCCGACGTGAGCCTGCAACGCTACCAAACCCTGCAATCCGTAGGAGCAGGCTGTTAGTTGTTAGTTGTTAGTTGTTAGTTGTTAGTCAATGAAGTTACCAGCAACGGACAACAAGCAACCGACAACTAGTGCCTTAAAATATTTTTAGCGTTTCTGCGGATTAATTCCTGCCTTTGCTCGTTCCCCGTATTATGAACATTCTACTATCCGCGAAACGCACGCTGGGAGTGCTCGCGCTACTCTGCCCGCTACTGCTTTCGCCGGCGGCGCGGGCCCAAACGGCACAGGAGCCTTTTGGCCGCGTTCGTATTCAGCACAAGGCGTTTAGGTGGCAGCAGCTGAGCACGCAGAACTTCAACATTATGTTTTATGACGGCGGCGAGCCCAGCGCCCGCCGGGCCGCCGAGTACGCCGAGAAGGAGCTCCAGCGCATCACGGCGCTCATCGGCTATTATCCTTACTCGAAGACCACCATGTTGTTTTACAACTCGGTGGGCGACCTGCGCCAGAGCAATATCGGCCTCACGGCCACCCAGCAGCAGGTGAATGGCGGCGAAACCCCGCTAGCCCGCATGAGCAAGGTGCAAATTGCCTTTTCCGGGCAGGAAACCGAGTTCAAGCGCGAGCTCAGCACCCAGATTACGCAGGTGCTGCTCAATGATATGATGTACGGCGGCTCGCTGAAGGAAGTGCTGCAAAGCAGCTACCTGCTGCAGCTGCCCAACTGGTTTATCGGCGGAGCTTCGGCCTACGCTGCCGAAGGCTGGAGCGTGGACATGGACGGTTTCATGCGCGACATGAGCAAGCAGTACCCCACCGGCAACCGCACGGCGCCGTATTTTCTGCGTAGCTCCACGCTGGCCGGCCAGAGCATCTGGAACTACGTGGCCGAGCGCTACGGCTACACCACCATTCAGAACATTCTCAACCTCACGCGCATCACCCGCGACGTGGAAGTGGGCATCAGCTCCTCGCTGAACGTACCATTCAAGGTCTTCATGAAAGACTGGCTGACGTACTACCGCGACCTGAACGGCCAGCCGGTAGCCACGCTGGTGGAGCCGGAAAAAAAATTCCGGCAAAGCGGCCGCAACCGCCACGCCGATGTGTTTTCGCAGCCCACGCTGAGTCCCAACGGCCAACAAGTGGCCTACGCTCAGAACGAGCAGGGCCGCTACCGCGTGGTGGTGATGAACCGCGACGGCTCGCGCCGCCACATCATCAGCCGGGGCGGCCACAAAACGCCCGACCAACAGGTGGAAACCCGCCTGCCCGTGGTGGCTTGGCGCGGTAACTCCCAGGTGGCGATGGCCGAGATGCGGCGCGGCGAAATGGCCCTGCGCCTGCGCGATGCCAAGGGCCTCGGCCTGGTCACCCGCATTCGGGAAGCCGTGCGGTTTTCGCGGCCCGCCTCGGTGTTTGATGGCTACGACCAGGTGTTGAGCATGAGCTACGCGCCCGATGGCAAGGCCCTCGTGTTTAGCGCCGTGCGCGATGGGCAGAACGACATTTACCTGTTGCGGGCGGGCAGCCGCAAGCCCGAGCAGCTCACCAATGACCTGTTTGACGACGTGCAGCCCGTGTTTTTGCCCGGCGGGCAGGGTTTGGTGTTCAGCTCCAACCGCTACCTCGACTCGTTGGGCCAGGCCCGGCCGGCCACGTTCCAGAACGTGGTGAACAATTACGACCTATTCATCTACCACCTCGACGGGCGCGCCACGCCGGTGGAAACGATGGTGAGCACCATTTCGAATGAAACTCGGCCCCGCGCCATTTCGGATGACGAGGTGCTGTACCTAGGCGAAGAAAGTGGCGTGCGGGCGCTGTACCGCTATTCGCTCAAAACCAAAGAGCGCACCCTGCTAACCAATTGGCTGCCCAACACGCAGGACTTCGACTATAGCTCGCAGACCTCGGCGCTGGTGTTTGTGGCCCCGGCCCAGGCCCGCGACATCCTGTACGTGTACCCCACTTATCCGCTGCCCCCGGCCCTGCCCCTCACCAAAACTGCCCGTCAGCAAACCCTGGAAGACCGGTCGGCCGCGCCCCGCGCCGCCACGCCCAAGCCAGCCCCGGCGCCCGCACCAGTAGCTTCGGATGCGGCCGTTCCGGCAGCGGCGGGTACGGCTACCAGGGCCACCGGCACCGTGAATACCAGTGACTACCAGTTTGAGGAAGATGAGCCCACGCAGCCTTCGCAAACCAAGCGGCGGCGCCTGACGCCCACCGCAGCCTCGGCAGCGGCGCAGGCCAAGGCCGACCTCCCACTTGCCGGCCCTTTCCGCTACGACACGCGCTTTATGGCCGATAATGTTTCGAGTGCGCTCTTCGTGGACCAGCTGCTGGGCATGGGCCTGCAGTTCAAAGCCGCGCTGACCGACGTGCTGGAGAACCAGCGCATCGATGCCAGCTTGTTTGGACTTTTTGACTTGCGCACCAGCAACATCCGGGTTTCCTACACCAACCTTACCAAGCGCTACGACTGGGGCGTGGCCTATCAGAAGCAAGCGTATTTTTTCGACATTGGTGGCCCTTTCCGCTACGGCCGCCACGAGGTAGCGCCCACTATTGCTTATCCGCTCACCCACAACCTGAGCGTGCGCGGCGGCCCTCGCCTCGTGAATATTTCGCGCACCCGGCTGGGCAACGTCTCGACCGAAGACGACGAGAGTTCCAGCTATCTGGGCTACAGCGGGGAGTTGGTGTTCGATAACAGCATTGCTACCGGCGTGAACATGGTGAGCGGCACGCGCCTGAAAGCCAGTATTCAGCAACAGAACAACCTGGACAATAAGAGCCTGAATTTTGGCAAATTCGTGATTGACCTGCGCCACTACCAGAAAATCAGCCGCTCCATAGTGTGGGCCAACCGGGCCAGCTACGGGCAGTTTTTTGGGCGGCGGGAGCAGCTCTTCCGCCTGGGCGGCATGGACAACTGGCTGAACGCCGACTACCAGGACGCCCGCTTTCCGATGAATTACAGTGCGCCGGACCAGGTATTCAACCAGGAATTTGTGACCAACCTGCGCGGCTTCGATTACAGCGCCCGCAGCGGGCCGCGCTACGTGCTGTTCAATAGCGAGTTGCGCATTCCCATTATCCAGTACTTTGCCCGCAAGCCTATTTATTCGGGCTTCTTCCGCAACCTGCAGCTCACTGGCTTTGTCGATGCGGGCACTGCGTATAGCGGCACCAATCCTTTTGGAACGGACAATTCCTCCAACACCGAAGTCACTGGCGGCAACGGCAACTTCTTCTCGGCCACTGTCATTAACTTTCGCAACCCATTTTTGGTGGGCTATGGCGTGGGTGCGCGCTCCACGCTGCTGGGCTTCTACGGCAAGGCTGATGTGGCTTGGGGGCAGGAAAACTACGTCACCAAAGACCCGAAGCTCTACCTCACCTTGGGCTACGACTTTTAACCCCAGATTTAGCCGGCTTTTTTGGATTCTACGGATTTTTATGTTGCGCCGCTGGAGCTTTTCCGGCGGCGCTTCTTTTGTTTGGGTAATACGGCACGCTTCTGCTTTCACCCTCATTCGTTCACTGCGGTCGTATATTTGCGGCCCGAAACCGAACCCCTGCCCGTGCCGCTGCTCCGTGAAATCACTACTCTGTTAGCCAAAGACTTCCGCCTCGAATGGCGGCAGAAGTCGGCGCTGGGCGGGTTGCTGCTGTACGTGGGCAGCACGGTGTTTGTGTGCTTTCTGAGTTTTAGCCTGCGCGGCGGCCAGCCCCCAGCCCCGGCCTGGAACGCGCTGCTGTGGGTCATTCTGCTGTTTGCGGCCATCAATGCCGTGGCAAAAGGGTTTATGCAGGAAAGCCCTGGCCAGCGGCTCTACTACTATACGCTGGTGCGGCCCCAGGCCATTATTCTGGCCAAAATGCTCTATAACGCTCTGCTGTTGATGGCGGTGGCGCTGCTGGGCTTGTTTCTCTACACCGTTTTTCTCGGCAACCCCATTCAGGACGCGCCGCTGTTTGTGGCCAACCTGCTGCTGGGCGCCGTAGGCTTCGCTACCACGCTCACCCTGGTATCGGGCATTGCGGCCAAGGCCGGCGGCAACGGCGCCACTCTCATGGCCGTGCTCGGCTTCCCGGTGATGGTGCCCATGCTGCTGCTGCTCATTAAGGTGAGCAAGAACGCCCTGGACGGGTTGGACCGCAGCGTGAGCGACCAATCGCTGCTCACACTGCTGGCGCTAAACATGCTGGTGGGCGCGCTGTCTTATGTGTTGTTTCCTTACCTGTGGCGCGGGTAGCCCGTGGCTCCTGGTGCATAGCTTTTCGATATGACGAGTGCAAAAATTATTGGCAGTGTGTTGGGGTTGGTCTTCACCGTGGCGGGCGTGTGGGGCGGCCAGCGCCTGATAGAGCAGCGCAGCCCCGGCTTGTTCTGGAAAGCCCTGACGGTGCTACTGCTGGTGGGCGGCTCGGCGGCGGGCTTTCTGGTTAGCGTGCCGCCCCTACCCATTGTGAACGAGAGCATTCGGAACCTGTTTTTCCACGTGCCCATGTGGTTTTCCATGATTATGGTGCTCCTGGTGTCCGTTTGGTATTCCATTCAGTACCTGCGCAATCCCTCGCCCCGGCTCGATACCCTGGCCCACGAGTCGGCCAAGACCGGCATTGTACTGGGCCTGCTGGGCCTGGCTACGGGCAGCCTGTGGGCCAAGTTCACCTGGGGCGCGTGGTGGACGCCCGACCCGCGCCTGAACGGCGCGGCTGTGGCCATGCTCATCTACGGCGCTTACCTGGTGCTGCGCGGCTCGTTCCGCGACGACCAGCAGCGGGCCCGCGTGTCGGCCATCTACAACATCTTCGCGTTTGCGGCCGTCGTGCCGCTGCTCTTCATTCTGCCGCGCCTGAGCGGGCCGTCGCTGCACCCTGGCCAAACCGGCAACCCCGGCTTTAGCCAGTACGACCTCGACGACACCATGCGCAAGCTGTTTTACCCAGTCGTTATCGGCTGGATTTTATTTGCCTTCTGGCTCACCCAGGTTAGCAGCCGCTATGCTTTCCTGCAATCGAAACACGATGAAAACTAGCTATTTCCAGCGTCTGGCTGGCTTTTTCCTGCTGATGATGCTATCCATTAGCACGGCGTTTGCGCAGTCGGCCGAGGCACCCGAGATGGCCGATGCCCTGCGGGCCAACGGCAAAATCTACGTGGTGGCGGCCGTGGTCGGCCTCATTGTAGCGGGCCTGCTGCTCTACCTCATCACCCTCGACCGGAAGGTGAGCAAACTGGAGCAACAAATAAAGAAATAGCCGGGACCCAAAGCCCCTTGTTAGCTGTTGTTAAATTGCGAGTAGCTCGGGCATTAAGCTGAATTATTCGCCCACTCGACCACTATCCAATATGAAGAAGTCGCACCTTTTCGTCATGGCCATTATTGCGGTGGCTGCCGCCATCATCCTCAGCACCACGGCCGATGCCAGCGTGTACGTGGGCTTCGGTGAGGCCCGGCAGCGGGCCGCCGAGGGCAACGCCACCAAAGTGCACGTGGTGGGCAAGCTCCTGCGCGATGGCCAGCAGCGCCCCATCGACCTGGAGTACGACCCCATGACGGACCCCAACTACTTCGCCTTCACGCTGGTAGATACGCTGCAGGTAGCCCAGCGCGTGGTGTACAACAACCCCAAGCCGCAGGATTTCGACGCCTCCGAGCAAGTGGTGATTACCGGCAACATGCGCGGCAAGGTCTTTATGGCCGATAAAATCCTACTGAAGTGCCCTAGCAAGTACGTGAAGAAGGACCTGGACGGGGCCACGGCTTCGGTTAAATAATTGCTAGCCACACGACTGATAAGAACTCGGGGTACAGAAACGAATTTTCGCTTCTGGCTTGGCGCACTTTTTCAATTACTGCTGCTGATTGCTGGTACTTCGGCCGCTTCAGCGCAGGTGGCCAACGACAACATCGAGAACCGACGCGTGCTGAGGCTGGAGGAAGCGGTGACGTCCAGCACCACCGGTTGCACCGTGCAGCGCGGCTGCGTGGACGAACGCCTCACGGGCAAATGCATCGAATACCACAACGACCAATGGTTTGAGTTTACGCCTGCTGCTTCCGGCCGGTACTTCATCAACATCGGCGGGCAAAAGTGCCGCGATGTGCGCGGGGTGCAGTTGGTGGTGCTCACCGGCCAGCCCTGCCAGCCGGCCACCTGCCGCATCCTGAGCTGCACTTCCCTCGGCACCCAGGACGACGTGTTTGTAACCCTGGACTCGTTGCGCGCCGGCCGGCCTTACCTGCTGAACGTGGACGGCTACCTCAAAGACTTTTGTGAGTTTACGCTGCAAGTGAGCGGGCAGGCCGCAGGAATGCCCGTGAGCTACTTTCCGCCCAACCCCACCCGCGTGCTGCCCACCGCCAGCCGCGTGGTAGAGCTCAACTGGACCCTGCCTGATTCTCTGGCAACCGCTCCCGCTAGCCGCCTCATGCGCCGCGAGGTGCACCAGTACCGCAGCACCGAAGTACGCCTTGTGCCCGTGCAGCGCGACACTTACGGCCGCCCGGTGATGAGCTATACCGTGACCGACACCCTGCCCGGACCCGGCAGCTACGACTACCAAGTGGTAACGGCCAAGGGCGATGCGGGCCCGGCGCCGGTGCGGCTGCGCCAGTGGTGGTACGGCTACGGCCCGGGCGCTACCCTGCCGGGAGCCGACGCCGAACCTGCCGTGCTGGAGTTGCCACTGAATAAGTACCCCACCAAATCCAATTTATCGGTGGTCATCACCAACCCTAGCACCGGCCGCGTGTTGTTATCTCGGCAACTGATAAACCAGCCCGCCAACCGGCGCCAGGGCCACGTGCCAGTACGCAAGTGGCAGGAGGCCGGAATAGAAAAAATTGCCGTCGAAATCACCTGTCACCCGCTGCGTGGTCACTTTTTCACCGATAAATTGTTATTAGTACTGCCACCCCAAGCGTCGTTGCGGTAAATTTGCATTTTCAATGACTGCACTCGACACTTCGCTGCTTACCCGCTGTGCCCTGGCCCTTGAACAGGGCTTGGCGCTATTGCAGGAAACTGCGCCTGAGTCGGTTGCTTACGAGTTGTACCGTTCGGCCTGTGTGAAGGAGTTTGAAATCATTATAGAACAAGCTGGCAAGCTGCTTAAAAAGGCACTCCGTCCTTATTATGCCACCCCCCGTCACGCTGAGGCGCTGATGTATAAGGATATTTTTCGAGCGGCGGTCCAGCACGGACTACTCGATACTACTGTTGGGGAGCGCTGGCTCCTGTACCGGGACAATCGCAACACGACGGCGCACGACTACGGTGTAGGATTTGCGGAAAAAACCATCAAGCTTTTGCCACAGTTTGTAGTAGATGCCAAGGCTTTGGCGGCATTGCTCCACGGTAAACCGCTGTATTAAATCATGCTCGACCTTAATCCCCGCTACGTAGCAATGCTACAAGAAGTGCTGGCCAGGCACCTGCCCCCAGCCGTGGCCGTGTGGGCTTACGGCAGCCGCGTGAACGGCAACGCGCACGAGGGCAGCGACCTGGACCTGGTACTACGTGGAGCCGACTTGCAGGAAATTCCGGCCGGTGTGCTCAGCCAACTGCGTGAAGCCCTGACGGACAGCAACCTGCCTATTTTTGTGGATGTGCACGATTGGGCACTGTTGCCCGCCAGCTTCCACCCCAGAATTTTGAACCGTTACGAAGTATTACGCCCCGGCTCGGCCGTGGCGCTGCCTGCCTGATTTACCTGCTTCTTATGAACTTATTAATTGGAAATATTGGCCACCTGAGCGTTATCGTAGCGTTTGCGGCGGCTTTGGTGGCCGCGTACGGCTACTTCCAGGCCACGCGGGGCCGGGCGCTGGGCAACGACGATGCCTCCTGGCTGCGCGTGGCGCGCGGCGCTTTTTTCGTGCACGGCCTGGCCGTGTTCAGCGTCATTGGGTGCTTGTTCAACATCATTCAGGCTCACCGCTACGAATATTATTATGCCTGGAGCCACAGCTCCAACCACCTGCCGGTGGAGTACATGATTTCTTGTTTCTGGGAAGGCCAGGAGGGTAGCTTCCTGCTCTGGATATTCTGGCACGTGGTTCTGGGCCTTTTCATTATGCGCTTCAACCGCAAGTGGGAGGCGCCGGTGATGGCCGTTTTCAGCGGCGTGCAGCTGTTTTTGGTGAGTATGATTCTTGGTATCGTGCTCGGCGATGTCAAGATTGGCTCGTCACCGTTTATTCTGCTGCGTGACTTCCTGACCGACCTGCCGGTGTTCAAGCTGAACCCCGACTTCGTGCCCAAGGACGGCACTGGCCTCAACGCCCTGCTGCAGAACTACTGGATGGTGATTCACCCGCCCACGCTGTTCCTGGGCTTTGCGCTCACCTTGGTGCCCTTCGCCTTCGCCATTGCCGGCCTCTGGAAGCGCGAGTTGACCGCCTGGGTGAAGCCCGCCTTGCCTTGGACGCTCATCGGCGGCGGCGTGCTGGGCATTGGCGTGGTAATGGGCGCCTACTGGGCCTACGAAACGCTGAACTTCGGCGGCTACTGGAACTGGGACCCGGTCGAAAACGCCGTGTACATTCCCTGGCTGGTGCTGGTGGCCTCGCTGCATGGCATGGTGCTGTGGCAGAAGCGCCGCACCGGCCTGCGTACCTCGTTTGCGCTGGTTATTGCCACCTTCGTGCTTATTCTTTACGCCACGTTCCTCACCCGGAGCGGGGTGCTGGGCAACGCCTCTGTGCACTCGTTTACGGACCTGGGCCTGTCCGGGCAGCTGTTTATCTACATGGCCGTGTTCTCGGTGCTGGCCATTGGGCTGCTGGTTTACCGGTGGAAGGAAATTCCGATTTCCGAGAAAGAGCTGACGCTTTACAACCCCGAGCTGTGGGTGTTTGTGGGCGCTACGGTGCTGTGCCTGGGCGCTTTCCAGGTATTGTTCACTACCAGCATTCCGGTTTACAACTCCTTTATGGGCCTGATTGGCATTAAGACCAACGTGGCCCTGCCCGCCGACCAGATTGCCCACTACTCCAAGGCCCAGCTCTGGATGGGGGTATTTGTGGCCCTGCTTTCGGGCGTGGCCCAAATCATGTGGTGGCAGCGCAACGACAAAACCACGCTGGTGAACTCCCTCACT
The DNA here is from genome assembly GCF_000715495.1 of Hymenobacter sp. IS2118. Lineage (GTDB taxonomy): Bacteria > Bacteroidota > Bacteroidia > Cytophagales > Hymenobacteraceae > Hymenobacter. The sequence goes on along the minus strand of NZ_JNLX01000050.1, from coordinate 17,524 downwards.
GCGCCCACGTTGCTCACGCTGCTGGGCACGGCGCTCGTAGTGCTGCTGGTGCGCTACAACGGCCTCACCATTACGCCGGCTTACGTGGTACTCACGCTGGCGGGCCTGTTTGGGGTGCTGGCCAACTTTGGCACCATCTTCACTTTGCTGCGGCGCGGGGTGCGCTTATCGGGCGGGGCGGTGGCCCACCTGGGCATTGCGCTGATGCTGCTGGGCATTCTGGCCTCCTCAGGGTATTCCAACATTATTTCACGCAACGTATCGGGCCTGCTCTACTCGCGCGAGTTCGACGAGTCGCTGAACCGCGACAACGTGCTGCTGTGGCGCAACGAAACCACCAAGATGCAGAACTACGACCTCACTTACACCGGCCAGTTCTTTGACGTGCCCGGTGTGCCCGGCTACGTCGATAAGCAGTTCCTGTTCCGCACCGATGACGAGTACACGGCACTGGCCCGTGCCCCCATCGTAGCCGGGGACAAAACCTACTACAAGACCGGTGACACCGTGGCCATCCTGCCCGAAAACACCTACTACCGCATCAATTACAAGGAGCGGGAAACGGGCAAGGAGTTTTCCCTCTACCCCCGGGCGCAGGTGAACGACGAAATGGGCGAAGGCGGCCTGCTGGCCTCGCCCGCCGTGAAGCAGTTCTGGACCCACGACATTTACTCGCACGTGAGCTCCGTGCTCGACCCCCGCAAGGAAAAGCAGTGGAGCGAGGAAAAAGACCACGTGCTGGCCGTTGGCGACACTATTTTCCTGAACGACTATTTTGCCGTGTTCCGCGCCATTGAGCCGGCCCACGAAACCGCCGGCCTCAACCTGCAGAAAGGCGACCTTGCCCTGCAGGCCGACATGATAGTGCACGGCGAAAAGCGCCAGTACCACGTGCACCCCGTGTTTTTAGTGCGTAACCGCTTGGTGGGTCGCGTGCCCGACGAAGTAGACGACCTGGGCGTGCGCCTGAGCCTCACCAACATCGACCCGGTTGCCGGCAAGTTCACCTTCGCCGTGAGCACCACCCAGAAGGACTACGTCATTCTGAAAGCCATGGAAAAGCCCTTCATCAATCTGCTTTGGAGCGGCACCCTGCTCATGACCTTCGGCTTCGGGCTGAGCGTGTGGCAGCGCGGGCGCAAGGGCGGCTCTCCGGCGGTAGCCGATGCTCCGGCCGCGCCGGCGCAGGCGGCTAAGCCCCAGCCGGTGGCGTGAGGTAAAGCGACCGGGTGTTGTATATCAGGGCCGTTCAGGCATTGACCCCATCCCCTAGCCCCTTCCCCTCCGGGAGAAGGGGAACTAGTTTCTAGCTCTAGCTTAGAATTTGTAGACTAGAAAATTAGTAATTAGTCCCCCTTCTCCCGGAGGGGAAGGGGCTAGGGGATGGGGTTGACGCCTGAGCGAGAGCCTGCCGTAGCTTTGCGGCATGCAACATCAGCCGGCCGGTTCACTTCGCGTTGGGATACTCGGCGCCGGCCGCGTGGCCAGCCAACTCGGCCCGGCGTTGTCCGCAGCCGGCCACGAAGTAGTTTTTGTGTGGAACCGCACCGCACCGGCGGCCAAAACCCTGGCCGCGCAGCTGCCCGGTGCGCGCGCCCTGGCCCGCTTGTCGGCGCCACTACCCGCTGCCGATGTGTACCTGCTGGCCGTGCCCGATGCCGCCGTGGTCCCGTTACTGGCCCGCACTACCTGGCCCGATGAGGCAGTGGTGGCACACCTCGCCGGCGCCCTACCCCTATCTGTATTTGCCGTGAAGCCCACGGTGCGCGGCGGCGTATTCTACCCGCTCCAGACCTTTAGCCCCGGCCGTGCCATCGACTGGCCGGCGGTACCGCTTTGTATAGAAGCTGCCGATGCGGCGGCTGAAATCCTGCTGCTGGCCCTAGCCCACAGCCTTAGCCAGCACGTGCGGCTGCTCGACTCGGCCCAGCGGCTCAAGCTGCACGTAGCGGCAGTTTTTGCCAACAATTTCACCAACCACCTGTTAGGCATTGCTGATGCCCTGCTGGCCGAAGCCAACCTGCCGGCCGAGCTGCTGGCCCCGCTGGTGCGCGAAACGGTAAATAAAGCCTTGGCCAATCCGCCATTTGCGGTGCAAACGGGACCGGCGGCGCGGCGCGATGCCCCCACGCTGGCCGCCCACCAGGCGGCGCTGGCCCGGTATCCGGCGTGGCAGGCGCTTTATGAGCAGCTCACCGCCAGCATTCAAGCCCAACTTTGATGCCCGAGCCGGGCGAAGTACCTTTGCGGCGGCAAACGCCGTGTCTTTTTTCGCTTTTTCGTTTCTCGTTTTGTCTGTTCCCGCCACTACCATCACCTTCCAGCTCAGCGACGGCCAGCCGCCCCAGACCCACGTGGCGGCTCCCGGCGAGTCGGTCCTCGACGTGGCCCTCAACAATGGCATCCAGCTGCAGCACAACTGCGGCGGCGTGTGCGGCTGCAGCACCTGCCACGTCTACATCAACGCGGGCGGCGACGAGTTGCCCGAAATCAGCGACAAGGAAGAGGACTTCATTGACCGCGCCGAGAACCCGCGCATCAACTCCCGCCTCGCCTGCCAGTGCGTGGTAGAAGCCGATATGCAGCTGGTGGTGACCGTGCCGCCCCAGCATTTTCTGGGACACTAGTTTTTTAGGGCAGAAGGGTGAGCGGGCATGGGTGTAGGAGGGTAAAATGTGTTTTAACATCTACTCTCTTCCCCTAACAACTCCCACCCTCCTACCCCCTTACCCTTATACCCCAACCAGAATGAACCACTTTGAGCCGCCCATGCACTGGGCCGACCACGAGGACATTGCCATGGCGCTCTACGAGAAGTTTGGCAGCGAATTCAACGAAGCCAAAATCTACCGCATCCGCTTCACCGATTTAATTGATTGGGTGTTGAGCCTGAATAATTTTGATGGTACCCGCGAGCAGGCCACCGAAGGCCACCTGGAGCAAATCCAGGCTAAGTGGGTGTATGAGTGGCGCGATAACAAATAGTCGGTGGCTTTATGGGAGCGAGCAGCCAACCCACTGCTGAGTTCCCGCGTAAGCTGCAACTGAATTGGACCACAACCCATTTCAGGCATTTCTGCAGCCCTTACCCGGGCAGTTTCCCATCTTTCCACATTTGTTTTTTTGCATGAAAACCGGCATCATTAAATTTTTCAACGAAGACAAAGGCTATGGCTTCGTAACAGACGACGAGACGAAGGAAGACTTTTTCGTCCATGTAACCGGCCTGAATGGCACTACGGTGCAGCAAAACGACCAGGTGGAGTTCGAAACGCAGGAAGGCCGCAAAGGCATCAACGCCGTGAACGTGCGCAAAATCTAAGGCTACCCCACACCCCCTGGGGCAACCCACCAAAAGCTTCTCCCATTCCGGAGGAGCTTTTTTGTTGCCTGGTTGCCGCGCGCCGCCGCCATTGACCCGCTCTTTAAGCCGACCTTTGCGCTTCGCCGCCGCTTCATGTCCTCCCTCCCGCCCCAGCACGCCACGCCGTTGCCCTCGCCCCCGGCGGGAGGGTTGGGCACGGCCTTGCCCACGCTGGTGCGCTGGCCCAACCTGCTCATCATGCTGCTGTGCCTGGCCTTGGTGCGGGCTGGCCTGCTCCTGCCCGAGCTGCCGGTGCAGGAAGCCTTGCTCCAGCCCCGATTTGGGCTGCTGGTGGTGGCGGCCTTGCTGGTGGCGGCGGCCGGCTACATCATCAACGACTACTACGACGTGAAAATTGATGCCATCAACCGGCCCGACCGGCTGGTGATTGGGCGGGTGGTGCGGCGGCGCAAGGCCATGCTGGCCCACTTGCTGCTGAGCACGGTGGGCGTGCTGCTGGCGGGGTGGCTGCACCCGGTGCTGGGGGCCGTCACGCTGGGCACGGCCCTGCTGCTGTGGGGCTACTCGGCCCGGTTCAAGCGGGTGGCGCTGGTGGGCAACGTGAGCATTGCCACGCTCACGGCGGCGCTGGTGCTGCTGCCGGAGCTGCAGTTGCAACTGCAGCGCAACGACAGCAACAGCGTGGTGTGGCCCTACGCGCTGGCCGCGTTCCTGCTCACGGTGGTGCGCGAGATAGTGAAAGATGTGGAAGACATGCGCGGCGACGCCCAGCATGGCTGCCGCACCCTGCCCCTGGTGGTGGGCGTGGCGCGCACCAAGTGGGTGGCCGGGTTTTTCCTGGCCTGCCTGGCCTTGCTAACCCTGGGCGCCACGGGCCGGTTGTTGGCGAGCGGGCACTGGCCGCTGGGCGCGTGGCTCGTGCTGCTGGTGTTGCTGCCCATGGCCCAACTCACGCGCCTGCTGTTCCGCGCCGACCGCCGCCACCATTTCAAGTACCTCAGCGCCTGGTGCAAGGGCATCATGCTGGCCGGGGTGCTGAGCATGGCGCTGGCGGGCAGCATTAATTAGTGGTGAGCGGTTAGTGGTCAATGATTAGGAGAGAATTGAACATCCCCACTCACCGTTGACCACTACTCACCGTTAACAACTAACCATTAACCGCTATTTCGTGAAATACCGTCACATATTCTTTGACCTCGACCACACGCTGTGGGACTTCGAGAAAAACGCCAACGAAACCCTGCACCTGCTGTTTGAGCGGCACGATTTTGCGCGTTACCGCAGCTTTCGGGTGGAGGAGTTTGTGCGGGTTTACAGCGACGTCAACCATGCCCTGTGGCGCTTGTACCAGAGCAATAAAATTTCGCAGCAGCAACTGCGCGACGTGCGTTTTGTGCGGACGCTGACGAAGCTGGGCGTGCCCGAAGCGGAAATCCCAGCCACTATTTCGGCGGAGTTCACGGACATTCTGCCCCATAAATCGGCGGTATTTCCTTTCACCCACGACGTATTGGACTACCTCAAGCCCAACTACCGTCTGCACCTGATAACCAACGGCTTCAACGACATACAGGCCATTAAGCTGGCTTCGTCGAACCTCACGCACTACTTCGAGGAAGTGATTACCTCCGAGCACAGCGGCCACCTCAAGCCCGACCCGCGCATGTTTGCCCACGCCCTGGAGCGCACCGGCGCCACCAAGGCCGAAAGCCTCATGATTGGCGACAACCTGGAATGCGACGTGCTGGGCGCCTACAACGCCGGCATCGACCAAGTATACTTCAACCCCGACAAGCGCCGACACTTCAATACGATAACGCACGAAATCAGCTGTCTGAGCGAGTTGAAGGGCATTTTGTAGGAGCAGGTCATTCGATTAGCACGTCATGCTGAGCTTGCCGAAGCATCTCTACCGCGCAAGTAATCAGATTTACCAATGCGGTAGAGGTGCTTCGACTGCGCTCAGCATGACGTTCTGACAAATGCAGTGTTAGAAAAAATTCAATTCATGGTACACCTCATTGGCCTCTCCGGACGCCGTGGCAGCGGCAAAGACACCGTGGCCCGCCTGCTGCAACAGTTGCAGCCCGAGCGCCTCTGGCAGGTTCGCTCTTTCGGCGACTCTATTAAATCCGTGTGCGCAGCCCTGACGGGCGAGGACGTGGCGCCCTATTATTCCCAAAAAGGCAAGACCCAACTGGTGCCCACTTTTGGGCGCACGCGGGGCGAAATGCTCCAGCAGGTGGGCCAGGCGTTGCGCGTATGGGAGCCGCTGGTGTGGGTGGATGCCTTCTTTGCCGGCCTACCGCCCGATGCCTTTGTGCTGGTACCCGACGTGCGATTCCCCAACGAGGCCAACCCCATTCGGGCCCGCGGTGGCCTGATGCTGCGCGTGGAAGGCGACCCGCTGCGCCAACGCGGCGACGGTACCCGCGACGACAACCACCCCAGCGAAACGGCGATGGACGACTACCCCCACTTCGCCGCTACCCTGCACAACACCGGCTCCCGCGACGATTTGCTGCGCCAGGTGCGCGCGCTACTGCCGCTGCTTTAAGATTCGCTTTACCTTTGACCTACCGCACCAAAACTCCCACACCACCTAACCCGAACCCCATGGCCAACGCCTTTTTCAACGTCCCCATCCCCATTAACGAACCTGTGAAAGGCTACGCGCCCGGTTCGAAAGAGAAGCTGGAGTTGCAGCAGCAGCTCAAGAGCCTGCGCAACCTGGAGCTGGACATTCCGATGTACATCGGTGGAAAAGAGGTGCGCACGGGCAAAACCCAGCGCATCAGCCCGCCGCACGACCACCAGCGCACCATTGGCCACTTCCACGCCGGCGACGCCAGCCACGTGAAGCAGGCCATTGAGGCCGCCCTGACCGCCCGCACCGCCTGGGCCGAGTTGCCCTGGGAGCACCGCGCCGCCGTGTTCCTCAAAGCCGCCGACCTGCTGGCCGGCCCCTACCGGGCCCGCATCAACGCGGCCACCATGCTGGGCCAGAGCAAGAATGCGTTTCAGGCCGAAATCGACGCCGCGTGCGAGCTGATTGACTTTTTCCGCTTCAACGTGTACTACATGCAGGAAATCTACAAGCAGCAGCCCGAGAGCCTGCCCGGCATGTGGAACCGCGTGGAGCACCGCCCACTGGAGGGTTTTGTGTTCGCCCTCACGCCGTTCAACTTCACGTCCATTGCCGGCAACCTGCCGTCTTCGGCGGCCATGATGGGCAACGTCGTTGTGTGGAAGCCTGCTAACACCCAAATCTATTCGGCCCAGGTGCTGATGGAGCTGTTTAAGGAAGCCGGCGTGCCCGACGGCGTGATTAACCTCGTGTATGTGGACGGCCCCACGGCCGGCGACGTTATTTTCGCCCACCGCGACTTTGCCGGCATCCACTTCACCGGCTCTACCGGCGTGTTCCAGAACATCTGGAAAACCATCGGCCAAAACATTGCCGGCTACAAATCTTACCCGCGCATTGTGGGCGAAACCGGGGGCAAAGACTTCATCCTGGCCCATCACTCGGCCCACCCCAAAGCCGTAGCCGTGGGCATGAGCCGGGGCGCATTTGAGTACCAGGGCCAGAAGTGCTCGGCCGCCTCGCGCGTGTACCTGCCTTCCAATACCGCCGATGAAATCCTCGGCTACGTGAAGGAAGACCTGGCCTCGTTCAAAATGGGCGACGTGGAGGACTTCGGCAACTTCATCAACGCCGTAATCGACGAGAAGTCGTTCGATAAGCTGGCCAAGTACATCGACGCCGCCAAGGCCGACCCGAACGCTGAAATCATTGCCGGCGGTGGCTACGACAAGTCGAAGGGCTATTTCATTGAGCCCACGATTATCCTCGCCAAAGACCCGAAATACGTGACCATGTGCGAGGAGCTGTTCGGCCCCGTGCTTACGGTGCACGTGTACGACGCCGACAAGTTTGAAGAAGCGCTGGACCTAGTGGATAGCACCTCGCCCTACGCCCTCACCGGCGCCGTGTTTGCCCAGGACCGATACGCCATTGACCTGGCCAGCAAGCGCCTGCAGCACGCGGCCGGCAACTTCTACATCAACGACAAGCCAACCGGCGCCGTGGTGGGCCAGCAGCCCTTCGGTGGCGCCCGCGCCTCCGGCACCAACGACAAAGCCGGCTCGTCGCTCAACCTGATTCGCTGGGTATCACCCCGCGCCATCAAGGAAACCTTCGTACCCGTCGTCGACTACCGGTACCCCTTCCTGGGTGCCGAGCCCGCCGAAGACCTGAACCGCGACAAGGGTTTGTAAACCCTAAAAAAAACGGCCCGCATCATTCGATGCGGGCCGTTTTTTTTATTCCTCTGGGTCCGGATGATTGGACATCTGCGTAACGCCGGTTTCTTCGTAGACATCCTGCAAACGCAACGCCAAGCCCAGTTCAGGAATGAACAGCTAGTCGGTAAATAGCGTCAGCGGCGTGAAGGACCAAACCCCACTCTCTTCGCGGCGGTACCACTCCACTAGGCAGGTGGTTTGCGAAACCAGCAGGTAATGACGTAATGTCGGCAGCTGCTTGTATTGGTTGAATTTCCAGCTACGGTCGCGGTTAGCAGTGGATTTTGACAGTACTTCAATCAGCAGAACGGGAGATTCTATGGTACGCTCTGCCGCTAAATCGGCAGGTGTGCAGGTAACTGCTACGTCGGGGTAGTTGTAGTAGCGGCCGCGCTCGACCGCTAACTGCACGCTTTCGGTGAATACCCGGCATTTTGAACCCCGCAGCCCTGTCCGCAGCGCCAGAAAGCAATTCCCAATCAGCAGATTGTGCCGAATGGAAGCCCCCGCCATTGCAAACACTTCGCCCTCAAAGAATTCGTGCCGGACGTCACTCCGCACTTCGAGGGCCATATACTCGGCCACAGAGTAGCGCTTGGCGGTGGGTTTTTCCTGCTCCATTTGTTCCTGCTTAACACCCAAAGATAGCCAGCAAACCCGCCCGCCATTTATAACATTGCGCCCCAACCCCGTGGGCGTTACCTTTGCCCTTCAGCGCCCGTGAGGCCTGTTTGCTATATAATTGACCACTATGTATCTAGCCCTGCCCGTCAACGGTTACCAGCCTGCCGATTACCTGCCCATTCTCATTCAGTTTGGGCTGGCGCTGGCTTTCGTAGCTTTTGCCATGATTGTTTCCCACCTCGTGGGCCCCAAGCGCAAGAGTGCCGTGAAGGACGCGTCCTTTGAGTGCGGCATCGAGTCGGTGGGCAACGCCCGCGCCCCCATTTCGGTGAAGTACTTCCTCACGGCCATTGTATTTGTGTTGTTCGACGTCGAAGTCATTTTCATGTATCCGTGGGCGGTGAACTTCCGGGCCTTGGGCAACGACGGTTTCATTGCCATGATATTGTTCATGTTCTTTCTGCTGGCGGGCTTTCTGTACATCATCAAAAAAGGCATTCTGCGCTGGAACGAGGCATAATTCGGCCAAACTTTTGCTGCCAGGCTGGTGTTGGTTACTAAGCCGATAGGCCTCCAAATCTGAATTCTATATGATGGATACCCGCGTTCCGGAAATCAAAACGGTTGAAGCCCCCGAGGGCGTTGAAGGCGCCGGCTTCTTTGCCACTTCGCTGGAAAAGGTGGTGGGCATGGCCCGCGCCAACTCGCTCTGGCCCTTGCCCTTTGCCACTTCCTGCTGCGGCATTGAGTTCATGGCCACCATGGGCTCGCACTACGATATTTCGCGTTTCGGCTCCGAGCGGCCCAGCTTCTCGCCCCGCCAAGCCGACTTGCTCATGGTAATGGGCACCATTGCCAAGAAGATGGCCCCCATCGTGAAGCAGGTGTACGAGCAAATGGCCGAGCCCCGTTGGGTGCTGGCCATGGGCGCCTGCGCCTGCTCGGGTGGCATTTTCGACTCGTATTCGGTGCTGCAGGGCATCGACCGCATCATCCCGGTCGACGTGTACGTGCCCGGCTGCCCGCCCCGCCCCGAGCAGGTAATTGACGGCCTGATGCGCGTGCAGGACCTCGCCCGCAACGAATCCTTCCGCCGCCGCAATGCGCCCGAGTACCAGGCCTTGCTCGAATCTTACAACATCAAATAAGTAAGCTGTTAGCCATTAGCTGGTAGCTGTTAGCCTCTTTCGAGCCCAACAGTATAAAGCTGAACACCAAACTAACAGTTAGCAGCTTTCAGCTAATAGCTACGAAATGACTCCAGAATCTGCCGCCGCTCCCGAAGTCGCTGTTGCCGAAGACCCCATCAAGGTCCAGAATGCGCGGGTGCTGGCTTTGCTGCACCAATTGTTTGGCGAGGATACGTTTACCGACGTGGAGGAGCAATATGGGCTGTTGTCGGTGACCACCACGCGGGAGCGCATCCACGGTGTCATTGCCGGCTTGCAGCAGGACCAGGAAATCAAGCTGAACTTTCTGACCACCATGTGCGGCATCAACTACCCCGAGAACGAGGGCAAGGAGCTGGGCATGATTTACCACCTGCACAGCCTGACGCAAAACATCCGGCTGCGCCTGAAAATCTTCTTCCCGGTGGCCGACCCGGTGGTGCCCACGCTGAGTAACCTCTACGCCGCCGCTAACTGGATGGAGCGCGAGGCCTACGATTTCTACGGCGTCATCTTCACCGGCCACCCCAATCTGATTCGCATCCTCAACGTGGAGGACATGGACTACCACCCCATGCGGAAGCAATATCCGCTGGAAGATGGTACCCGCGAAGACAAAACCGACCTGTTTTTTGGCCGCTAGGCCCCTGATACCCTTATCATGGCAGTAAACGACACGCTGGAAGGCACCCGCAAAATCACCAAAGAGGCCGCTGCCCAGCGCGACGGCCAGCTCATGCCCCTACTCAACGATTTCAGCCAGGAGCTGACGACGCTGAACTTGGGCCCCACGCACCCAGCCACGCACGGCATTTTCCAAAACATCCTGCAAATGGATGGCGAGCGGATTATCTCCGGCGTGCCTACCATTGGCTACATTCACCGGGCCTTTGAGAAGATTGCCGAGCGCCGGCCCTTCTACCAAATCACGACGCTGACTGACCGGATGAACTACTGTTCATCGCCCATCAATAACCTGGGCTGGCACATGACGGTGGAAAAGCTGCTCGGGGTGACCGTACCTAAGCGCGCGCAGTACATCCGCGTGATTATGATGGAGTTGGCCCGTATTACCGACCACCTCATCTGCAACTCCATTCTGGGGGTGGATACGGGTGCGTTTACTGGCTTCCTGTACTTGTTTCAGGAGCGCGAGAAAGTGTATGAAATCTATGAGGAGGTGTGCGGTGCCCGCCTTACCACCAACATGGGCCGCGTGGGTGGCATGGAGCGCGACCTTTCGCCGGCTGCCATCGCCAAGCTGCGGGCCTGGCTGAAAAGCTTTCCGGTGGTGATGAAGGAATTCGAATCGATGTTCAACCGCAACCGTATTTTCATGGACCGCGTGGTGAACGTGGGTCCGATTTCGGCAGAAAAGGCACTGAACTACGGTTTCACTGGCCCCAACCTGCGGGCCGCCGGCGTGGACTACGACGTGCGCGCCATGAATCCGTATTCCTCCTACGAGGACTTCGAGTTCGACATTCCGGTGGGCACCAACGGCGATACTTACGACCGGTTCATCGTGCGCAACGAGGAAATCTGGCAGAGCCTGCGCATTATCAACCAGGCGCTCGATAACCTGCCCGAAGGCCCGTATCACGCCGACGCCCCGCACTACTACCTGCCCGACAAGCCGGACGTGTACAAGAACATGGAGGCCCTGATTTACCACTTCAAAATCGTGATGGGTGAGATTGATGCTCCTGTTGGCGAGGTGTATCACTCGGTGGAAGGCGGCAACGGCGAGCTGGGTTTCTACCTGGTTTCGGATGGGGGCCGCACGCCCTACCGCCTGCATTTCCGCCGGCCCTGCTTCATTTATTACCAGGCGTATCCCGAAATGGCCGTGGGCACAACGCTGTCGGACGCCATTGTTATTCTCTCGTCCATGAACGTCATCGCCGGCGAGCTGGACGCTTAGTTTTTGTTGAAATTGACTGCTATGGAGCCGACCACCGCGCCCGCCAAACCGCAATTCTCTGCCGCTGCTCAGGCGGAAATTAAGCGCCTGCTCACGCATTATCCGGATGACCGGAGTAAGTCGGCTCTGCTGCCGATTCTGCACATCGCGCAAGCTGAATTCGGCGGCTGGGTGAGTCCCGAGGTGCAGGACCTGGTGGCTGAAACCCTGAATATCAAGCCAATTGAAGTGTACGAGGTATCGTCGTTCTACACCATGTACAACCTCAAGCTGGTGGGCAAGCACGTGCTGGAAATCTGCCGTACGGGCCCCTGCATGCTGCGCGGCTCCGACGAGCTAACCGAACATCTGGAGCGCATCACCGGGGCCAAAGTGGGCGAAACCTCGCCCGACGGCCTGTTCACGCTCAAAGAAGTGGAGTGCCTGGCTGCCTGCGGCTTTGCGCCCGTGGTGCAGGTGCGCGAGCAGTACTACGAGCAGCTCGACACGACCGAAGCAGTAGATGCCATGCTCAACGACCTGCGCGGGCAGATTCATCGCCCCATCCTGTCGTGGGAAGAAAACGACCTGCCCAACTCCCTCAGAAACAACTAACGGCTGGCCATCAGCACAACGCTTACCATTATGGGCCGCAAGCTATTAACCGAACATATCAACGTCGAAGGCATCAACACCTTCGAGGTCTACCGCAAGCACGGCGGCTACCGCTCCGTGGAAAAGGCGCTCAAGACTATGACGCCCGATGAGGTAACGGAGGAAGTGAAAAAGTCGGGCCTGCGCGGGCGTGGCGGCGCGGGTTTCCCCGCCGGCATGAAGTGGGGCTTTCTGGCCAAGCCGGAAGGAGTGCCGCGCTACCTCGTCTGCAACGCCGACGAATCGGAACCCGGCACCTTCAAGGACCGGCAGCTGATGACGAAACTGCCCCACCTGCTCATTGAAGGCATGATTACGGGTAGTTACGCCCTGGGCGCGCGCACCAGCTATATCTACATTCGCGGCGAGCTATTGTACGTGCTGCGCATTCTGGAAAAGGCTATTGCTGAGGCCTACGCGGCTGGTTTCCTGGGCGAGAACATTCTCGGCTCGGGCTACTCGCTCGATTTGCACGTGCATCCCGGCGCCGGTGCCTACATCTGCGGTGAGGAAACGGCGCTGCTGGAATCGTTGGAAGGCAAGCGCGGCAACCCGCGCAATAAGCCGCCATTCCCGGCCGTGCAGGGGTTGTATGCCCGCCCTACAGTGGTCAACAACGTGGAAACCATTGCGGCTGTGCCGGTTATCGTGAACGAGGGCGGCGACGAGTACGCCAAAATCGGCATCGGCAAAAGCACGGGCACCAAGCTCATTTCGGCCTGTGGCCACCTCAACAAGCCCGGCATCTACGAAATTGAGCTGGGCCTGCCGGTGGAGGAATTCATCTACTCTGATGAATACTGCGGTGGCATCTGGAAAGGCCGCGAGTTGAAGGCTGTAGTGGCTGGTGGTTCCTCCGTGCCAATTCTGCCGAAAGAGTTAATTCTAAAAACCGCCGCCGGTGAAAACCGACTGATGAGCTACGAGTCGCTGAGCGACGGTGGCTTCGTAACCGGTACCATGCTGGGTTCGGGCGGCTTCATTGCGATGGACGAAACGACGTGCATCGTGAAGAATACCTGGAATTACTCGCGCTTCTACCACCACGAGTCGTGCGGGCAGTGCTCGCCCTGCCGCGAGGGCACCGGCTGGCTGGAAAAGGTACTGCATCGCCTCGAACACGGCCATGGCTCGATGCACGACATCGACCTGATTGTGAGCGTAGCCAAGCAGATTGAAGGCAATACCATTTGCCCGCTGGGCGAAGCCGCCGCATGGCCGGTAGCGGCCGCCGTGCGCCACTTCCGCCACGAGTTTGAGTGGCACGTGAACCATCCGAAAGAGGCTACGGCTCCCGGCGCGGTATACCGCGGCGCGGCGGTGCTGGCGTAAACCAGCACAGAGACAGCCCGTCATGCTGAGCTTGCCGAAGCATCTCTACCGCTTCGTTGAGTCGATTGAATTACTTACTCGGTAGAGATGCTCCGACTTCGCTGCGTCGCCGCTTGATACGCGGAATGCTCAGCATGACGACCTAAATACGCAACAAACCAATGGCTAAAATAACCTTCGACGGCATAGAGGTAGAGGTCCCGGACGGAACCACTATTCTGAATGCGGCCCGCCAGATTGGCGGCGGCATTGTGCCGCCCGCCATGTGCTACTACACCCCGCTGAAGGGCTCGGGCGGCAAGTGCCGCGCCTGCCTGGTGAAGGTTTCGGCCGGTTCGGCCAAAGACCCGCGGCCCATGCCCAAGCTGGTGGCCTCGTGCATCACGACAGTGCAGGACGGCATGGTGGTGGAAAACACCATCAACGAGCAGGTGATGGACGTGCGCAAGGGCATCGTGGAAATGCTGCTCATCAACCACCCGCTCGACTGTCCGGTGTGCGACCAGGCCGGCGAGTGCAGCTTGCAGGACTTTGCTTTTGAGCACGGTCTGAGCACCACCCGTTACGAGGAAGAGCGCCGCACCTTCGAGAAAATCGACATCGGCCCGCTCATTCAGCTGCACATGACGCGCTGCATTCTGTGCTACCGCTGCGTGTACGTAGCCGACCAGCTCACGCCCGAGCGCGTGCACGGCGTGCTGGGTCGCGGCGATGCCTCAGAGATTGGTACTTACATTGAGAACATCATCGACAACGATTTCAGCGGCAACGTTATCGACGTGTGCCCGGTGGGCGCGCTGACGGATAAAACCTTCCGCTTTAAGCAGCGGGTGTGGTTCACGAAACCCGTGAATGCCCACCGCGACTGCGAAACCGACAAGTGCAACGGCCACGTGACGCTCTGGTACAAAGGCAAAGACGTGCTTCGTGTAACGGCCCGCAAGGACGAGTACGGCGAAGTGAAGGAGTGGATTTGTAACACCTGCCGCTTCGACAAAAAGGAAACGGCCGATTGGACGCTGGAAGGTCCAGCACACATCAACCGCGCCTCGGTGATTGCCCAAAACCACTACGAGTTGCCGGTAGTGAACCCGCAAGTCATTGCCGACCTTCCGGAGAGCACTGTGCGCGAGCTGGAACAGAACCCGCCCTTGCGCCTGGGCGGCCTGAACAACTAAAGCGTTCTATCACGGCTACCTTCGCAGAAATTATACCTACTCGAGCGGCGCGAATTTGATAAGATGCTTCGCACGCTCAGCATGACAATTCCTCTATGGATTTTCCACCCCTAGCCTGGCAAGGCGTCGTCGTTTTAGTTGTTTTCGGCGTTTCGCTGCTGATTGCCACCTACTCTACTTATGCTGAGCGCGTGATTGCCGCGTTTCTGCAGGACCGGGTTGGGCCAGACCGTGCCGGGCCTTTCGGCCTATTACAGCCGCTGGCTGATGCCGTGAAGCTTTTCACGAAGGAAGAGTTTTTCCCCGCTGGGGCCAACCGGGCGCTGTTCGTATTCGGGCCGTGTTTGGCCATGATTACGGCGCTGATGTCGTCGGCGGTGATTCCGTTTGGCAACGTGCTGCAGTTTGGCGACACGGCCATTCACCTGCAGGGCATTGAAATCAACGTGGGCATGCTTTACGTGTTCGGCATGGTATCGCTGGGCGTGTACGGCATCATGATTGGCGGCTGGGCGTCGAACAACAAGTTTTCGCTGCTCGGTGCCATTCGCGCCGCGTCCCAGAACATCAGCTACGAAATTGCCATGGGCCTCGCCCTGATTGCCGTGCTGATGATGTCGGGCTCGCTGTCGCTACGCGAAATCACCTTTCAGCAGGCTTCGGATGCGCCTTTCGTGTGGCAGGACATCTTCAACTGGAACGTGATGAAGCAGCCGTTGGGCTTCATTATCTTCATCGTGTGCGCTTTTGCCGAAACCAACCGTACGCCCTTCGACCTGCCCGAGTGCGAAACGGAACTGATTGGCGGCTACCACACCGAGTACAGCTCAATGAAAATGGGCCTGTACCTGTTTGCGGAGTACATCAACGTGTTTGTGGCTTCGGCCGTGATGAGCGTGCTGTACTTTGGCGGCTTCAACTTCCCGTTTCAATCCGAGCTGCGTGACTGGCTCGTATCATCGCAGAGCTTGGAATTGGTGACGGCCTCTAACATTATCACCATCGTCGGACTGCTTGGCTTGTTCGCCAAAATCTTCAGCTTCATCTTCTTCTTTATGTGGGTGCGCTGGACGCTGCCACGCTTCCGCTACGACCAGCTGATGCGCCTGGGCTGGACCATCCTCATCCCCCTGGCCATATTCAACATCCTGCTCACGGGCGGCCTGATTACGTTTGGCATTATTAAATAAACTGTCATGCTGACGAAGGAAGCATCGTATCACCGCTGCTCCATTCGTCAGAGATAGTTACCATCGAGCTTTGCGAATCTGATAAGATGCTTCACAAGCTTGGCATGACAGAAACCACTATGGAATCCTTAAGCAAACGCGCTAAAGTTCTCGAAAAGAAGCCCATGACTTTGGCTGAGCGGGCCTATCTGCCGGCTATTTTCCAGGGCCTGAGCATTACGATGCAGCACTTTTTCCGGGCTGCTACCAAGAAGCAGGTCACCATTCGCTACCCCGAAGAGACGCGCCCTTTCTCCCCTGTTTTCCGCGGCCTGCACGTGCTGAAGCGCGACGAAAAAGGCCGGGAGCGCTGCACGGCCTGCGGCCTGTGCGCCGTGGCCTGCCCCGCCGAAGCCATTACCATGGTGGCTGGCGAGCGCAAAAAGGGCGAGGAAAACCTTTATCGCGAGGAGAAGTACGCCGTGAGTTACGAAATCAACATGCTGCGCTGCATTTTCTGCGGCCTGTGTGAGGAAGCTTGTCCCAAAGCTGCCGTGTACCTGCAAGCCGACAAAATGGCCCCGCCCCGCTTCGAGCGCGACGAGTTCATCTATGGCAAGGACCGACTGGTGGAGCCCGTGACACCGGATAACCGCTCGAAGCGCGGCATCCAGCTCACGCCCGAGCAGGCCGACAAGCTGCGCACGCAACTGGTATAATTGTGAGGTAAGCTTTAGCTTGCCGTACTCAACTCCGACCTTTAAAACGGCAAGCTAAAGCTTACCTCACTACTCAATGTCTTCCCTCTTTCTCTTTCTCTCGTTCGTGGCCCTGCTGAGTGCATTGGGCGTGGTGCTGGCCAAAAACCCGGTGCACAGCGTCCTGTTCCTCATCCTCACGTTCTTCACGCTCTCGGGCCACTATCTGTTGCTGAACGCGCAGTTCCTGGCCGCGGTGAACATCATCGTGTACGCCGGCGCTATCATGGTGCTGTTTCTGTTCGTGATTATGTTCCTGAACCTGAACGAGGAAACCGAGCCGCACAAGCCGGCCCTGGCCAAGTTTGCGGCCGCCATCGCCGGCGGCTCGCTGCTGCTAATACTGGTGGCCGCCATGCGCGACATTCAGCCCGAAGGCTACAACGCCACCAGCTTCGACTCGCAGATTGGCATGGTGGACAAGCTGGGTCTGGTGCTGTTTCAGCAGTACGCACTGCCGTTTGAATTAGCTTCTATCCTGCTACTGGTTGCCATGGTGGGGTCGGTGATGCTGGGCAAACGCGAAGTGGGCGAGCGGAATTTCTAGCTTTTCCGAAGTTTTCCAATGAAAGCAAAAAGAGCGTCTGACCAGACGCTCTTTTTGCTTTCATTGAGCTGCGTTTTTGGCGGGCCGGCCACGTTTTTTGACGGGCAGGCCGGTATCCAGCTCGTTTTCAATGGGGGAAAATCCGGCCGTGGCCAGGGCGTTGTGCAACGCGGAAAGCCGCCGGTACTGCCGCATAAGTTCTGAGGCGAACAGCCGCACCTGCTCGACAAGGGTCGGCAGCTGCACCAACTTACTCAGGCACTTGGCAATGAAATAATAGAGAGCGGTGCCCCGCGATTTCTGGTCGTTCAGGTAGCTCTCGAACCGTTCCATTACCGCGTCAAACGTAGCGTCGGGCTGCGCCTGAGCCGATTCGGCCAGCAGACGGGGCCAGGTATAAATGTCAAAGGATTCAGGCTGCCGCAGCCAGTCCAGGGGCAACAGCAGCGGCAAAAGCTCCATCCGCTGATTATTAGCGATGAGCAGCTGGGCTTGTCCCACGAAGGTGAGCGGCCGGCGCGGCGCGGGACGCCGACCGCGCGGCTGGGCCGCGGGCC
>NZ_JNLX01000049.1 GCF_000715495.1 Hymenobacter sp. IS2118 | reverse complement strand
AGTATGGCCCGGGGGATCCTTAAGTCGTGTCCTTCTCCTACGATCTTGTGAACGATGGATATTTTCTTTCTAAACTTTAAACAAACAGTGGAGAGATGTTGTTGTGTGTGGAACGACGCTTAGCCTACCGAGGAAGATCCAGACTACAATAGAATATGTGGCCAAAACTCTCCGCAACTTCAGCAGCAAAAAGGATATTATTGACATAACCTCCTCACAAAAAGTACACAAATGGCTAAATAACAGAGCCCCTCTTTTTACTAGGGAAATGGTGGATGTGGACTTTAGAATTTAAGATAATAAAGCTCTTGATCCCAATGTTATTTCCATGTGAGGGACATTAAATTGAGTAACCTTTGCCACATACCCTCTCCCAGAGTCCATTCTCTAAAACTTGAAGCTCCGCCCCTTTTTACGCACATTAGGCTTCCAATTACGGTCAATGGTCTTGAAGATTGGGAGCTTTTGAAGAGTAATAAGAACCATCACAAAAAGGAACCCAGAAGCCGGGAGTGTCTACCAAAAAAATTCAAGGGTTAAAAAAAAGTGACATTTTCTCCTGTTTTTTACACATGATTTTGAATGCTGATGGGTCCACGTCCAGCTCTAAAGGTAGGTTCATGGTTCTCCAAAGTTGCTTTCTTGTCAGAATTGAGCCACATCAGGTAGGTGGGGAAGTAGATCAGTGAGGATGCTTCACATGTGTGGGCACTGGGAACAGAATGCTTCAATAACACGAGCTGACGAGGGCCCGCTATGAAAAAAAAGATTCTCTGTGCCCCCTGGCGCCTCCGCACTTAAAGAATTGATGACCGTGCGGCCGCGATATCCTGCAGATGCATCCAGTACTAGTATGGCCC
>NZ_JNLX01000048.1 GCF_000715495.1 Hymenobacter sp. IS2118 | reverse complement strand
GATGATGACGCGCTTTGGCCAAATCCAAGTAGCTAATAGTGAGGCCTTTAGCGTGCACCCAAACGGGTTTGGCATCAGCCCCTACCTCCAGGAGAAGCTGGTTTTTTTAGGGCAATTCGAGGTCTACCAACAGGCTGCCGCCTTGACCGAAACCCTGCTGGGGGTGCCCGTAGGGGCCAGTCAGATTGACCGGCTCACGCGCTTTTACGGGAAGGCCATCGCCCATGACCTGGACCAGGTTCCGGCTTGCCCGGCCCCTGAAGCCGCCCCAGCGGGCATCGTCTATGCGC
>NZ_JNLX01000047.1 GCF_000715495.1 Hymenobacter sp. IS2118 | reverse complement strand
CGGGCGAATGCCCGCGAGCCGGTCACGTTGCAACGCTCGCCCACGTTCACGAAAAGCGTGTCAGACTTGATGGCGAAGGGCTCCAAGCCACTCAAGTGGGTAGCGGAGGGTATTTCGGTGGGCAGCGGGCGCGGCCGGTACCGCTCGGCCAGCTTGCTCAGCTCGGCAATGTGCTGGGGCGTGGTGCCGCAGCAGCCGCCCACCACCGTCACAATGCCTTCCTTCAAATACTCTTCCACCAGCGCCGCGAATTCTTCGGCCGATTCGTCGTAGCCGCCAAAGGCGTTGGGCAAACCGGCGTTAGGATAAGCCGAAATGTGCACGTCCGAAATACGGCTCAGCTCCTGCACGTACTGCCGGAGCTGGTCGGCCCCAAGGGCGCAGTTTAGGCCCACGCTCAGCAGTGGCAGGTGGCTGATGGAGTTCCAGAAAGCTCCCACGGTCTGGCCGCTCAGGGTGCGGCCCGAGGCGTCCGTAATCGTGCCCGAAATCATGATGGGCACCACGCGGCCGCCTTCGTCGAAGAACTTCTGCACGGCGTAGAGCGCCGCTTTGGCGTTCAGCGTGTCGAAAATGGTTTCGATGAGGAGCGTGTCCACGCCGCCATCCACCAAGCCGCGCACCTGCTCCAGGTAGGCCGTGGCCAGCTCGTCAAACGTCACGGCGCGGAAGCCGGGCCGGTTCACATCGGGCGAAAGCGAGGCCGTGCGGTTGGTAGGACCCACGGCGCCGGCCACAAAGCGCGGCTTGTCGGGGGTAGCGTACTCGTCGGCCGCCTCGCGGGCCAGGCGCGCCGACTCGTAGTTCAGCTCGTACACCACGTGCTCCAGGCCGTAGTCAGCCTGGGCAATGGTGGTGCCGCTGAAGGTATTGGTTTCCACCATGTCGGCCCCGGCGGCGAAGTACTCGGCGTGGATGCCCTTGATGATATCCGGCCGCGTGAGGCTCAGCAGGTCGTTGTTGCCGCGCAGCGGCCGGTCATGGTCGGCGAAGCGGGTGCCGCGAAAATCCTCCTCCGTCAGCGGGTAGCGCTGAATCATGGTGCCCATGGCGCCGTCGAGAATCAGCAGGCGCTGGCGGAGCAGTTCGGCAAGGGGAGACGGAGCGGCGAGGGTGGCGGTGGACATTTCTTTCGGATTGAGTAACGGGCAAAAAGCGCGTATCCAGAAAGAAACCCAAGCGGCGGGGCTCGGTTCCGGCTGTCATCTTCTTTCACCAAAAAAAACGCGGTGAAACGGGAGTTGGCACCTACTCGTGGTAGGTTGCCAAGACGTCATCGGGCCCGGTCCCTCGGTCTTTCTGGATAGCAGCGTAGTACAAATATACAACTTGTAATTTGTAGCACATGCTTTAGCTTGTGCCCGCTCGCATGATGCACAAGCTAAAGCATGTGCTACGATATTACAGCCCCCAGGCAGGCCACACGCTGCCCGCCGCGAACATCACCGGCTCAGGCGGCAATTCCAAAAACGCGTCGGCGCCCACCAGCCCGGTGAGGTCGCCGGAGCCGCCCACGCGCAGCGGCGTGGCCAGCCGGCGCCCTTCGGCGTCCACGGTCAGGCGCACGGGCACGAAATGCGCCAGTTGGGGCTTGAAGTTTATTTCCACGGTGAGCACGGCGGGTGCGGGAGTTTCAGTAGTTGCTTCTTCTGTGCCAAGGGGCTGCTGCACGGCGCGCAGCCAGGGCAGCACATACCGGCAAGCCGTGAGGAAAGTGGACACCGGGTTGCCGGGCAGCCCAAACACCACCGGACCGGCTTCTTTGGCCCCAAACCACATGGGCTTGCCGGGGCGCTGGTTCACCTCGTGGAAAATCTCAACCACCGCCAGCTCGCGCAGCAGGCCCGGAAGGTGGTCGGCGCGGCCCTTGCTCACGGCCCCGCTCAGCACCACGGCATCGAAGCCCGCACCGATGATGTTGGTCAGCCCCAGGCGCAACGCCGTAAGCTCGTCGGTGAGGTGAAACAGCGTCACTTCGGCACCCGTCTGAATAAACAAACCCTGGAGGGCATAGGCATTGGAACGCCTGATTTGGTGCGGCAGCGGCGTTTCGCTGATGTCCACCAGCTCGTCGCCGGTGCTTACCACGGCCACGCGCGGGCGGCGCGTCACGCGGATTTCGGCGGCGCCCACGGTGGCGGCTACGGCCAGCTCGGCTGGCCCCAGGCGGGTGCCGGGGGCTAGCAGCGCATCGCCCCGGCGGCGGTCGGCGGCCTGGCGGTGCACGTTGACGCCAGGCGCGGCGGGCGGCGCAATTTGGATGGTAGCGCGGCTGTTTTCCAGTGCCGTGTCCTCGTAGCGCACCACTACGTCGGTGCCGGGGGGCAGCACGGCGCCCGTCATCACTTCCACGGCGGCCTGCGGGTCTTGCAGCGGCTGGGGCGGCGCACCGGCGTACTGCGTGTGCTCAATGGCGAACTCCGTCTGGCCCGCCGCCCAGGCGGCGTGCACCACCGCAATGCCGTCCATGGCCACCCGGTTGAAGGGCGGAAAGTCGCGGTCAGCCGTCAGGCTTTCGGCTAGCACGCGGCCCAGCGCTTCGGGCAGGGGCACGGTTTCGGCAGGCAGTGGGCGGGCAGTGGCCAGCACGCGGGCAAAGGCTTCGGCAACGGAGAGCATGGGGGGTAATGAAATAATGTTCAGGGGTGAGTCGGCTGCCGCGAACCTATGGAATCAGCCGGTCCTCACGCAGCTGGGCAAATAAGTCGAAAAACGAGTCTTCGGTGCGCTGGTACACGGCGAAGCCGCGTTGGCGGCTGTTAGCCATATCGGTCATCACCTCAATGGGCCGGCCCAAGTCCAAGTCGGTGTGCCAGGGCGAGGCCAGCCGGCTCAGGTCCGCCTCGGCCAGGCCGTGCTGCGCGGCAATGCCGCGCCAGAGGTCGGCATCGCCGGCCATTTCGGCTACCAGCGGGTGCATGGTGCCATCGAAGCCCACCGGCTCCACGCCAAACCATTCGGCCAGGCGCCCCCACAGCCAGCTCCAGCGGAAAATATCCCCGTTCACGATGTTGTAGGCTTCGTTGCGAGCCGCCTCGGTGGTCGCGGCCCACACCAGCTGCTTGGCAATGACGCGGGCATCGGTCACATCGGAAAGGCCGTCCCATTGCGCCTGCGAGCCGGGCCAGCGAAACGGCCGGCCGGTTTCCTTACAAATGCTGGCGTACACGGCCAGCGTGGTGCCCAGATTCATGAGGTTGCCCACCGCTTTGCCGATGATGGTGTGCGGGCGATGAATGCTCCACTTGAAGCCGTCGCGGGCCGCCGCAGCATACACTTCGTCTTCCTGGGCATAATAAAAATTGTCGAGCGCCAGCCGGGGCTGCGCCTCGCGCAGCGGCGTGGGGGGCGGCAAGCCGCCGTTCACGTACGCCTCAAACGGCCCCAGGTAATGCTTCAGGCCCGTGACCAGAGCCACATGCTGCACAGAACCTTTCTTGCCAAGCACGGCCAACAGGTTGCGCACCATGGCGCCGTTCACGCGGATGTTCTCGGCCTCGGTGTCGTTGCGCATCCAGCTGGTGATAAACACGTGCGTGGGCGCCACGTTGGCCAGGGCCGTTTCCAGGCTGGCCACGTCGAGCAAGTCGGCGGCCACGGGCTGCAGGCCGTCAATATCCGTGCTGGGCCGGCGGGCCAGGCCGTAAGTTACCCAGTTGTTAGCCAGCAGCCCCCGGGCCAGGTTGCTACCGATGATGCCGCTTGCACCCACTACTAAAGCGGTATTGGTCATGATGTGTATTTATGTCAAATAGAAAAGACGTGTTCCCGAATAAGCAGAAACGAAAAAAATGAGTCATGCTGAGCTTGCCGAAGCATCTCTACCGCGCAACTAATCCAATCGACTCAACGGTGCGGTAGAGATGCTTCGGCAAGCTCAGCATGACTCATTTTTTTCGTTTCTGTATTTAGGAACAATTCTAAAGTATGGGCAGGCCCAACGCGCCCGGCCTGTAGAACTGCCAACGTATTTTCGGCCAGTCGTGGCCAGTCGTGGCCAGGAAATGGCCAGGAAATGGCCGGCCGCCGCCATACTTTGCGACTAAACAATCAGCGGCCAATTTTGGCTGTTAGCAACGCCACGGCGGCCGCCTGCCTGTGGTAGCGGCCTCGCTTTGCCTCTTTGATGCCAACGATTAGACGTAATTACGCGTTTCTGCTATCTTATGCTAACCAAAAATTTTACGCACGTGAACGCCGCCAACGAGCCCACCATGGTGGACGTGGGCGCCAAAGCACCAACCCGCCGCGTGGCCCGCGCCCAATGCCGCGTGGTGCTGGGCGCCGAGCTGCTGGGCCGCGTGCAGGCCGGCGAGATGCCCTCGCACAAGGGCCCGGTCATTCACACGGCCATTTTGGCGGGCATCATGGGAGCTAAGCGCACCGCCGAGCTCATTCCGCTGTGTCACCCGTTGGGTCTCGACGACTGCAAAGTGACCATCGTGCCCGACGGCCCCGATGCCCTGCGCGTGGAGTGCACCGCTGTGGTCACGGGCCGCACCGGCGTGGAAATGGAGGCCCTGACCGGCGCCACCATCGCGGCCCTCACCATCTACGACATGTGCAAGGCCTTCTCGCACGATATCACCATCGACAGCGTGCAGCTGGTGGAGAAAACCGGCGGTAAAAGCGACTTTCACCGGGCCGAAAATTTGTAAATTTCCTCATGGACAGTTCCCCAACCCCCACTGCAAAGCGCTCGAAACACGCCGCCCTGGCCCGGCCCGATTTGGGTGAGTTTGGCCGGCACGAGTTGGCGATACTAGGCGCCCCTTGCGGCGACATTCAGGCCCTGGTGGCGCACCTGCTACCGCACCTGGCTCCCGCGTTGCGCATGGCCTACGTCGACGCCGACCACGCCGCCATCCGTGCCGCCGACGAAGCTGCCGCTACGGCCGCTGCTGGCGTGCCTCTCCACCTAGCGGCGCCGGCTACCAGCCCCACGCTGGGCGAAAACGGGCTTTCGGCCGAGCTGGTTGACTACGTGGCTTACCGGGAACTACGCACCCGCCGGCCGCTGGACCGGTTTTCGCAGCCTGAATTACTGGCCCACGAAAGCGTGGTACTGGTGAACGGCAACCACTTCCGCGCCCGCCAGCAGGTGGTGATTGTGGACCCGCGCAAGCCGCTGGACAAGAAGCTCGACCGCCTCACCGATGTGCGCTTGATACTGCTGGCCGACGGCCAAACCGACCTGCCCGCCGGGCTGGCCCAGCACCTGAGCGCCGCCCCGCTGCCGCCCGTGCTGCGCCTGAGCGACACGGCCGGCATTGCCGCGTTCATTCGCCAGTGGTACCTGTTGGCGGTGCCCGTGCTGCGCGGCCTGGTGCTGGCGGGCGGCCGCAGCGAGCGGATGCAAACCGACAAAGGCGCGCTGCATTACCACGCCCTCGACCAGCGCCAGCACACGGCCGCGCTGCTCGGGGAGTTTTGCCCCGACGTGCGCGTGTCCGTGCGCCCCGACCAGGCCGCCGCCCTGCCCGCCGGCCTCAAGCCCCTGCCCGATACCTTCCTCAACCTGGGGCCGCTGGGGGGCTTGCTTTCCGCATTCCAGGCCGACCCCAACGCCGCGTGGTTGGTGCTGGCCTGCGACCTGCCGTTCCTGACCCGCACCACGCTGGATTTTCTGGTGACCAACCGCCAGCCGGCCCGCGCCGCCACGGCCCTGCGCAGCCCCTGGAATGACTTCCCGGAGCCGCTGGTCACCATCTGGGAGCCGCGCAGCTACGGGCAGCTGCTGCGGTTTCTGGGCCTGGGGTATTCGTGTCCGCGCAAGGCACTCATCAATTCTGACATTGAGCTGCTCACGCCACCCGTGCCTGAGGAGCTGCGCAACGTGAACACGCCCGAGGAGCGGGCGGCGGCAGAACGCGAGTTGATTGGGTAGGCGTCAGAAAGTCAGTTTGGTTGATGCGTTCGTCTTCCTAAGGACAGCATTTTGGAAAAGGTGGCTTTGTATTGGTTAGGAGTGAATAGGCGTTTGTGGTTCAGATTGGCACACTTTTCGAATAGCGCCAATTTGAGGACATCACCTTACTCATTACTTCTCATGAAAAAATCTGCATTTCTAATCGGAGCATTGTTCGCTACGACAGCCGTTTCATCGGCTCAGGCCCAGGATGTGCGCTTTGGCCTGCGCGCCGGCGCCAACTACTCCAACCTGTCGGGCAACATCAAAAACGAAAACACCTACAACAACAAAATCGGCTTTCTGGGCGGTGTGATGGTCAACATCCCCGTTGTGGAGAACTTCTTTTCCGTGCAGCCCGAAATCCTGTATTCGCAGAAAGGCTTCGACAACAAGCCCACCGAATTCACGACCGTGCTCGGCGCCAAACAGAAGCGCGAAGGCAGCGTGAACTACAACTACCTTGATGTGCCCGTGTTGCTGAAAATCAACGCCGGCGGCTTCATCGTAGAGGCCGGCCCGCAGTATTCCTACCTGCTGGGCTCCAACAACGAAACCAAAACTACCACCACGCCGGCCTTGGGCGGCGCGCCATCCACCACCCAAGCAAACGATAAAAACGACGTGAGCGGCCTCAACCGCAACGAACTCGGCTACTTGGCCGGCGTGGGCTACCAGGCCAATAACGGCCTGAGCCTGAGCCTGCGCTACACTGGCGCCCTCAGCGACTTTGTGAAGAGCGACGACAATACCTACTTCAACGGCGACCTGAAAAACGCCCGCCACTCGGCCTTCCAGCTCTCGCTCGGCTACCTGATTGGCAGCAAGTAAGCGCCTGTCATGCTCAGCTAGCGAAGCATAGCAGGTGGCATGGATAGTAGTGAAAAGCCCGGTTCCTGCGCAGGAACCGGGCTTTTTTTATGAAAAGAATTGGCCTTACGGGTGCGCCGCCACCCACTCGGTGCCGTCCTCGTACTCCTCGCGCTTCCAGATGGTGACTACCTGCTTGAGCGTGTCGATGATGAACTGGCAGGCGGCGAAGCTTTCGGCGCGGTGCGGCGTGGCCACGGCTACCACCACGGCCACGTCGCCCAGCTCCAGGGTGCCTTTGCGGTGCACCACGGCCACTTCCTGGAGCATGGGCCACTTTTCGTAGGCCTGGGCTACCACGTGGCCGAGCTGCGTGAGGGTCATGCTGTCATAGGACTCGTAGTGCAAGCGGCGCACCGGGCGGCCCCCCGACTGGTTGCGCACCGTGCCGATAAAGGCGTTGACTGCGCCCGCGGCATCGGTCTGTACGGCGGCCAGGGCATCGGCTACGGCTATGGGCTGGTCGGTAATGGAAAGGTGAGGCGTCATGCGAGTAGTGTGGACTCTGCGAGTCCGCGTGTGGATAAGGGCAGGAAGTTCGTTTGGGCGCGGACTCGCAGAGTCCACGCTACAGGTTACCCGCCGGCTACGGGCGGAATGAGGGCGATTTCGTCTACCGTGCGCAGGGGGTGGTCGTGGGCGGCGTACTCGTTGTTTACGGCCACGGCGCAGCTGCGCAATTCGCCCAGGGCGGGGTACTGCTTGCGCATTTCGGCCAGCAGCTCGCCCACCGTGGCAGGGGCGGGAGCGGGCAGCTCAATCACCGAAGTGCCCACGATGTCGCGGGTAATGCCAAAGAGGGCGACTTTTAAAGACATATCTTTCGACGTTATTTTTGGACCTAAACCAGCACCAGGCAAGTAGTTGCTGCCGTGCCGCAGGCACGACCTGAACACCTTTTCGTGATTGAGGGTTTAGCGCAAGCGGGGTGTCTTACGTACAACCCGACAAATTTGGTGATAAACGTGCTACCAACTGCTTCCCCTACGGCCACTCCTGTGGCATCTACGCTCTACGACCAGCACGGCCGGCCGCTGGAATACCTGCGCCTGGCCGTGACGGACCGCTGCAACCTGCGCTGCTTCTATTGCATGCCCGAAGAAGGCATCAAATACATGCCCAAGCACGAGCTGCTGAGCTACGAGGAAATGCTGCGCCTCACCGGCTTGCTAGCCACTATGGGCGTGCGCAAAGTGCGCCTCACCGGCGGCGAGCCCTTTGTGCGGCGCGACCTGGTGCCTTTTATGGAGCGCCTGGCCCAGCTGCCCGGAATTGAGGACATCAGCCTGACTACCAACGGGGTGCTCACCGCGCCGCACGTGCCGGCCCTGGCCCGACTGGGCGTGAAAGCCGTGAACCTCAGCCTTGATACGCTGGACCGCGCCCGGTTTGCCAGCATCACGCGGCGCGACGAGCTGCCGCGGGTGATGGAGACGTTTCATGCGCTGCTGGAGGCCAGCATTAAGGTGAAAATCAACGCCGTGGTGATGGACGGGCAGAACATCGACGCCCTCGTTCCCCTGGCCAACCTCAGCCGCAACTTGCCAGTTGACGTGCGCTTTATTGAAGAAATGCCCTTCAACGGCGGCAGCCACGATGCCGGGCCTGATTCGCTTCCCTGGAACCACGTGCGCATTCGCCAGCACTTGGAGCAGCACTTTGGTGAGCTCACGCCAATAGCTATGGCGGCGGGTGCCACGGCGTCGGACTATGCCATTGCGGGTCATCAGGGCCACGTGGGCATCATTGCGGCGTATTCGCGCACGTTCTGCGGCACCTGCAACCGCCTGCGCATGACGGCCGAAGGCGGCATCAAAACCTGCCTCTACGACCAGGGCGTGCTCGATGTGCGAGCCCTGCTCCGGGGTGGTAAAGACGACGAGGAAATTGCGGCCGCCCTGGCCGCCGCGTTCCGATTCCGGGCCGCCAACGGCTTTGAGGCCGAGCGGCAGCGCCCCTTGCACCAGCTCAGCTTCGAGAGCATGGCCACCATTGGCGGCTAGCTGGTGTGGGCTTTTGCGGGCTGAAACTTATTGAGCAGCATTTTTTTGAAGGTATTGGTATTCTGATTGTTACATCGCTGCTCCGTCCTGATTTCAGAGCGGAAAGGTTTATTGCAGCAGCACCACAGCTTTAGCAAAAAAAGCAACTACTAGGCGCTAACCGGCGTTGGGAAAGCTTGTAATTTGCTGGACCTGGCGAAAAACGGCCCCCGCCAACCGCCCGGGGAGAGGAGATTTACGTGATGATTTCAGTGACCGCAGCGGCCCCGCCCATTTCCCGCAAAGCCCACCGTCTGGCGGTGGGCGCTTTGTTTTTTCTGCTGGGGCTGTGCTTTGCCAGCTGGGCGTCGCGCATTCCGAGTGTGCAGCAGCGCATGGGCATTTCGGAGGCGCAGTTGGGTCTGGTGCTGCTGGCGCTGCCGTTGGGCCAGCTGCTGTCGTTGCCCGTCACGGGCTGGCTGGTGGCCAAAGAGGGCAGCCGCAAGGTGGTGCTGTGGGGCGTGGTGCTATACGCTGCCGCGCTGGTGGGTGCGGGCTGGGCCAGCAACCTTTATCAGCTGGTTCTTTGCCTGGTCGTGTTTGGGGTGGGCGGCAACCTGACCAATATTTCGGTGAATACCCAGGCGGTGGGCGTGGAGCGGCTTTATAAGCACAAGCCCATTATGGCCTCGTTCCACGGGCTCTGGAGCCTGGCCGGGTTTGTGGCGGCGGCCGTGGGCTCGTTTATGATTGGCCGCGCCGTGCCGCCGGGCGTGCATTTCCTGCTTATTACCTTGCTGATTGTGGCGGGACTAGCGGTGAGCGCTGGCTATACCGTGCGCCAGGACGCGGGCGTAGACCCCGACCAGCCCATTTTTGTGAAGCCCGACAAGCAGCTGCTGGGCCTGGGGGCTCTGGCTTTTTGTGCCCTCATTTGCGAGGGGGCAATGTTTGACTGGAGCGGTGTGTATTTCAAGAAGGTGATTCAGGCCGACAAAGCATGGGTGGGTGCGGGCTACACAGCCTTTATGAGCACCATGGCCCTGGGCCGTTTCGGGGCCGATAAGCTGGCCGAACGGCTCGGCGCCCGGCGCGTGATTCAGCTCAGTGGGCTGCTCACTGCTACCGGCCTGCTCATTGCGGTGCTCCTGCCGATGCTGAGTACGGCGCTGTTTGGCTTTTTTCTGGTGGGGTTTGGCACGTCGGCGGTGGTGCCGCTGGTGTACAGCGCGGCGGGCCGCTCTACGCATATGTCGGCCGGCATGGCCCTGACCTCGGTTTCGACGATTGGCTTCCTGGGTTTTCTGCTGGGGCCGCCCCTCATCGGGTTGGTGGCTGGGGCCACTAGTTTGCGGGTGTCGTTTGCCCTGATTGCAGTGATGGGCCTGTGCGTGTCGGCAGTGGCCAGCCGGGTGCGGGTGTAGCGGGTGGGGGAGGATTAAGGTGAGAAAACGGTCATGCGTAAAAAACGGTCATGCTGAGCGCAGTCGAAGCATCTCTACCGAGCAAGTAATTCCAATAAATGGATTAGTATTGAGGTAGAGATGCTTCGGCTGCGCTCAGCATGCCGGCCTTTTCTATTGTCCACAACGTCAACAACTCACCAAAACCCACCTCAAACCCCCCCCATGGAAGAAACCCAATCCGCTACCAAATACACCTGGGAGGACATGCCCAAGGAGCAGCTATCAGACCAGCTGTCGCGGCGCCTCATCACCGGCAACGACATGATGCTGGCCCATGTTTACCTCAAAAAAGGCTGCGTGGTGCCCCTGCATCACCACATCAACGAGCAGATTACCTATATTTTGGAAGGCGCGTTGCGCTTCCACATCGGAGCCGAAGACGGTGAGGAAATCATTGTGCGGGCCGGCGAGGTGCTGCACATTCCGTCCAACGTGCCGCACACGGCCGAGGCCCTGGAAGACACCCTGGATGTGGATATTTTCAGCCCGCCCCGCCAGGACTGGTTGGATAAGTCCGACGACTACCTGCGTAAGAAATAGCTTCATGGACCTCGGACTCAAAGGAAAAGTAGCCCTGGTGGCGGCCGCCAGCAAGGGCCTGGGACGTGCCGTGGCCGAAGAGCTGGCCGCCGAAGGCGCCTCCCTGGTGCTCTGCGCCCGCGGCGATGAAGCGTTGCAGGAAACGTGCGCGGCCATTGCGGCGGCCACCGGCGTGTCCGTGCTCGGCGTGGCGGCCGACGTATCGAACCCCGCCGACGTGGCCCGCGTGGTGCAGGCTGCCCTAGACCGGTTTGGCCGCGTGGATGTGCTGGTAACCAACGCCGGCGGCCCGCCCGCCGGTACCTTCGACACACTGAGCCGCGAAATGTGGGAAGCTGCCACCCACCTGCTGCTCACGAGCGTGGTGGAGCTCACCCGCGCCGTGCTGCCCGGCATGAAAGAGCGGGGCTGGGGACGGATTCTGAACGTGACGTCCATTGCGGCCAAGCAGCCGGTGGAAAACTTGCTGCTCTCCAACAGCCTGCGGGCGGCCGTGACCGGCATGGCCCGCACGCTGGCCAACGAAGTTGCGCCCTTCGGCATCACCGTCAACAACATTCTGCCCGGTTACACCCGCACCGAGCGGGTGGAGAACCTGGCCGATGCTCTGGCCGCGCGCGACGGCATAACCGCCGCCGCCGCCACGGCCCGGTGGGAAGCCGAAATCCCCATGCGCCGCCTGGGAGAACCCCGCGAATTTGCGGCGCTCGCGGCTTTTTTGTGTTCGGAGCGCGCCAGTTACATCACCGGCACCTCCATTGCCGTAGACGGGGGCTGGATTCGCTCGCTGCGGTAGAGATGCTTCGACTGCGCTCAGCATGACGTTTAAATTTCAGCAATGGCCACCCCCGAAGTACCCGCCACGCCCGCCAACACCCTCGCCCACCGCCAGAAGATGCTCACGTTTGCCGGTGTGCTGCTGGCCATGTTCCTCGGCGCGCTCGACCAGACCATTGTGTCCACGGCGCTGCCGCGCATCGTGGCCGATTTGGACGGGCTGGAGCGGTTTACGTGGGTAGCTACGGCGTACCTGGTGGCCAGCACGGCGCTGGTGCCCATTTATGGCAAGCTGGCCGACATGTACTCGCGGCGCACCATCGAGGTCACGGCAGTCATTATTTTCCTTATTGGCTCGATGCTGTGCGGGCTGGCTGGCGAATTTGGCCCGCTGCCGCTGCTGGGCGATGGCATGAACCAGCTGGTGATTTTCCGGGCCGTGCAGGGCTTGGGCGGGGCGGGCCTGTTTGCCATGGCCTTCATTATCATAGCCGACCTGTTTCCGCCCGCCGAGCGGGGGCGTTACCAGGGCTTTGTGGGAGCGGTTTTCGGCACCTCGTCGGTGCTGGGGCCGTTTCTGGGCGGCTTGCTCACCGATAACGGCAGCAACCTGATTCCGGGCGTGGCGGGCTGGCGCCTGGTGTTCTACGTGAACCTGCCGCTGGGCTTGCTGGCGCTCTGGTTCATCCTCACCCAAATGCCTGCCCTGCGCCCGCGCAGTCAGCCCAAACCCTTTGACTACCTCTCGGCCGGGCTGCTGCTGCTGGGCCTGGTGCCGCTGGTGATGGCCTTGCAGCTCAATAAGGCCGTGTACGGCTGGACCGACCCGTTCACGCTGGGCCTGCTGGCCGTGTCGCTCACGTCCATCGTAGCGTTCGTTTTCCGTAGCCTGCGCCACGAAAACCCGATTCTGGACTTCAGCCTGTTCCGCAACCCGGTGTTCCGCACCGCCAACGCGGCGCTGTTTCTGCTGGGCGGGGCGTTTCTGGGCATCATCATCTTTCAGCCGCTGTTTATGGTGAACGTGCTGGGCGTGTCGGCTACCAAAGCCGGGGTCAGCCTCATTCCGCTGTCGATGGGCGTGGTGCTGGGCTCGCTGCTGGCCGGCCAAATGGTGTCGCGCTACGGCCACTACAAGCGCTGGATGCTGTCGGGGCTGGTGGTGCTTCTCAGCGGGCTGTCGCTGCTGGCCACCATGCCCGCCGATGTGGGCTACTACCGCATTCTGGGCTACCTCTTTCTGTGCGGCCTGGGTCTGGGCCCCACCATGCCGCTCTACACGCTGGCCATTCAAAACGCTATCGAGCCGCGGCTGTTGGGCCAGGCCACGTCGGCCAGTCAGTTTTTCCGGCAGATTGGCGGCGCCATCACGGCCTCTGTGCTCGGCACGGTGCTCACGCTCACCCTTACGCAAAGCATGCCCGCTGCCAACATGCCGCCCCTGCGGCCCACCTCCCAAATGGTAGCCGCAGACGGCCCTGCGCTGCCAGCGGCGGCTAATACCACCTCCCCACAGATGCGCGCGGCCTTCTCTAAGGGCATCTCGCGGGTTTATTTAATCAACATTCTGCTGGTAGTTGGCGGACTGGTAATGACGCTATTCGTGCCGGAACTGCCGCTGCGCAAAACCAACGCGGGGCCACCGGCGCCGGCGGAGTAACTTTTAGGGCGTGACAAGGCAGCCGATAACAGCTTAGTTACATCCACCAAAGAACGAAACAGGCCCGCAGCAAATGTTGCGGGCCTGTTCTTGTTTCCAGCGAGCAGCCGAACCGTTATTCTACCGTCAGCCGCTTCGTTACAGAGCTTTGCGAGGTGGCCACGCGCAGCAGGTACAGACCGGGCGCCAGGTCCGCGAGCGGGAACACGACCGTGGCCGGGCTGCCGGCGGGCCGGGCCTGCGTGCGCACGCGCTGGCCCAACGGGTTTAGCAGGGTGAGGGAGGTAGCCAGCGGGCGCCAGGAGGCCGGCAGCTCAACCGATACCGCCCCACGGGCGGGGTTGGGATATACCAGCACCTGCGCGCCCAAAGCCGCGGAAGCGGTGGTCAGTACCCGGCCCGGCGTCAGCAACAGGCTAAAGCGACTGCCGGCGGCCGTGCCACTCAGGGAGAAGGAATACGAGGGCTGGGTGGCTAGGTCGATACGGGCACCGGTATGGGCGTCGAGCAGTACGGCGCGGGTGCCGGCCGGCAGGTTGGCCAGCCGGGCGGCCCGTAGCGAGTAGGTGCCGGCCGTCGGTACGCTCATTTGCAGGGGCACTACCACATCGGCGGTGCCCAGCGGCTCCAGACCCTGCACCGATAGGGCTTCGGCGTCGGCGGCCAGGGCTGCTACGTTCAGGCCGCTGGTATTCGGCAGCTTGTAGGCATCGAAACCACCGTCGAAAGCTGCTGTGGCGCCGACTTCGGCGTACACGAATACGTCGTCGGCCAGGGTGCTGGCGGCGTTTTGCAGCGTGAGCTGCACCAGCGGGCGGGTGCTGCTAGGGCGCTGAAACGTGGGCTGGGCGGCGTAGGCGGTGGCGCGGTTGGCATTGGTGAGGCTGATGCTGCCAGGGGTGGCGGTGCTGCTGGCCCGCACGAAAAAGCCCTGGCCGGCGGCAATGAGGCCGGTGCCGGCGCCGGTGCCGTTCACAAACGAGGCGTAGCTGCCGGCGTAGGGCCCGCTGCTGCGGTACACGTAGGCGGCGGCGTCTACGTTGGGGCGGGCGGCGGCGGGCACGGTACCCCAGTCCAGCGGGGCGGGGTAGGGGTTGCCCACCAGGTGCCAGCCCGTCTTGTCGGTGGGACCGGCGGCCGGAATGGGCGCCCGGCGGCTCAGCCCATCAATCAGGATGGCCCCTTGGTTAAACGTGCCCTGGAAATCGACCAGGGCTGCGGCATCAATGTTCACCGTGTAGCCGCGGCCTACCACCAGTGCATCGGCGGTGCCGGCGGGCGAGAAGAAGCCCTTGTCAAAGGTCGAGATGCCCGTGGCGGCGTTGCCAAGCCGTGTTTGGTCGTAGCCGAATACATTCGGAAACGGTTTGAAGGCCAGGGGCGTGGGCGAGGTGTTGTAGCCGCTGTTCACGCTGGGTACGAAGCCCGGAGCCGCCAAGTCGGCCACGGTCGAGCCGCTCACCGGGGCGCTGTAGTGGCGGTAGCCGGGGCCGGGGTTGGCACTGGGGGCAATGTAGCGCTGCATGACGCCGGTGCTGCCTTCTACCTGGCCCGTGCCGCTGTTCACGAGCAGGGCCGTGCCGGCGGCCGACGAAAGCAGCGTCAGGGTCCGGCCGTTCAGGTCCAGGTTGCCCGCGCCGCCCATAACGACCCGCTGCGTCACATCCAGTGTCGAGCTCAGAGTCACGGTATTGGCGTTGGTAATGGCCAGGCTGCGTACCTGCGCCGGCAGGCCCGGCCCGGTAATTTGAGTCTGGGTGCCGTTGTAGCGGTAGTTGGCGTCGGGGCTGAAGCTGCGGCTGCCGGTGAGCTGCACGGCGCCGGTGGTGCCCGTCGCCGCAATGCCGGCCGGGTCGCAGATGACCAGCGTGCCGCCCGCAGCCAGCACAAAGTTGCCGGGACCGGTCAGGGGCTGGCAATTAGTGTCGAGCTGGCCGTCGTCTTGCACCGTCAGGGTGCCGTAGACGCTGAGCTCGGCATCGAGTGTGGTGGTGCCGGTGCCGGTCACCGTCACGTTGTTGTAGGCTCCGCTGCTGGTTTGGCCCGGCGTGCTCACCACCAGGTCGGTCAGCGCCTGGCTGCGGGCCAGGAAGCTGGCCGTCTGGCCTGTGCTGCTGTGGCTGAGCGTGGTGAGGCCGAACGTGGCGCTGCCGTTGCTGTAGGCGCCGGTGTTGTAGGCAATGCCCGTTCCGTTGCTGCTCACTCCGTAGCCGTAATCGTTGCCGGTGCCGCCGGCGCGTAGAGCGCCCATCGCGCTGCCGGTCGCGGTATCGTACCGGGCCACGTATAGGTCGAAGCCTCCAGCGCTGCTGAGCGCTGTTTCCCCGAACTGGGCTGAGCCGCTGAAAATGCCCGTCGCCAGCAGGTTGCCCAGGCCGTCGAGGGCCACGCCTTCGCCTTCGTCGGTGCCGTTGCCCCCGGCCCGCTGGGCCCATAAAAAGGTGCCCGCTGCCGAGAGTTTGGCAACATAGCTGTCGCTGCCCGAAGCCACCAGCGTGGTGCCGCCGAACACGGCATTGGAGCTGGAGAAGCGCCCGGTGATGTAGCTGTTGCCGCTGGCGTCGGCCACGATGGCTGAACCGGCCGGGGCCTGGTCGTTGCCGCTGCCGCCGGCCCGGCTGGCCCACACCACTGCGCCGGTGCTGGCTGCCAGCTTGGTTACAAAGAGGTCCTGAGCGCCCGCGCTGCTGAAGGAGCTGCCCTCAAAGGCCGCCGTGCCCGCAAAATCGCCGAACACGTACGCATCGCCGCTGCCGTCAACGGCCACCGCGTTGGCATAAATGTTCGAGCTGCTGGTAAACTGCCGCAGCCATACCGCCGTGCCGGTTGGGCTGTATCTCAGCGCAAACGAATTCACGCCCGCCGAATTTGTGAGCGGGCCCAGGTCGGTGCTGATGCTGGCGCTTTGGAACGCGCCCACGAAGTAGGCGTTGCCGCTGCCATCCACGGCAACGCTCTGCCCGAAATCAGTGCCAACGCCCCCTGCCCGGTGTGCCCACTGCCACTCGCCGACCGACGACACCTTGGCCACCACGGCATCGGTCTGGCCCGAACTGGTGAGTGTGGTGCCGCCAAAGGAGGCCGCGCCGTTGAAAGTACCCGCGATGCAGACATTGCCAGTGGCATCGACGCCGATGCCCAGGCCGGTATCGTCGCCGCTTCCGCCCCCGCGCGTGGCCCACAGCAGCGTGCCGCTTGGGCTGTATTTGGCCACGTAGATGTCGGTAGCTCCGGCGCTGCTGAGCGTGCTGCCTCCAAACTGCACGGTGCCCGAAAAAGACCCCACCAAATAGCTGTTGCCGCTGTCATCGGTCGCGATTTCATGAGCCGTGCTACCGCCGCTGTTGGCTGAAGCGCCGGGGGCCACCGTCAGGGCCTGGGTGAAGATTTGGGCCCGGCCCGACCCGGCCACCGCCAGCAGCAAGGCCAGCATCGCCAGGGGTTTGAACCACCGCGTTTGGTACAGATTATTCATGAATAGTGAGCGTAAAGGAGGTAAGAAGCTAAGCGTCAGAAAAGGAATTTGCGCAAAGCGAATGTAGCACCCAACTATCAGGCGCAGGCTTACAAAAATGAATCTGTGCAGTTTTAAAACCAGGACTTTACGCGACTGCCTCTCTGACAAGCTTTCTCGCAGAGGTCCGCAGAGGTAAAACGCGGAGGTCCGCAGATTTTGCCGTACGGTCAGGGCCTGCTCCCAGAACCGATGCTTAGCAAGCGCCCGCTCGACGTGCTACCTTCGCCCCGTTGGTTCTCGGTTTGATTTCCTTCAATTAGCGGACGGTTTTCGGCCGGGGCTTCGGCGCCGACGGAAATTAAAAGGGAATCGGGTGCAACTCCCGAACAGACGCGCTACTGTAAATTTCCCGGCCTCCAAAAGCCGGAGCAGGCCGCCCCGAACAAGCCCATTGGTTCGCCACCCGCGGGCCGAGAAGGGCGGGGCCGGCCCGAAACAAGTCAGGAGACCTGCCGGCCGCCGAGTGATGCTGCCCCCGCGCTTTGGGGCTGGCATCGGCTGTGCCCGATTCCCCGCGTTACCGACGCGGGCCAAGCGGTGTGCAGTCGGTGGTTGGCTTATTAAAAGGTAGGGGCTCGAAAGCAGGCAGAGGCCATTTTCCACCCTTTTTCCTTCCTGCTCATGCTCCTCGCCGACCGGATTGCCCGCGCCGAAACACGCATCTTCAAAGCCGTGTTTCCCAATACCACCAACCACTACGACACCCTTTTCGGGGGTACCACGCTCATGCTCATGGACGAGGTGGCCTTCATTGCCGCCACGCGCTTTTCGCGCCTCAAAATGGTGACGGTTTCTTCCGAACGGGTCGATTTTACCCACCCGATTCCCGGCGGCACACTGGTAGAGCTGGTGGCCAACATCGAGCACGTGGGTCGCACCAGCCTGAAGGTGCGCGTCGAATTATTCGTGGAGCAGATGTACACCGAAGACCGTCATAAGGCAGTCACCGGCCTCTTCACCTTCGTGGCCGTGGATGAGCACAAAAAGCCCGTGCAAATCCTGGCGGATTAGGGGTCAGTGGTTTGCCGTAAGCTGCTGCAATCCCTGATTTTGAAGCCTAGCCGCAGGCCGGTAAAATCTGGAATCAGTGCTTGCCCAGCCCCACCCAGCCGCGCCGCCCGGCGTAGTGCAGGGCCGTGCCCGTCACCAGGCCCACGAGGTAGCCGTACGGCAGCCCGGCGCAGAGCAGGCCCACCAGCAGTGCCACCACCAAATCGGTGCGCTGGCTGCTGATGTCGCGTAGCAGCGTGGCCAGCGTCAGGGCTTCAAACAGCAGGAGCACGCCCAGAATCGGGAGCGGAAAAATCTGCACTACCTGCTGAAATCCCTGGCTGAAAAACAAGCCTAGCGTGAGAAACAACCCGCCGTAAAGCACTACCGAGCCGCCCGTGCGCGCCCCAAACGCATAATGCCCCACCATGCCACCCGAGCCGTGGCACACCGGAAAGCCGCCCAGAAACGGACTCACCAGGTTCATGAGCGAGTAGGTGAAGCTGATTTTGCGCACCGTAAGGCCGCGCTCGGGGAAGTAGTCGGCGGCAATCTGGCGGGTGGCCAGCACGGAGTTTCCCAGCGACAGCGGAATCTGGGGCAGCGCCAGCAGCACAGCTCCGGTCAGGATATCGGCCATCTGCGGCACGTGCCAGGTGGGCAGGCGCAGGCCAATGGCCCGCTGCGCCGTGCCCAGGTCGAGCTTGAAAACCAGCGCGTAGCCCACGCCCAATGCAATGACGGCCAGCGCCGCCGGCCAGCGCCGGTTGCCCAGCAGCACCACCGTGATGATGAAGGCCGCCGCCGCCAGCGCAAAACCGGGCAGGCCATCGGCCGGCACGTACTGTTTCAGGGCCAGCGTGGCCAGTTGCAGCGCCAGCCCAAACTGAATGCCCCGCACCACGGCCTTGGGCACCAGCCGCGCCAAGGCATCAATCAGCCCCGTGACCGACAGGAAAAACATGCTGACCCCAATGGCCAGCCCGCCCCCGAAAATGACCCGCCCGGGAATATTCTGGGCGATAACCAGCGCCGCAAACGCCTTGAGCGGCTGCACCGGCATCGGCATCCGGTACCACAGCCCCGAAAACACCTGCATCAACCCAAACAGAATGAGCACCCCGGCACTGTCCACGCCAGACGCGGCGATGACGCCGATAAGCAGCGGCAAATCGGTGCCCAGGTCGCCAAATGCGCCAGCCAGCTCGTTGCGGTCGAAGCGGATGGGCGGGCGGGCAGGGGCGGGGCGGGGTTCGGCCGGGGTCAGGGTTGAAGGTTCCACAGCGGCAAAGGTCGGGCGTTTTGCGTTGGAGTGCGTTCGGCGTATGGTCCGCCCTGGTTCGAAACCCTCGCCAACGACAGAACGCGCCAAGGCGCGTTCCTACGCCCGCCGCATGGGAATGTGCGGAATACCATCCTCCAGATACCCCTCGCCGCACTGCGCAAACCCGAAGCCCTGGTAAAACCGCTCCAGGTACTGCTGCGCGCCAATTTTGATGGGCTGCGCGCCATACAGCACCTCGCAGTAGGTCACGGCCTGGCGCATCAGCTCCTGGCCCAGGCCGTAGCGCCGGTGCGCGGGCGACACAATGACGCGCCCAATGGCCACTTCCTCGTAGCTGACGCCCGCGTCGAAGAGGCGCGCGTAAGCGGCCAGCTCCCCGCTTTCGGCGTGGCCCAGCAAGTGGTAGGCCTGGTCGTCCTGTCGGTCCAGGTCCTGGAAAACGCAGTTTTGCTCCACGATGAATACTTCCACGCGCAGGCGCAGCAGCTCATAGAGTTCAGTTAGAGTGAGTTCGTTGTAGGGTTTGGCGGTCCAGTTGAGAGTCATGGGGCGGGTTAGTTTTTGGGCATGCGGGCTACTTCCTCCAGCGTCACCACGCGGTAGGTGATGCCCAGCGAAGCGGCCACTTGCTCCACCGTATCGGAGAAGCCGGCTTTCTTGCGCAGCTCGTTTACCTGAGCGGCGTTTTTGATGGGCCAGATAAACGGCGGCTGGCCCTCCCGCAGGCCGGTAGCGGGGTTGGTATTGCTGTAGCCCATGGCTTGGGTGCCGTACAGTTGCTCTTTACCTTCGCGCATGAGCTGGCGGTCCAGCATCTGGCCGTAGAGGTAAAAAGGCAATTCCCCGCGCTTGGCGGCGGTTCTGATGAGCGGCAGGTAGGTTTTGATGTCCTGCGAATGCTGAATGATGGACCAGGCCGCCTCGTTGGTCGGCGTGCCCACCAGCGACTTGCCGGGGTAGCCGTACTGTTTCAGAATGGCGCGCAGGCGCACCTGGTTGGCCGAGTCCGTGCGCAGCATCTGCGTAGGAATGTAGGTCGGCAGGCTTTCGCGCGTCACACCCAGCGCGCGGGCTACCGAATCGGGACGGCGGCTCACGCGCGGGTCGAAGAGCAGGATGCGCCACTTCTGGTCGGCGGCGTGCAAGCTGTCGAGCTCGTGCTTCAGACGCGGGTTTTTTGGCGATTGTGCAGCGGCAAATTGCGGGAGCAGCGCCAGGAGAATCAAGAAGCGCAAACGGTTCATCTGCATCCAGTTTGAACACGATAAGAGCATTAGGGAGAAGGGTTTGTATACCGGCTTGCTAATGCCGTTCCTTTTTACTAATTTTGTTTGCATTTTACTAATAAATCGCATGAAACAACTCCTTAAATCCATTCGGCCCTTTCTCGGCGCTCATGACTTCAACCTTTCGCGCCGTTTCTACACGGACCTGGGCTTCGAGGAAAACGTGCTGTCGCCGAAGCTTTCCGTGTTCAAATCGGGCGACTTTGGCTTCTACCTACAAGATGCCTACGTAGCCGAATGGGTGGATAATACAATGGTTTTTCTCGAAGTAAATGATGTAGACCAATACTATAATCAACTTATCGCCCTGCACCTGACCGCCAGCTACCCCAGCGCAAAGCTAGTGCCCGTCCGCAACCACGACTGGGGCAAGGAATGCTTTCTGCACGACCCGTCCGGCATCCTTTGGCACATCGGAGAGTTTGCCCGGTAAGGCAGCAAACCGCCCCACTCTCTACGCCGCCACCGCTTCCTCACTGCCCAGCTCGCTCAGCACGCACTTGGCCTGCTGGATGGAGTGTACCTCCTCAAATGTGACGATGAGTTGCTCCTTTTTCTCCTTTAGGCTGGCCGTGCGGGCGTGCGTCTGCACGTAGTTGAGAATGGTGCCGAACTGGTCGCCTTGGAAATACGCCTGGTGCTCCTCGCCGGCCGGTAAAAAGCCCTTCAGCGTGTTGCGCTTGAGGGTGATTTTGGTGAAGCCCACCGCGCAGGCCTGCCAGCGCAGCCGCACGATCTCGGCCAGCTGCTCCACCTCGGGTGGCAGCGGGCCAAACCGGTCCGTCATGCTCGTGAGCAGCTTCTGCAGCTCGGCGGGCTTCTGGGCACGGTCGAGCTTGGCGTAGAGCTGCAGGCGCTCCGACACGTTACTCACGTACTTCTCGGGAATGAGTACCTGCTGGTCGGTTTCCACGTTGCACTCGTGGCTGCGGCCCGCGCCGGCGGCAAGCTGCAGGCGCTGGTTCGAGTCGCCCAGAAACAGGTCGCGGAACTCGGTTTCCTTTAGCTCCGTCACCGCCTCGTCCAGAATCTGGTGGTAGGTTTCGTAACCCAGGTCGTTGATAAAGCCCGACTGCTCGCCGCCCAGCAGGTTGCCCGCCCCGCGAATGTCGAGGTCCCGCATGGCCACATTAAAGCCCGCGCCCAGGTCCGAAAACTCCTCCAGCGTGCTCAGGCGCTTGCGCGCATCGGCCGGCAACTGGGCCACCGGCGGCGTGAGCAGGTAGCAGTAGGCTTTGCGGTTGGAGCGGCCCACGCGGCCGCGCATCTGGTGCAGGTCGGAGAGACCGGCCAGGTGGGCGCGGTTGATGATGATGGTGTTGGCGTTGGGAATGTCAAGGCCGCTTTCGATGATGTTGGTCGAAACCAGCACGTCATACTCGCCCTCCACAAATTTCATCATGCGCTTTTCCAGCATCTCGCCGTCCATCTGCCCGTGGGCGAAGGTGATTTTGGCATCCGGCACCAGCCGCAGAATGGTCGCGGCCATTTCCTCGATGTCCTTCACGCGGTTGTGCACGAAAAACACCTGCCCGCCGCGCTTCAACTCCCGCGCCACCGCGTCGCGAATCAAAATCTCGTCGTACACGTGCAATTCCGTGTTCACCGGCTGCCGGTTGGGCGGCGGCGTGGCAATCACGCTCAGGTCGCGGGCGCCCATCAGCGAGAAGTGCAGTGTGCGCGGAATGGGCGTGGCCGAGAGCGTGAGCGTGTCCACGTTCACCTTCAATTCCTTGAGCTTGTCCTTGGTCTTGACGCCGAATTTCTGCTCCTCATCAATAATAAGGATGCCCAAGTCCTTAAACTTAATGTCCTTATTAGTAAGCCGGTGTGTGCCGATGAGAATGTCGGTTTTGCCCTCCGCCACGCGCGCCAGCGTCTCCTTTATCTGCTTCGTCGATTTGAAGCGGTTGACGTACTCTACCGTCACCGGCAGGGTGGCCAGTCGGTCCCGAAACGTCTTGTAGTGCTGCATGGCCAGGATGGTGGTGGGCACCAGCACGGCCGCCTGCTTGCCATCGGCCACCGCCTTAAAGGCTGCCCGAATGGCAATTTCGGTCTTGCCAAAGCCCACGTCACCGCAAATGAGGCGGTCCATGGGGTGGGGCTGCTGCATGTCGTGCTTCACGTCCTCGGTGGCCTTGGCCTGGTCGGGCGTGTCCTCGTAAATGAAGCTCGATTCCAGCTCGGCCTGCATAAACCCATCGGGTGAAAACGCGAAGCCCGGCGCCGTCTTGCGCTTGGCATACAGCCGAATCAGGTCGGCCGCAATGTCCTTCACCTTCTTCTTGACCGCCTTCTTCTTGTTCTCCCACTCCGGCGAGCCCAGCTTGCTCATGGTGGGCGGCGAGCCCTCGGCGCCGCTGTACTTGGCAATCTTGTGCAGCGAGTGAATACTCACCGTCAGCAAGTCATCATCGCGATAAACGAGCCGAATGGCCTCCTGAATCTGCCCATTAATATCCACCTGCGTCAGGCCCGCAAACCGGGCAATGCCGTAGTCCTGGTGTGTCACGTAGTCGCCGGGCTGCAGCGTTTTCAGCTCACGCAGGGTGAGGGCCTTTTTCTTCGAGAACTTCTTGGTTTCCTGCGCCCGGTAGTAGCGCTCAAACAGCTGGTGGTCGGTGTACACGGCCAGTTCCAGCTGCTCGTCCACAAACCCCTCGCGCAGGGCCAGCAGCAGGTGCTGGAACTTCACGTTGTTGTCCAGCTCGTCGAATATCGTGCGGAGCCGGTCGGCCTGCCGCACCGTATCAGCGGTAATGATGGTGGTGAAATTGCGGTGCTGGTTTTCCTGCAAATTCTTCACCATCCG
Organism: Hymenobacter sp. IS2118; assembly: GCF_000715495.1. Lineage (GTDB taxonomy): Bacteria > Bacteroidota > Bacteroidia > Cytophagales > Hymenobacteraceae > Hymenobacter. Next base: position 115,970 of record NZ_JNLX01000047.1, on the reverse strand, counting down.
CTCAAACTCCTTGTTGAAACTCGGCTGCGGTTTGGCCGTGAACTGAAACGTCTCGGCGTTTTTGAAGTGGAAGCGCTTGCCAAACTCCACCACCGCAAACTCATCAAGCAGCTTCTTAAAGCTCTTGCCCGACTCAAATAAATCAGACGGCTTGCTCACGATTTGCATGCCGCCCGCCTCGCTCAGCATCTGCTGAAAGTTGGCCTCAGCTTTCTCGTACAATTCGCTCACCACGTCCAGCGTCTGGCGCACGTCCTTAGCCCAAATGCAGGCCGTGCGGGGCAAAAACTCAAAGAAAGCTTCCCGCGTTTCGGTCAGCATCTTGGTCTGCACGTTGGGGATAATGCTGATGCTGGGCCGGCTTTCCACCGACAATTGCGTCTCGGGATTGAACGTCCGGATGCTCTCAATCTCATCCCCGAACAGCTCCAGCCGAAACGGCAGCTCATTGGCGTAGCTGAACACGTCCACGATGCCGCCGCGCACCGCGTACTGCCCCGCCTCGTACACAAAATCCGTCTTTTCAAAGTCGTACTCGCCCAGCAGCTCGCCCAGAAAATTCACGTCCAGCTTGTCGCCCACCTTGGCGTTGAAGGTGTTTTTCACCAAGCTCTGCCGGTTTATCACCTTCTCCGTCAGCGCCTCCGGGTAGGTCACGATGAACACGCTGTTGCCCGTGGTAGCGGCCCGCGTGGTGTTCAGTCGGTTCAGGGCCTCGGCGCGCATCAGCACGTTGGCATTCTCGGTCTCGTCAAACTGGTAGGGCCGCTTGTAGGAGCTGGGGAACAGCAGCGCCTCGGGCCCCTCCGGCAGCAAGTGCTGCAGGTCGGACAGGAAGTAGGCCGCCTCGTCCTTGTCGTGCAAAATAAACACGTGCGGGTGCTGCGCGTGGGCCATGGCCGCCGCCACCACGGCATCCTGGCTGCCCACCAGGCCGCGCAGGTGCAGGCGCACGCCGCTCGGCTCGGGCTTGGCAGCCGCGCGCAGGCGCGAAGCCAGGGTTTGCAGCTCGGGTGAAAGGCGGTATAAGCGGAGAAAATCAGCTACTTGCACAGGTAAAAAGGCTTGCGAACGACAAATGAATTAGCCCGGCCGGAGTGATTCCGGTCGGGCAGCGGCTTAGGATACAGCGTAGCCGAAGGTAAGGTTTCCGAAAGCAGGGTAGGAACGCGCCTCGGTGCGTTCAATCGTCGCATCCGGTGTGCCCCGCCGTGGAATTACGTCCGGCTGGCCGCAACTTGCACACGTTTTCGTCACACTGTTCCCCCGGCTACAACGCCGAACGCGCCCAGGCACGTTCCTCCCCAATTCATGCGCGGCTCTTCTCACCTGGCCATTGGCCTCATTACCGGCGTGGCCATTGCGGGCCTGGTGCCTGGTATTCCGTTCTCGGTGGCTGGCATTGCCCTGGCCGGCTTTTCCAGCCTTGCCCCCGACCTCGACCACCCCGACAGCCGCCTAAGCAATCGGCTGGGGTTCACCCAAAACTACGTGCGCTGGGCATTTGCCGCCGGCGCGCTGGCCATCGGTGCCTATGCCTACTTTCAACTGGCGGCGGGCTCCGAGCAGCGCTTGTACTACACGGCGGCGCTGGCCTTCGGGCTCATTGGGGTGGGCATGCAGGGCGGCTCGGCCCGGCGGTTGGCGTTGCTCTTCACCGGGCTGGGCACGGTGGTGGCCGGTCTTTACACCGAGCAATTGTGGCTAAGTTTATTGGGAACGTTTGTGGCGCTGGCGCCTTTCACATCGCACCGTTCCTGGACGCACACCATCTGGGCCACCGCCCTTTGGACGTACATCGGCTATCTGGCCGACCAGCACCTGGGCTGGCGTGGCGTGGCACTGTACGCGGGTGGAGGGTATGTTTCTCACATTCTGGCTGATACGCTGACGAAATCCGGGGTCAGGTGGTTTTTGCCATTGGTGAATTACTCTTTTAAAATCCCGCTTATCAGCACCGGTTCCCCCACCGGCAACGTGCTCGAAGTCGCCATTTGTGCGGGTTACGGGCTGCTGGTTTTGGGCCTGGTAATCGGGCATATAGGATTCTAGCCCTGAAGCAGCGGCCCACAGGCCCGTATTGTACTCCTTCCTGCCAAGGCGTACTGTTGCATAAGTCAGCCAATACCACTAGCTTCGCAGTAGATATGCCCCTTTATTAAGACAGTGTTTGTATTGATTCGTGCTACTATCCAGCGTTTTCAATGCGTTTCGCCGTCCGGCATTCTATCAACTCAATAATTAAGGTAACACCAATTCGGGGAGGGCTGCGCAGTGGGGGCGACTACCGAACAAAATAGGGCTATACCGATTGTCATGAGCTTGGAAGGAGTGCGACTACGCCTTCCCTTCGTGCCGATTCTACCACTTCCACATCCACTCTCTTTCACTCAAAACACTTTTCTAAACTTAAATACCAATCATTACCATGAACCAGATGAACAGCCCCTTGATTCGGGTTGGTGTCTTCTATGACGGCAACTATTTCTTAAAAATCAGCGATTATTATTATTTCCAGCACGAGCGTAAGGCGCGTATCAGCCTGGAGGGCTTGCACGAATACATTCGCCATCAGGTAGCTGAGGAAGAAGACGTGGATGTGCGTCTGGCACAAATTACCGACGCTCACTTCTTCCGCGGCCGCCTGTCGGCTACCGAGGCCCGCGACAAAGACCGGCTGTTTCACGACCGCCTGCTCGACGACATTCTGATGAACCTGGGCGTGCAGACGCACTACATGGCCCTGAAAACCCGCGACGGCCGCCTCCAGGAAAAAGGCATCGACGTGTGGCTCAGCCTCGAAGCCTTGGAGCTGGCCCTGCACAAAACCCTCGACGTGGTGGTACTCATCGCCGGCGACTCGGACTACGTGCCCCTCATCCGCAAGCTCAACACCGTGGGCACCCGCGTGATGCTGCTCAACTGGGATTTCAAGTACGAAGATTTCAAGGGCGAAACCCGCGTTACGCGCGCTTCGCAGCAGCTACTGGAGCAGGTAACCTATCCGGTGGCCATGCACGACGTTATCGACCGCGGTTTGCAGACCCAGGACGAAGTAGTAGAGGCCCTGTTCGTGAATCAGTCGGAGCCCGCCGCGTTTGCGCCCAGCACGGCTTCGGCGCCCAAGCTGGTGCGCCCCACCGGCCCCACCGCCGCTGGCCCTGTGGGCACGCTGGGCATGAGCACCATCAAGAACCTGAAAAACGGTTTCGGTTTCGTGGTGATGCCTCCTAACAACCTGTTTTTCAGCTACGCCGACCTGACCGAAGGCGACTTCAACGACCTGCGCGAAGGCGACTGGGTGGAATTCACGGTGGGCCGCAACCACCGCGACGAAGATTGCGCCCGCAACGTGCGCAAAGTAACCGCCCCCCAACTGACTGATATGGAGGACGAGTACGAGCCCGTAAATGCTCACGCCGCTACGGCCGAGCTGTAGCCACGCTTACCCCAGCAAAAAGAGCCCGCCGGATAATTCCGGTGGGCTCTTTTTTGTTGAGCCCTACGCTTGCGGCTTATTGCTTAAAACTTGGGGCTAACTACCTAGCTGTCTTGCTGCATCACCAGCTGGGCAAAGTCCCGCTTGGAGGCCGGGTAGCGGTTGAAGGTGCCCAGGCCGCGGGCTACGGCCACGTCTTCCTGGCCCTCGGCCACGCGGTAAATCACGCAGCTGCTCACCACCAGCTTGTTGCCGATGTGGTCTACTACGCCTTTGGCAACCAGGGTATCGTGGAGATGCGCGGCGTGCAGGAAGTTCATTTTAAACTCCACCGTTGACACAAATTCCAGGGTGGTGAAGGCCAGCGAAAGGGCCGCAGCACCCAACGCCGCATCCATTAGGCCCGCCAGCACGCCGCCGTGGCAGGTGTTAGGGGAAGAAAGGTGCTCGTCGCGGATGGCCATGCGGTACTCGGCCTGGCCGGGCGCGGGCACGGTCAGCGTCATGCCGTTGGCGCGGCCGTAGTGGTTTATCTGGTTGTAGGCCGCTACCATGGTGGCGAGCGGGGGAAGCGGGCGGGCGGGAGTTGAAGAGTCAGACACGAGGGCGAAATTTCTAGTGAAGCGGCTTGGGGTGGCCGGTTTGCCAAAAGTCGGTACCAAAGTGCGAACTTGGATGCGCGGCGGCGCGCCGCGCTTTTTCCTCACACCTTTTTATGCCTGCCATGTCGGCCCTGCCCCTCACCTTTGCCGAGTTCTACCCAAGATACCTGCGCGAGCACAGCCGCCGCGGCACCCGCATCCTGCATTTTGTGGGCACCACGCTGTTTTTGCTTTGTCTGGTCATGCTCGTCCTCACGGGGCGCTGGGGCTGGCTGCCAGCGGGCATCGTGGCGGCTTACGGGTTTGCCTGGGTGGGTCACTTCTTCGTGGAGCACAACCGGCCCGCCACGTTCCAGCACCCGTGGTATTCGCTGCTCGGCGACTTCCGGATGTACGCCGACCTGTGGCGCGGCCGGGAGAGGTTTTGAGCTTCGAGCCACAAGCTTTAAGCCGCAAGCTCCAAGCTGCGAGCTTGGGTCTGTTTCGGAGCGCTTAGCGGTTGTTGCTAGAGTTGCTTGCGCATCAGAAAATGCGGAATTACCCCGAAAAGAGTGTGCGAGGGTTCCACCACTTCGTACCCCAACCGCTCATAAAAGGGTACTGCGATTTCGCGGGAATGCAGCACGATTTCCGTTAGGCCCACTGCCCGGGCCTGGGTTTCCAGTGCGTCCATAATCTGGCGGCCCAGGCCGGTGCCGGCGGCTTGCGGCGCCACCGCCATGAAGCGCACCTGGCCCTGCTGCGCGCTGGTGGGCTGCAGCATGCCCACGGCCAGCGCCTCCGGGCGTGGACTGCTTTCATCGGCCAGGAGCAGCGCGTGAATGGTGCCCGGTTCGTCGTCGGCGGGCACGCGCTCGGAGCCCGGCGGCTGTTGCCAGGGCTGGCGGAGCACCGTGTAGCGCAGGTGGTAGTAGGCATCCCACTCGGCGGTGGTGCGGGGCGAGCGAACGAGGAATGGGGGCATAAGCGAAAGTATAGGTGCGGCCGCGCAACCATGCCGGAGTTGGGCCGTTACCTTTGCGCCCCGGCTCCGGCCGGTTACTTATTTCAAAACTACGCCCCACCCCGCCATGGCTTCCTTCGACATTGTGAGCAAAGTAGACCCGCAAACCTTAGAAAACGCGGTGAACACAGCCCAAAAAGAACTTCAGACCCGCTACGACCTACGCGACACCAAGGGCGGCATCGAGCTGAATAAAAAGGAGAACACCATTCTACTATCGTCCGAGAATTCCATGCGCGTGAAGGCGCTGGAAGATATTCTGCTGGGCCGCGTGGTGAAGCAGGGCATCGACGGCACCAGTCTGGATTTTTCGGCCGAGGAGCAGGCCAGCGGCAACTTGGTTAAGAAAACCATCAAGGTGCGCGCCGGCGTCGACAAGGAGTTCGGTCGCAAAATCATCAAGGCCATCAAAGACGCCAAGGTGAAGGTGGAAGCCCAGATGCAGGACGACCAGGTGCGCGTGACGGCCAAAAAAATTGACGACCTGCAGGCCGCCATTGCCGTACTGCGCCAGTCCGACATCGGCCTGCCGCTGCAGTTCGTGAACATGAAAAGCTGAAGAATGTGAAAATCGGATGATGTGGAAATGTGAGCAATGGCTGTGTCTCTCCGTTTTTCATTCTTCACATTTCCACCTTCTCATATTTTCACATCCGAATAATTTATGTACGATATCAGTGCCTTTGCCGAAGCAGCTACCTGGGTTAGCTTGCTGACCCTCACGTTCATGGAAATTGTGCTGGGCATCGACAACATCATTTTCATTTCCATCGTCGTCAACCGCCTGCCGCCCGACCAGCAGGCCCGCGGCCGCACCATCGGCCTGCTGCTGGCGCTGCTGTTCCGCATCGGCCTGCTGCTCAGTATTTCGTGGATTGTGGGCCTGCGGGCGTCGTTATTTGATGTGAACCTACCCTGGCAGGACGTGCCCTTTGGGGTGACCGGTCGCGACCTTATTCTGCTGGCCGGTGGCCTGTTCCTGATTTACAAGAGCACTACTGAAATCCATAATAAGCTGCAGGGCGAGGAAGAAACGGAGGATGGCGCTGGCCCCAAGCACGCCACCATGCGCAACATCATCATCCAGATTATCATCATCGATATCGTCTTCAGCTTCGACTCCATTCTGACGGCCGTGGGCCTCGTGGACAACGTGCTGGTGATGATTGCGGCCGTGATACTGGCTATGGGGGTGATGCTGGCTTTCAGCAGCGCCGTGGCTGGTTTCGTCAACAACAACCCCACCATTAAGATGCTGGCCCTTTCCTTCCTCATCATGATTGGCTTCATGCTGGTGATGGAAGCCGCCCACAAAGAGGTGGAGAAAGGCTACCTCTACTTCGCCATGGCCTTCTCGCTCACGGTGGAGCTGCTCAACCTACGCCTGCGCAAAAAGACCAAGCCAGTGGTTCTGCGCGACTCGCAGTACGACTAGCATTTTTTTACCACAAAAGGCGCAGAAGAAAGGCGCAGAAGAAAGGCGCAGAAATCCGCAGAAGCCCGCCGCACGTTCGGTGGGCTTTTGCATTTGAAACCTGTCTACAGTAGACAGTCATGCTCCGACAAGCGCAGCATGACCGTTCTTTTTTGCCTATTCAGTATAAAATCTCAAAGCTCTGAAGCCACTTCGGCTACGGCCGCAGCCTGGTCGAGTACGCGGCGCAGGACCATTTCCAGCAGGCGCCGGTTCACTTCGGGGCGGTGCAGGCGGTAGAAGGCGTACTCATCGGCGGTGAAAGCGCCGGTAATCAGGCCCACCACTGTGTAGCGCAGCTTGGTATTGCGGCCCAGCAGCTCGCTGAGCTGGTGGTGCTGGTCAGTGGGGCGCAGGGTGATGTGGTGGTCGAGTACAAAATCGGCGACCACGGCCAGCAGCAGGTCGTTTTGCAGTTTCAGGACCGGGCGCAGCGTGGCGTGCAGGAAGTGGCCCACGGTGCCGGCGGCATCGGTAGCTTCCGCGTTGATGAGGGGGCGCAGGGCCAGCAGGGCGGCATCGGGCCGGGTGGCGGCGGTGGGGGAGGAGAACATGAGAACCCAACCGCCGGCCAGGCCAATGGTTGCCCGGCCCCGGCCGCTACACCACGCCCAGCTTCACCAGCGCGTCCCAGAGCACCACGCCGGCCGCTACGCCCACATTCAGCGAGTGCTTGGTACCGAACTGCGGAATTTCCACGGCCAGGTCGCACAGGGCCAGCACAGCATCTTCCACCCCGAACACCTCGTTGCCCAGCACCAGTGCCAGCGGCCGGCCCGGCTCGGGCTGAAATTGGGGCAGCACCACGCTGCCGGTGGTTTGCTCCACGGCCACTAGCTGATAGCCGGAAGCTTTCAGGGCCGCCACGGCGGCCACGGTTTCCGAAGCATATTCCCAGCTCATTGACTCCTCACTGCCCAGCGCCGTTTTGGTGATTTCGCGGTGCGGCGGGCGCGGCGTAATGCCGCAGAGCCATATTTTTTCTAGCGCGAAGGCATCGGCGGTGCGGAATATTGCCCCCACGTTGTGCATGCTGCGCACGTTGTCCAGCACTAGCACCACAGGGCTTTTGGGCGTACTTTTGAAGTCGGCCACCGTGGCGCGATTCAGCTCCGCCATTGTAAGTTTTCGCATGGGGCGAAGGTAGGAACGCGGCACGGCGCGTTCGGCGTTTCCACTGGTAGCCGGGGACGTTTGCCGCTGGTTGCGTGTTTTTATTTCAATTAAAAACGGGGCCGTTGTTCCGTTTTATCCTACCGATTGAACGCGCCAAGGCGCGTTCCTACTGCTTTGACTGCACCCAAGAAAGAATTCGTTATTAAGTCCGTCGGGCCCGACCACATTACGCCCGGCTCGCCCGTCGACACGCCGCTGATGAAGCAGTACTACCTGCTCAAGCAGCAGCACCCCGGCGCGGTGCTGCTGTTTCGGGTGGGCGACTTCTATGAAACTTTCGGTGAAGACGCCGTCACGGCCGCCCGCATCCTCGACATCACGCTAACCAAGCGCGGCGGCGGCACGCCCAACGAAATTCCGCTGGCCGGCTTCCCGCACCACGCCCTCGACAACTACCTGCCCAAACTGGTGCGCGCCGGCCAGCGCGTGGCCATCTGCGACCAACTCGAAGACCCCAAGCTCGCTAAGGGCCTTGTCAAGCGCGGCATTACGGAGTTGGTAACGCCCGGCGTGAGCATGCACGACAACGTGCTGGAGCGCCGCGCCAACAACTACCTCGCGGCTATCCATTTCGGCAAAACCGAGGCCGGTATTTCCTTCCTGGACATCAGCACCGGCGAGTTTCTGGTGGCCCAAGGCACGCTCGATTACCTGGGCAAATTGCTGCAGAATTTCAGTCCGGCTGAAATTCTGTTTTGCAAGAAAAGCCGGAACGAGTTCGAGCAGCATTTCGGCCCCGACTTCTGCACTTATGCGTTGGATGAATGGGTTTTTGGTAACGATTACGCCCACGACACCCTCACCCGGCACTTCAAAACCACTTCGCTCAAAGGCTTTGGCGTTGATGGCCTGAAGGAAGGCATCGTGGCCGCCGGCTGCATCCTGCACTACCTCGCCGAAACCAAGCACTCCGACCTCGGTCACGTGGCCAGTCTGGGCCGTTTGGAGGAGGACAAGTACGTGTGGCTCGACCGTTTCACGGTGCGCAATTTGGAGCTGGTGCACGCCCAGCACCCCGGCGGCGTGCCCCTCATCGACGTGCTCGACCAGACCCTAACGCCCATGGGCGCCCGCCTGCTGCGCAAGTGGATAGTGCTGCCCCTCAAAGAAGTAAGCCAGATTCAGCGCCGACTGGATACCGTGGCCGCCCTCGTAGCCGATGAAGAGCTGCTGGCCGACCTCACCATGCACCTGCGCCAGATAAACGACCTGGAGCGGCTCATCAGCAAGGTGGCCGTGCGCCGCGTGAACCCGCGCGAGCTGCTGCAGCTGGCCCGCGCCCTGGAGGCCATTGCGCCCATGCGCGAGCGGCTGGCAGGCTCCGGCGTGAAGGCTCTCGTGAAGCTGGCTGACCAGCTCAACCCCTGCGCCAATTTGCGCCAGGAAATCCTGACCAAAATCAAGCCCGATGCCCCGCTGCTCACCAACCAGGGCGGCGTGCTCAACCCCGGCATCGACGCCGAGCTGGACGAGCTGCGTGCCCTGGCGTTTTCGGGCAAAGACTACCTGCTGCAGCTGCAGCAGCGCGAGCAGCGCAATACCGGCATCACCTCACTCAAGGTTGCTTATAACAAGGTGTTTGGCTATTACCTCGAAGTGAGCAACGCGCACAAAACCAAGGTGCCGCCCGAGTGGATACGCAAGCAAACGCTGGTGAACGCCGAGCGCTACGTGACCGAAGAGCTCAAGACCTACGAGGAGAAGATTCTCAACACCGAAGAGCAGCTGTTTGTCATTGAGCAGCGTATTTACACCGATTTGGTGCTGGCCGCGCTCGATTTTGTGCCCCACATCCAGCAGAATGCCCGCGCCATTGGCGTGATGGACTGCCTGGCCAGCTTTGCCCTCACGGCCCGGCAGCAGCGCTACGTGCAGCCCGTGGTGAACGACGGTACCGTGCTCGACATCCGCGCCGGCCGCCACCCCGTCATTGAGCGCCAGTTGCCGCCCGGCGAAAGCTACATTCCAAACGACATCTGCCTCAATCAGGACGAGCAGCAGATTGTGGTGATAACCGGCCCCAACATGGCCGGTAAGTCGGCCCTGCTGCGCCAGACGGCGCTCATCGTGCTGCTGGCCCAGATTGGCTCCTTCGTGCCCGCCGATGCGGCTACCGTGGGCATCATCGACAAGATTTTTACCCGCGTGGGTGCTTCCGATAACCTGAGCAAGGGCGAAAGCACCTTCATGGTGGAGATGACCGAAACCGCCTCCATCCTCAACAACCTATCTGACCGCAGCCTCGTGCTGATGGACGAAATCGGGCGCGGCACCAGCACCTATGACGGCATCAGCATTGCCTGGGCCATTGTGGAGCACCTGCACAACAACCCCAAAGCCAAGGCCAAAACCCTCTTCGCTACACACTACCACGAGCTCAACCAGCTGGCCGACGACTGCCCCCGGGTGCGCAACTACAACGTGGCCGTGAAGGAAGCCGACGGCCGCATCCTGTTCCTGCGCAAGCTGCAGGCCGGCGGCTCCGAGCACAGCTTCGGCATTCACGTGGCGCGGCTGGCGGGCATGCCCACCTCCGTGGTGCTGCGGGCCAACGAAATCATGCACCACCTCGAAGTGGAGCGCACCAGCGCCGGCTCCGACGACGGTGCGCCCACCGAGTTCGATGACGTGCTGGTCGGCCTTGCCAGCGGTAAACAGGCCAATTCACTCAGTCCCTCAGCCACTCTGTCGCCGCAACCCAAGCCCCGCGCCACCACGGCGGTGGCCACCGCGCCGCGCCCCACGGTGCAGCTTAGCATGTTCGAACCGTCCGACCCGGCCCTGGAACGCATCCGCGAGCTGCTCCAGCACCTCGACATAAACACTCTGACACCCATCGAAGCCCTGATGAAGCTGAACGAACTCAAGCTAACATTGGGTGCGTAGAGAATTTTTCAGCCTGAGAATGAACACGGAAGCCTTTCCAGGTGAAAATTTCCACCCTTGGTCCTTGCTTCGCCAAAAAAGCCCCTTACCTTTGTCGCACCATTCAGCACTACGAAAGTAGTAATGAACCTCCCGCGAGAGTAGCTCAGTTGGTAGAGCGCGACCTTGCCAAGGTCGAGGTCGCGAGTTCGAACCTCGTCTCCCGCTCCAAATTACAAAAAACGCTGTCTTCGGACAGCGTTTTTTGTTTCAGCCCATCCCACAACATGGCGGCCACCCGTAAGTGCCTCAGCACCGATGACGAGTTCCGGCAAGCTGTAGCCCAAAGCTTGTCGGTGCGGCAGGTGCTGAGCCGCATCGGGCTGGTGCCGGCCGGTGGCAATTACAAGACGGTGCACAGCCGCATTGCCAGGCTCGGGCTGGACACCAGCCATTTCACGGGTGCGGCGTGGAACGTGGGGGTGCGGTACCGCAGTTTTGGCCGTAAAGCGGAGTTGAGGGAAATATTAGTGGAGCATTCGCCTTACGCTTTCACCCATGGACTGCGGAGGCGGTTGCTCAAGGAAGGCGTAAAACAGCACCGGTGCGAGGCCTGTGGCTTGAATACTTGGCAAGGCCAGCCAATACCCTTGGAGCTACACCACCAAAACGGGGTAAATAATGACCACCGCTTAGAAAATTTGCAGTTACTTTGTCCTAACTGCCACGCGCAGACCACTAGTTATCGAGGTAAAAATCATTTAAAGTCCTTTGCCAGAGTGGTGTAACTGGTAGCCACGAGGGACTTAAAATCCCTTGCTTTCACGAGCGTACGGGTTCGATTCCCGTCTCTGGTACAAATAAAAAGGCCTTCACAATCTTGTGAAGGCCTTTTTATTTGTGAAAATGCTCGTTAGGCTTGCAAGTACTTACCAAATGAATACCCGAGGCTGATAAAGTTAAGATTCATCAGTGTGATTGATTGTTGTTGACTTGTTTTCTGGTGCTGGGTTATTGATGCCTAAACTGGCGCGAAACAACAGGTATAGCCCCACTACGGGTATCGGGCTAACCACAAAATCAGCAATTTCGCGACTGAGCTTGTAAGCCCATGCTGCATTCGCCGCCTTCGCCAGTAGTACCAGGGCTACATAAACAACCAGCACCGCGCAATACAGGCGCAGCACTAGCCGCCAGTGGGCAGGCAGCGGCAACAGGGCCCGCAGCAATAATAAACAAAGCGCCAAGTACAGAGCCGCGTACGTTGCCACCGCCGGCAAAAAACGCCTGGCAATGCCGCTTTTTGAGCCTCCTTGTAATACGTTTGCCTGCTGACTCAAGCCCAGCGCCGCTACGGCTTTTTGCCACAGCGCAACGAGAAATTGCAAAACGGGCTCAGAATAGATGTCTAGCAGAACCAGGGCTAGTGCCAGGGTGCCAATAGTGACCCAGTGGAATTTTCTTTCGGGCGGGCGAGGAACGCCGAGGGTGTCGTTGGTCACTGAATAAACGCCGGCTTTAAACGGCTGTTGGTTGGAGTGCCGGCGTAGCTAGTCGGCGGGCCCACAACATCCAGAGCGCGAAAATGAAGCCGTACACGACGAAGGTGAAGGTGTAGTGGTGATTGAAATCGGCTGAGCTTTGGTAGTAGTGCTGGTTGAGGGCCAGAGCGGCTACCCGCAACACATTCAGAAACCAAATGACGGTGATGCCGGCGGGGATATACCACAGCTTGCGCTGCCAGGGGCCAGGAAAAGCTGCTACAAACCCCGCGAATAAAGCATACAGAACCAACCCATTGCACGGGGCGCCGACCAACACGGCGGGCTTACTGTTGAGCAGAATTAGCTTGGCTTGTGAAGCACCGACCACCGAATCGAACCCCAACAGCCGTAGGAAAGCGGCTCCAGATGCGGCAATGTGCCCACAGAGTACGGCATCGAGCCGGCCATCCGGCTTCAGCCATTGGTCATACCCAAAAAACCAAACCAGAAACAGCGCGGATGCGGTGAATATAAAACGGTAAAGCACCCGGTTGCTGGTAGGCAAGGTGCCGGAAGAAGCAATAGTAGACATAACCCGAGGATGAAGTGTCCGTAAATTTCAATAAAAAAAACGGCTCTTCCTTTCGGGAGAGCCGTTGGCTTATTCGAGTGGATAAGCTAAGCCTTGCGCCGACGGGTGCGCAAATGCTTCAACCCGTAAGCGACACCGCCTGCGAGCAGCAGCGATACGCCGCCATCAACGGGCACGTTCACGGGTAGGTCGCCTGGCCGGGGGCCGCCGGTATCCGGGTCGCCCTGGGCAGATGCGTAAACCGATGTTGCCGCTACCATCAAGAGGCTGGGCAATAGTCTTTTGAGCAAAAATGATTTCATGCGAAAAGATGGAGAGGTTGAAAAGTTCGGATACTGGGGAGTGGCAGAAACAAATATAGGAAGATATTGACAATAAACCAGTGTTCTCTCAGATAGCACGCTTTAATTCTAAAGCAATTGCCTCTGGTCCGAGCATTGATTCAACGAGCATGAGGTACGGCGTTGGGGGGTGTTCGGTTTTTAATTTGCTGACATAAATAAGAATTTCAGGGTTTTTATTTGCTCGGAGCCACTGGTAATCCTGAGGGATTAACTGCCGGAGAAGTTAGGATAGCAGCTAATTCTTGCTTGCCGAACACCATGTTGATGCTGTTTGCCCACTGATTGTAGGGGCTGGCGCCGGGCTCACGGGGCTTATGCTTACCTTGCACGTGTCGCTTTTGCCCGTCTCTAACCATGCTGCCTGCCTCTGACCCTGCCGTGCTATCGGCGTCTCCTATCGATTATCATCCCCTCATTCGGCAGGTATTTGCCGAAATGGGCAAAGTAGTGGTGGGGCAACAGCCGCTGCTCACCCGTTTGCTCATCGGCTTGTTTACCGGTGGGCACATTCTGTTGGAAGGCGTGCCCGGACTTGCCAAAACCCTCACCATCTCCACGCTGGCCAAGGTACTGCATCTGCATTTTCAACGCGTACAGTTTACGCCCGATTTGCTGCCTTCCGACTTGGTGGGCACCATGATTTACAACCAGAATCAGTCGGTTTTTGAGGTGAAGAAGGGGCCAATTTTTGCCAATCTGGTGCTGGCCGACGAAATCAACCGTTCGCCGGCCAAGGTGCAAAGCGCGTTGCTCGAAGCCATGCAGGAGAAGCAAGTCACCATCGGCGAAACCACTTATCCGCTCGACCTGCCTTTTCTGGTGCTGGCTACGCAAAACCCCGTGGAACAGGAAGGTACCTATCCGCTGCCGGAGGCTCAGGTTGACCGCTTCATGCTGAAAGTGCACGTCGATTACCTCAAGAAGGCCGATGAGCTGGAGGTAATGCGCCGGATGGCCAACCTGAGCTTTGTGGAAGACGTGCAACCAGTGCTCACGCAGGCCGATATTTTTGGCATTCGCCAGCAAATCAATCAGGTGCAGATTTCTGATACCCTGGAAAAATACCTCATTGAGCTGGTGTTTGCCACCCGCCGGCCTGCCGATTACGACCTGGTTGAGTTTGCGCAGGCCGTGCAGTTTGGCGCCAGCCCGCGGGCGAGCATCGCCCTGCACCGCGCCTCCAAAGCCGTGGCTTATCTGGAAGGGCGCGATTACGTGCTGCCCGAAGACATCAAGGAAGTGGCCGCCGACGTGCTCAACCACCGCATCATGCTCACCTATGAAGCCGAAGCTGATGGCATCCGCACGCAGGACCTGATAGAGGCCATTCTGCGAAAAGTGCCCATCAGCTAAGGCCCTGCGTGCGTGAGCGGCGCACCGCCTACAATCAAAAAGAGGGCAGGCCGCGCGGCCTGCCCTCTTTTGGGGGTGCTAAATTGCAAATAGAGTTATTGCACTACCACCTGCTTCACCACCAGGTCGGTGCTGGTTTTTAGCTGGAGCGAGTACACGCCCGGTGCGAGGCTGCTGGTGTTGAAATCGACGTTGCCGCCGGCGGCGGGCAGGTTCAGCTGGCGCTGCTGCACGGCTTGGCCCAGCGCGTTGAGGAGCGTGGCGGAAGCTGCGTGCAGGCGGCCGGCCGGTATGCTCAGCGTGAAGCGACCGGAGGCTGGGTTCGGATATAGGCCCACGGCGGCAGCCAGGGCGTCGTTGCGGGTGGCAGTCGGTACCCGCAGCCTGAGGTTGTCGATGCCCATGTCGTCATTGCCAAAGTCGGAAGTAGCCCGGAAGCGAATGACGGTGGTGGGCGAGCTGCTGTTGATGGCCACCGTTTTGGTCGTAAACGTGGTGTTGGTGGTGGCCGTCAGTAGCGGGGTCACGCCGAAGGTGGTGCCGCCATCGATGCTCACGAATATGTCGAGCTTGTCGGTGCCGGAGGGGTTGATGTAGTCGAAGCTGAGGGTGCTGTTGACTGCGCCGGTCATGTTCAAGTACAGGTCGAGTGCGCCTTGCTGCCCGGCTGCTGAGCCGTAGCTGTGAAAGCGGGCCGAGTGGGCGCCGGTGCTGGAGCGTATGCTGTAAGGAGGAACAGGATTATCGGGCGTGATGAACTCGTCGGCGAAAAACCGCCAGCTACTCGTGATAAATCCGTCGTCCTCGCGGCGCCACGAGTTGTCGCCAAAAGCCGGGGTGTTGCGCCAGTTAACAGTGGGGGCGTCGCGGTTATCCAAGGCGTTAACCCAAGGGCCCTCGAAGTCTTCGGCATAGGGTAACGCGGCGTACGCCAAAGCCGGAATGGTTGGGGGGCCGGGCACGAAACGGTAGGTGCGGCCAGGGTCGGGCAGCCCGGTTCGGCTCTGGTTGTGGGTGTATGTGGCATAGTTGCGGCCGGTGAAAAAGGTAGTGCTCCAGGCCGCTTCTGATAAATACTTGAGGGCGAGCAGCACGCGGTTGGTGGCCGGGGTGCTGCCTTTAAGACCTACGCTCGGAAAGTGCGTATCGGTAACGTTGGCCGATGCCGTGGCCGCGCCGTATACGAATTCAATGTTTCCATTTTCGTAAAGCTTGGCCTGAAAGCTGAAGTTGGCGAACTGGGACTTGGCCCCGTCGCCAGGTTCCGACTTATCGCTGACATTTTTCCACTGAATGGTACATATCCGGTTGGGAGCGGTGCCCGAAGTCTCTACCCGATACTCGGCCGCAGCCGTGCCCTGCTCCAGGTCGATGTTGAAGGGCATCACCAGGTTGGCCGTGGAGGCGGCGGAAGAAGCAAGCGGGTCGACGCCGTCGCCGCCTTCAAAATTCTCATAGTACAAGGCCGCCGTAGGAGGGGGCGTGCTGCCGAGCTTAATCAGGCCGTTGGTGTTTAGAATGAACTGCGTGAAAGCGGTGCCATTATAGTTGAACGTGAATCCGATATCCTGCGCCGCCGAATTGGCGTCGTCTTTATTGGCGGTGTCAATGAGCCTGCCCGCAGCGCCCAGGTCCGCGTAAGTGCCGGTTGTGTTCACGGCATTGGAGAAGGAATAATTCAGGTCCTGGGCCTGCACGCCAAAGGGCAGCAAGGCCAGGGGTAGCCATCGGCTGGCTTTTTTTAGGCGGGTTGGTAAAGTTGTCATCATGAAAAAGGGAAAAATGGAAAAATAAGAAGACGGATGGTGGGGGGGACTTCAAGCGCGACTTGGCAAAAGCACACGAAACCAGGCAGAACCGACCAGCAAAGTACTGCCTCACCCGGCAATAGCATAATGACATTGCCGGGAAGCAGCGGGTATTTTAAAAGTAAAGATTAGCGAATGCCTGTGGCCAGCGCTTGTAGCAGGGCGGCGGCGTTGGCGGCGGGAGCGCAACTGGCTACGGGAACGAAGGTGCGGGCCGGCTCGTCGGGGCGCTGGGCCAAGCCGTAGGTGTAAGTCTTGTCGTAATAATCGAGCACCAGCTCCACCATTAAGCTGAAATCGCCGGCCTCCACGGCGGCAAGGGCCTGCTGTGTGGCCAGGCCACCCAGGCGCTTGTGCAGCCGCTCGATGGCAGCAGCCAATTCTGCGGGAGCTTCGGCGCCATATTCGGCGGCCAGCTTGGCTACGCGGGCGGGCCGGGGCACTTCCAGCACCCAGCGCGGGGCGGCGCGCAGCTGCGCGAACAGGGCCGGCGGAATGGTGAGCCGGCCAATCTGCCGGCTCTCGTCCTCCACCCAAATCGGCGCATTGGTGGGCAGGGCGGCCAGCGTAGCAGCCAGCCTGTTCTCAAACTGCTCCTGGGTGGGCTGCACGGGCTGGCCAATGGCCCCGAAAGCCGATCCTTTGTGGCTGGCCAATCCTTCCAGGTCGAGCACGTGCTCCGAATGAGGTGCTGCGGCCAGGGCGTGCAGCACGTCGGTTTTGCCGCTGCCGGTGAGGCCGCCCAGCACGCGCCAGGTGCGCGGCGTTTCGAACGCTGCCAGCACGGCCCGGCGGTAGTCCTTGTAGCCCTTGTCGAGCAGGTGGACTTTGAAACCGGCCAATTCCAGCAGCCATAGCACTGCGCCGCTGCGCATGCCCCCGCGCCAGCAGTGCAGCCGCACTTCTTTGCCTTTGGCTAGTTTTTGCGCCTTTTTCACCATCTCCGACATCCTCGGCCCGAAAAATTCCAGCCCCAGGTGCACGGCCCGCTCCTGGCTCACCTGCTTGTACGTGGTGCCGATGCGGGCCCGTTCCTCGTCGGTGAATAGCGGCAGGTTGAGGGCGCCCGGCACGTGGCCCTGGGCAAACTCAATCGGGGCGCGCACGTCGAGAATGGGATAGGGGAGGGCCTCAAACTCGGCTAATGAATGACGGGGCATGTTAATTCAGTTATCAGTTATCAGTTATCAGTTATCAATGAGCAGTTAGGGCTTCTGCGCCACCTTTCACAATGCTGATTTGGTGCCTGGAAACGGCGGTGGGGCATCGAAGCCCTTGTTTATTCCAAAGCGCCTTTTGATTGCTGGAAATGTAGCGGCAACATTTGGGACAGTAGCGTTAGCTGCTCAATGACTTTAGCTGCCTTTTGTAGAGCTGTACGGTGTTTTCCAGGCCCAGGTAAAGGGCGTCGCACACCAGCGCGTGGCCAATGCTGACCTCGGCCAGTTCGGGTAGCTGTTGCTTCAGCCAGGCAAGGTTGTTGAGGTCCAGGTCGTGGCCGGCATTCACGCCCAGGCCCAGCTGCCCGGCGCGGGCAGCGGCCGCGCGATAGGGCGCCACGGCCCGCTCGCGGTCGGCCAGATAGTGCACAGCGTAAGCTTCGGTGTAGAGCTCGATGCGGTCGGTACCGGTCGTGACGGCGGCTTCAACCAAGGCCAAATCTGTGTCGAGGAAGATGCTGACGCGGCAACCCAGGCTTTTGAGTTCGGCTACCACGTCGCGCAAAAAAGACTGGTGCCGGATGACGTCCCAGCCGGCATTGGAGGTAATGGCGTCCGGGGCGTCGGGCACCAGCGTTACCTGCTCGGGGCGCACTGCGCGGCATAGGTCCAGAAAATCGGGCGTGGGGTTGCCCTCCACATTCAGCTCGGTGGTCACCACGACTTTCAGGTCGCGCACGTCCTGGTAGCGAATGTGGCGCTCGTCGGGGCGCGGGTGCACGGTAATGCCTTCGGCCCCAAACCGCTCAATATCGCGGGCGGCTTGCAGAATATCGGGCCGGTTGTGGCCCCGGGCATTGCGCAGGGTGGCCAGTTTGTTGATGTTGACGCTGAGCTTGGTCACGGAGAGAGGTCGAAAAAAATGGAGGGCGTTGAGGACGTACAACAGCTTATTCCCATGCGTTGGTTTGGGCTGTAGGCAGCATCGGCGCCGGCTTGCGGGCGCGTTGCCGTAGCTTCGGGGCGAAAATACGCCCTTTGGCGCCCCCGTGCCGGACGGCTGGGCCCGGTGCAGTGCGGGCTCCTTTCTTTATTCACCTTCCTCAAAATCTCCCGCGTCATCCTGACTTTTCTTCTGCAACCATGGTTTTGGGAATAGTCCGCCCCTGAATCAGAATCAGAACAACCGTAACCTGTGCTCTAGCTGTTACCCGTAGCCGGCTTGGCCCCAGCCGGGCCGTATTGCCGTATACAATCGTCCAACGGACCCGGCTGCCGCCGGCTGGCCCCATTTTCCCACGCGCTCAACCGCTCATTCACCTCCCCATGCTAAAAGACACCATCGACGCCGCCATCAAGCAAGCCATGCTGGCCAAAGACAAAGTGCGCCTCACCACCCTGCGCAGCATCAAAGCGCAGATTATGCTGGCCGAAACCGCTGAGGGTGCCACCGGCGGCGCCCTTACCCCCGAAGCCGAGCTGAAGATGCTCAACAAGGCCGCCAAGCAGCGCCGCGACGCCGCCACCATCTACAAAGAGCAATTCCGTTCCGAACTCGAAGAAAACGAGCTGGCGGAGCTGGCCATCATTGAAGAATTCCTGCCTGCTCAGCTCTCCGAGGCCGATTTGGTTGAGCGCCTCGTGCACATCATTCAGCGCGTGGGCGCCCGGGGGCCTTCCGATTTGGGCAAAGTGATGGGTGTAGCCGCCCGCGAGCTGTCGGGCCAGGCCGACGGCAAGCGCATCTCCGACGTAATCAGCAACTTGCTGAATAATACTAACCTATAAGGATGAGCGGGTAAGAGTTAACCTTTTTGCTTTCCCGACTGACTCTTACCCGCTTACCCTCCAGCCCTCTTGCCCTATCCATGACGGCCCTCGATATTCTGCTTCTGCTTCCGCTTGGCATTGGGGCCGTGAAAGGTTTTCGGCGCGGGCTGGTGCTCGAAGTGGTATCGCTGCTGGCGTTTGTACTGGCTGTGGTGGGTGGGCTGAGCCTGCTTTCGGCGGCGGTGCCGTTGGTGCGGCACTATGTCGGCAGCGCCTTTGGTATGCTGCCGCTGGTGTCGTTTGCGCTGGTTTTTGTGGCCATTATGTGGGGCGTTCACCTGCTTGGGGGCCTGCTCAGAACGGCGGTGCACCTCACGCCACTGGGCCTGCTGGATAACCTGCTCGGCGGCGCGGCCGGTGTTATTAAATGGTTGTTGGGCCTGAGCCTGCTGCTGCACGGCACCCGACTGGCGGGCCTGCCCCTGCTCTCGCCAACCCTGGTGGCCGATTCCCTGGTACTACCCGTCGTGCAGCAAGCCACGCCGCTGGCGATGCAGCTTACCGCCTACGTACTGCCTTTTGCCCAGGATTTACTGGTGAAAATGAAGGCCGCTTTCGTGCATCAGTAGGAATCAAAACGTAGCTTCAGAAGCTCACGTGCTAAATTGAATTTCCGATTTCTCGTGCCTAATTACTAATTGTTCCCGTGCGCCTGCTGCTGCTCGATAATTTCGACTCCTTCACCTTCACCCTGGCCGATTACCTGCGCCAGCTGGGGGCCGAGGTGCTGGTGCGCCGCAACGACGTTTCCCTCAGCGTAATTCAGGCGCTTGACTTTGATGGCATCGTTCTTTCGCCCGGTCCCGGCGCTCCTGCCCAGGCCGGCGTAATGCCCGCCGTCATTGAGGCGTACGCTCAGCAAAAGCCGATACTTGGCGTTTGCCTGGGCCATCAGGCATTGGGTGCGTTTTTTGGCGCAACGGTGGTGCGGGCGGCCCGGCCCATGCACGGCAAAGTGGCCGAAATACGGTGCGATACCGCCGACGCGCTTTTTGCCGGCCTGCCCGCCACGCAGTTGGTTACGCGCTACCACTCGCTTATTCTCAGCGAACCGCTGCCCGCCGGGTTGGTTGCCCTGGCCCACACCATCGGCGCGCCCTCCGAGCTCATGGCCCTGCGCCACCGTACGTTGCCGCTCTACGGCGTGCAGTTTCACCCCGAAGCCCTGCTCACGCCCCACGGTCTGGCAATTTTGGCCAATTGGCTGCGTTGTTGTATCATTGCCAAAACGCCGGTAATTGAAGAGAGACAAGATGGAATTGCGCCGCCAGCATCAGCAAGGGTATGAGTTTGTAGACGAAGGCCGCGGCCCGGTACTGCTGCTGCTGCACGGCCTGTTTGGGGCCCTGAGCAACTGGGAGGATGTGGTGGAAGAGTTCGCGCCCGATTACCGGGTCATCATTCCCCTATTGCCTATTTACGACATGCCCTTGTCGCAGGCCGGTGTACCCGGCCTGGTGGCCTACGTCGAAGGTTTTGTGGCCGCGTTGGGCTTGCCCGCTGATTTCACGGTGCTGGGCAATTCGTTGGGCGGTCATGTGGCCCTAGTCTACACCCTCAAAAATGCCGAACGCGTGAGCCGGCTGGTGCTCACGGGCAGCAGCGGCCTCTTCGAAAACAGCATGGGCGCATCGTTTCCCAAGCGCGGCAACTACGCCTATGTGGAAGAGCGGGTGGGCTTCACGTTCTACGACCCCAAGGTGGCCACCCGGGAGCTGGTTGATGAAGTATTCAACGTTACCAATTCCAACTCCAAGTGCCTGCGTATCATTGCCATTGCCCGTTCGGCCCAACGGCATAACCTGAGCAAAGAGCTCACCAAAATCACCGTGCCGACGCTGCTGGTTTGGGGCCTGAACGACACCATCACCCCGCCGCCCGTGGCCCACGAGTTTGCCCGGTTGCTGCCCCACGCCGAGCTGCGCTTTCTCGACCACTGCTGCCACGCGCCCATGATGGAGCGTCCTGCCGGCTTCAATGCCTACCTGCGCCGGTTTTTGCGTACCACCGAAACCGTCCCCGTCGCAGTAGCTTAAAGGCTGCTATCCTTTTGCCGGCTCAATTGTTGCTCTCTGCGTTGGCGTAGCTTCCGCTGGCCACGCTATTTCTCTATAATTCTTTCCAGTAAGATATTAGCTATTTCTCCGACGTTCATAACTACTCAGCATATGCCCGCCTTGCTCGCCGAAGACTTACTCAACGAAATGATTCCGCCTTTGAAGGGCACCGATTCGGCGGGCAAAGCAGCGCGCTGGCTCGATGAGTTTCACGTGGCCCAACTGCCCGTGCTCGACAACCGGGTTTACCGGGGCCTCGTCACCGAAGCCGACCTGGCCGATTTTGACGACCCCGAACGGCTCCTCTCGGAGCTGCCATTGGGCTATGCCGATGCTTTCGTCCGCCCCGACCAGCACTTTTATCGGGTGATGGAGCTGGCGATTGAAAATAAAATCCAACTCGTGCCAGTCGTCGATGAGCGCCACGAGTACGCGGGCGTGGTCACCATTGCCGACGCACTAGCCGCGTTTGGGCAGCAGCCGGCTGGTGGTCAGGGTGGCATCATCGTACTCAGCATGGAGGAGCGGGATTATTCCCTGACCCAAATCAGCCGCTATGTGGAGGAGAATAATGCTAAAATCGTCAGTGCTCTGGTGGCGCAGGACGAAGTGGACCCCTACCGCATCCGGCTCACTATCAAGCTTAACACCGATAATCTGGCGCGTATTATCGCCACGCTGGAGCGGTTCGGTTACGTGGTAACTGCGCAATTCAACGGCAATGCTGTGACCACCGAAGACGAGCAGGAGC
This sequence comes from Hymenobacter sp. IS2118, assembly GCF_000715495.1. Taxonomy (GTDB): domain Bacteria; phylum Bacteroidota; class Bacteroidia; order Cytophagales; family Hymenobacteraceae; genus Hymenobacter. Next base: position 94,032 of record NZ_JNLX01000047.1, on the reverse strand, counting down.
GCTACGACGCCCTCCTGCGGTACCTGAATGTGTAAAGCCGGGTGGTAGGGGTACTTCTGACGTTGCGTGCGCTGGTGGCCGGCATCGGGCTGGGCCTCAGCCAACCAGCCGATACGTTGCCCCGTTCGCTGGCTCCCGTCGATACGCTGGTGCGCGTGGTGCCGTGCCCTGGGGTGCGGCGGGCGGCAGTGACCACCATCCTGTTTGCGGGAAATTCGGTAACCAAAGAGCGTATTCTGCGCGCGGAGCTGGACTTTCGTGAAGGCGATACCCTGGCTCTGGCCGACCTGTCCGCCCGGCTCGAAGCCAACCGCCGCCGCTTGTTCAACCTCCAGTTGTTCCACTCGGTGGTGGTGCAGGCCAGCTGCGGCAACGGCGGGCTCCTCGTCGTATTTGGCGTGCAGGAGCGCTGGTACACATTCCCGGTGCCTATTCTGTCCTTGGCCGACCGCAACCTGCGCGCCTGGAGCGAGCGGCCGGACCGCTGGCGCCGCATCGATTACGGCATTCACCTCAGCCAATACAATTTCCGGGGCCGCAACGAGCAAGTGCTAGCCAACCTCCAGTTGGGATTCAACCGCAAGTACGAGCTGTTTTACGAGGCGCCCGGCTTGGGCACGTACCGTCGGCTTGGACTGGGCGCGGGCTTCTCCTTCTCCCAAAGTCGAACGGTGGATTACAAAACCCAGGCCGACCAGCTGGTGCCCCTGCAGGCCGATGCGGGCTTTCCCATCCAACGGTTTTATGCCACGGCGGGGCTCCGCCTCCGCCATACCGTGCAGTTCCTCACCGCGCTCGATGCGTCTTATCACCGCGAGCGCATCAATGATTCCACCAATTATTACAATCCTAACTACTACCTCGGCCGCATCCAGCGCGAATTTCTGGACCTCACGCTGACCAGTACAAATAATAAACGCAACACGTTTGCGTACCCACTCACCGGACAATATGCCCAGGCCCGGCTCACGCACCGCATGTTTCTGGACGAAACCACGCCCGACATCACAACGCTGCGCCTGAAGTATGCACGGTACATTGCGCTAGGACGAGGATTTTACTATGCGGCGGGTCTGAGCGGTCAGGCCCGCCTGGCCCGCCGCCTGGCCTACGCCGATACCCGGGCCCTGGGCTACGAGGACCTGGTGCGGGGCTACGATGAGTACGTAATTGATGGTCGTCACTACGGATTGGTTCAGCAAGGCGTGTCCTACCAGTTGCTTCGCCCCGCCTCAATTAGGATTAAGGCCCTCGGCAACGATAAAATCAATACCATTCCATTAGCTCTCTATCTCAATATCTTTGCCGATGCCGGCTACGTAGCTGCTGGCGCTGTGCTGCCCCAAAACCGCCTTCCCAATCAATTGCTGCGGGCAGTTGGCCTCGGGTTGCATCTGGTTACGTACTACGACCGGGTATTCACGGCTGAGTATACCTTGAATGGCCTAGGCCAGACGGGGTACTTTTTCCGCACGGATTTCCCGATTTAACTACTTCAACGGGCTCATCCGGTTATTAATTTGTTACGTAGCCGCGCTCCGGTTGCGCAAGCTGTTTGCCCCATTCCGCATGAAAATAGCCATTCTTGGCAAGCCCTTTGACGATGAGGCCGCCCCGGCCATTCAGGCATTATTCGATGACCTCGCCGCCCGGCGGGCCGAAGTGCGCATCGGCGAGGCTTTCCGAACCTTCCTCAACAACCGCATTCGTCTACCCGAGGGAACCACCGAATTCCGCCGTGGCGACTCCTTGCGTGGCGTGCAGTTCGTCTTCAGCATCGGCGGCGATGGCACCTTGCTCGACACCGTAACCTACGTTGGTAGCCTGCAAATCCCGATTTTAGGCATTCATACCGGCCGGCTTGGCTTCCTGGCCACCATCACCCCCGACCGCATTGCCCAGGCCATCGACTCCTTATATAAGGGCCATTTCAACATCGAGGAACGCAGCCTGATTCGCGTCGACACCGACCCCGACGTATTCGGTAGCCTCAACTTCGGGCTCAACGAGTTCAGCGTCCTCAAGCGCGATACGTCGTCCATGATTGTCGTGCACACGTACATCGACGGTGAATACCTCAATTCTTATTGGGCCGATGGGCTGATAGTGGCTACTCCAACGGGGTCCACGGGGTATTCGCTCAGCTGCGGCGGCCCGGTGATGCTGCCCCAAACCAACAATTTTATCATTGCGCCCGTATGCCCCCACAATCTGAACGTGCGCCCGTTGGTTGTGTCCGACCAAAGTGTGATTTCCTTCGAAATAGAAGGGCGTAGTACCAGTTTTATGCTGGCGCTAGACTCGCGCTCCATGCCCGTAGAAGCTTCCGTCCAGATTGCGGTACGCCGCGAAACCTTCAATGCCCGACTCGTTAAGCTCAATCACGTAAACTTTCTTAGTACGTTACGAAGTAAGCTGAATTGGGGCCTTGACCGGCGAAACCCAACTGGTATTCAGCCGTAACCAGACTATTTCTTGTTGAAAATATACCCGAAAGTTTTTTAAGTTCCCAATAACCACTACTTTTGTCACTGTCTGAAACTGCGCACTTTCTGTGCTGCCCCTATACGCCTGAACATCGCCTCATCATTTTTGCTGCCTTATGAAAAATATTTTCACCTATTCTACGGCCTTCGCGCTCGGACTAGCCCTTGTGGCTACCCCAGACGCAGAAGCCCAGCAATTTAGTAAGCGGAAACAATACAACTCAGTGGGCTTTAGCCTGAATGCTTTGAATTATTTCGGGGACGTAACTCCGGTTACTAACTTTGCCAGCTTCCGCTTCGGTGCAACGCGCGTTGGTGCGGGGGTATCCATTACCCGTCGCTTCTATCCACGTCTTTCCGGCCGGTTTGCTCTTTCGTACGGCCGTATTTCGGGCGACGATGCATTGGCTGCAGATAAGAACGACCCCGATGCCCGCTTCCGCTACAACCGGAACATGAGCTTCCGGAATGATATGGCAGAGGCGTCGGCAGTTGCAATTTTTGACCTGATTGAAAACCGCAATAATTACCTGAAGCGCCCGGACTTTGTGCCGTATGTCTTCGCTGGGGTAGCCGGCTTCTATAGTAACCCCAAAGGTAAAGTTGGCGATACTGCGCCCGCTGGCCTGCGGCCTGGTACTTACGTTTCACTTGCTGACTTGAGAACCGAAGGCCAGGAAAAGGCTTATAGCAAAACCCAGTTTGCGATTCCATTCGGTGGTGGCATCCGGTACCGTATCAATCGCAACTTTGACGCAAGCCTGGAGATTGGCTGGCGCAAGACCTTCACCGACTATTTGGATGATGTAGGAGGCAAGTACGCTCCTAAAGGTAGTTTCACAACGGCAGCACAAGCGTATTTTGGCGGTGGTAACCCACAAGCATCTTCTGGATTGACGCCTGCGGGCGGTATTTTCTCTGATGGTGGCGGCCTGACTCGTGACCGTACCATAGAATTCCGTGGTTTTGATACACCCGGCGAAATTCGTGGCGACAAGCGCAATAGAACCGACTGGTACATCGTTACCGGGGTCACATTGAACTACATCTTGACGCCCCGCATCAAGAACCCTAAATTCCGCTAGCCTAACTTGCTGGCTGATTACTTACCTTACAGTCAGTTTGGATGATAAATTTTGGTTTTTACAGCGCACTCCTCGTTTGCCTTACGCAAGCGGGGAGTGCGTTTTTTTGCCCCACCGCCAGCGCACAAACCACCAGCGAAATTGGACTTGGCATCGGCGCGACTAACTATCGGGGGGAAATCGCTCCCAAGTACCAGTTCAACAACAACCGGCCCGCGGTCACGGCCTTCTACCGCAGGGACATCTCAGTACCTATTACATTACGTGGGGGCCTCACGGCGGGCTTTTTGCGCGCTGCCGACGACAACGTGGTGGGAGTAGATGGCCAGGTGCCGCCCTTGCAACGCTACCGCCAAACCAATACCAAAGGCGGCCTGCTGGAAGCTTCCGCTGTGATGGAGTACAACTTTCTGGATTACCACTTCCGCAAGGCCAAGGTCCATTTCACGCCTTACCTTTTTGTGGGGGTCGCGGCATTCTACGCCAACACTACCACAACTACCAATAACGTGGACCTGGCACCGCGTTTCGACAGGAGCGGGGGGATGCTGGGGTTTGCTATTCCGGCGGGCGTTGGTTTTAAGTATGCGTTGTCGAAGCACCTCAACCTGGGGTTGGAAGCTGGGGTACGCAAAGCTTTTACCGACGAGCTCGACCATTTGGCTACCCAGGACCCGCTTTTGGTTAATCCCAATACCCAGGACTGGTATTATTATAGTGGGGTAAGCCTCTCCTATACCTTCTATAAGATTCTGTGTCCGGACCACTACAAAGACAATAAAGAGCTGTTGAAGTAGCCGTTAGCACTTTGGTGAAGTGATTTGGATACGTGAGGTCCGATTCCCGGCCTTGGGACTGCCAAGAGAAGTAAGCGGCCGCTAAATGCAACCATTTCCGTAACTTGCGTCCTCTTTTAGCGAAACCGCAAAGATGACCGGCAAGGCCGAAATGGATACTCAAAATATTCCCCGCCACGTGGCTGTTATCATGGATGGTAATGGGCGCTGGGCTAAGCAGCGCGGCGGCTTGCGTGTGTTCGGGCACCAAAGTGCCATCACGGCCGTGCGTGAGACGGTAGAGGAGGCCGCCGAGCTCGGCGTGCAGTACCTGACGCTGTATGCTTTTTCCACTGAGAACTGGAATCGTCCGGCCCTTGAGGTAATGGCGCTGATGCAATTGCTGGTGCATACCATTCGGCAGGAAACGGCCACATTACTCAAGAACAGCATTCGGCTGGAGGCGATTGGCGATATCAGCACCCTGCCAGCTAATTGCCGGCGGGAACTGGCAGAGTCTATGGAGCTAACCAAAGCGGGCAACCGCATGACCTTAGTGCTGGCCTTGAGCTATAGCGGACGCTGGGACCTGACCCAAGCCGCTAAACGAATGGCGGCCGACGTAGCCAGCGGCCAGCTCCAACCGGCGAATGTGACCGAAGCAACCGTCGCAGGCTATTTGGTGACGGCTGGCATGCCGGACCCGGAATTGCTCATTCGCACCAGTGGGGAGCAACGCATTAGCAACTTTTTGCTTTGGCAGTTGGCTTATACGGAACTATACATCACCGATTTGTTGTGGCCGGATTTCCGAAAGCAGCACTTTCAGGAGGCCATTCGGGCCTACCAAACCCGGGAACGGCGATTTGGCAAAACCAGTGAGCAACTCACTGTATCTTAAATTTTTGCAATGATTATTGTGCGTGATTTTTTTGTGAGATGTGTGCTGGTGTTGGTACTGCTCGGCGGCTTACTGGTTCAGCCGGTGCTGGCTCAGCAGGCCGGGGGCGGAGCTGACGAACCCAAGCGGTACGAATTGGGAGGCATCACGGTGAGTGGAGCCCGCTATCTGGACCCCAATACGCTGATTGGTCTGACGGGTCTGCGGATAGGAGATGCCATCAGCATTCCGGGCGAGGAGATTGGAAAGTCCATCCGCAAACTGTGGGCCCAGGGCATTTTGGGGGATGTGAGCGTAAGCATCGGCCGCATTGAAGGCAACAAGATTTTCCTCGATTACAACCTGAAAGAGCGTCCCCGCTTATCAAAATTCACTTTTACGGGAATTAAGAAGGCCCAAACTGAGGACCTTACCAAGAAAATAACCCTGATTCGGGGCAAGGTGGTAACCGATGCGCTGTTGAATAATACAAGAACGCAGGTGCGTAAGTTCTTCGTTAATAAAGGCTACCTCGATGCCAAAGTGAACGTGATGCAAGTCGCGGACTCGTCGCTGTCTAATAGCGTGGCTTTGCGTATTGATGTGGATAAAGGCTCGAAAGTTCGGATTCATGACATCGCATTCGAAGGCAACCAAGCATTTTCGGACCGCAAGCTGAAGGGTAAATTCAAAAAAACCAAAGAGCGAAAGCCGTATAAACTGCTGACTGCTGGCAAGTTCCAGCGTAGTGAGTACGAAGATGACAAGAAGGCGCTGCTGGATTTCTACAATGCCGAAGGCTATCGCGACGCTACCATCGTATCGGATACGTTAACGCGGGACAGCGAAGGACTTGCGCTACGCATTAAAGTAGACGAAGGCCCCAAGTATTATTTCCGCGACATCACCTGGAACGGAAACTACCTCTATGACGATAAGACGTTGGCCAACGTGTTGGGTATTAAACCTGGCAGTCCCTACAGCAAGGAAACGTTGGATAAACGCCTGAATTACAATCCGGCCGGCCAGGATATATCCTCGTTATACCTGAACGACGGTTACCTGTTTTTCACCATTGAGGCCGTGGAAACCAAGATTGAGGGTGACTCCATCGACATCGAAATGCGCATGAGCGAAGGCGTCCAGGCGCATATCAAAGACATTAATATTTCGGGCAATACCAAAACCAGCGACCATGTGTTGCGGCGCACCCTGCGCACGCTGCCAGGCGACAAATTCAACCGCGAGCTGCTGATTCGCTCGCAGCGGGAAATTGCCACGCTGGGCTATTTCGACCCGGAAAAAATCGGTATCAACCCAATTCCTAACCCCGTTGACGGCACGGTTGATATCAACTACACGGTGGAGGAAAAACCTTCCGACCAGGTGACGCTTTCGGGCGGCTGGGGTGGTTTTGCGGGCTTCATTGGCACGGTAGGACTTGTTTTCAACAACTTCTCGCTGCGCAAAGCGGGCACGCTGCGCAACTGGACGCCGGTGCCTTCGGGCGATGGCCAGCGTCTGGCCTTGAACGTGCAGGCCAATGGCGTGCAGTACCAGGCATATTCGCTGTCGTTCACGGAGCCCTGGCTGGGCGGGCGGCGGCCGAACTCGTTCTCCTTTAGCCTCAACCACAGTATTCAACGGGCGGGCCAGGCCTTGGATGCCTCGACCAGCAGCTTTATCAAGGTAAGCAGCGCTACAATTGGTCTGGGCCGGCAGCTGCGCGTCCCAGATGACTATTTTACGCTCAGCAACTCGCTGTCATACAGCCAGTATCAGACCCAGAACTACGCACTGATTCCCGGTGCTGCGACGGGCACTTTTAACAATATTTCTTTTAATACCACTCTTGCTCGTAACAGCATCGATAACCCAACCTACACCCGTCGGGGTTCGTCGCTGAGCCTCAGTGTGAACCTGACGCCTCCCTACTCGTTGCTGAATCCGGACCACATTGACCCCAACAAGTACATTGAATTCCATAAATGGATGTTTGATGCTTCGTGGTTTACCCCCGTGGTAGGCAAGCTGGTGCTGAATACACGCGCCCACTTTGGCTACCTAGGTAACTACAGCTCTAATGTGGCACTTGGGGCGTTCGAGCGGTTCAAGATGGGCGGTGCGGGTCTGGGCTTCAATGGAGCCGGTAACTTTCTGGCTGGAACAGAATTTGTGGGCCTACGGGGCTACGACGACCCCAACAGCACTTTTGCCATTCCTACGGCGCAAACGGTTAATGGGGTAGCGCAAGCGGGCGGCGTTGCCTTCAACAAATACGTGTTGGAGATGCGCTACCCAGTCAGCCTCAACCCGGCGGCTACCGTTTACGTGCTGGCATTTGCCGAAGCCGGTAATTCGTACGACAGCTACCGCAACTACAACCCCTACAAGCTATACCGCTCGGCTGGGGTAGGCGCCCGGATTTTCATGTCGGCATTCGGTTTGCTAGGGTTTGATTACGGACACGGGTTCGACTCGGTGATACCACCCGTGGGCACGGCGCCAAACACCAAGCAGGACCCCAATCACTTCCACTTTATCATCGGCCAGCAAATTCGCTAGCCGGGCACTAGCGGACGTTATTTCACGTTTCCTCCGGTATGAAGAAAATTCGCGGCCTGCTGGCCTTGTTATTGCTAACGGTAGCATCTGGGGCCCAGGCGCAGAAATTTGGCTGGGTTGATACCGAGTTTATCATGGCCAAAATGCCCGAGTATGCTAAGGCACAACTTGAGTTGAATACCTATTCTGATACTTGGCAGAAGGAAATCGAGGTTCAGAAAAAAGACCTCGACAAGCTCTATCGTAACTATGCCGCCGAAGAAGTGGTGCTGACCGAGCCGATGAAGAAAAAGCGGCAGGATGAAATCCTGAAGCAGGAGCAAGACATTAAAACGTATCAGAACAAGCAGTTCGGCTACGAAGGACAGATATTTAAGAAGCGGCAGGAACTCAACAAACCCGTGCAGGACAAGGTGTTTGAAGCTGTGGAAAAAGTTGCCAAGAAGAAGCAGCTAGCTGTGCTGTTCGACAAATCGGGCGATTTGACTATGCTGTACACCAATCCGGCGCACGATTACACCGAATTTGTGTTAGAGGAACTGGGCTTGGGCGCTGAAGACCGCAACCAGCCCGGCCCCCGGGGCACGGTAAAAACTGTTGCGCCACCCAAAACCCCGGTTGATGCCAACTTTGAAACGGACTCGGGCACACCCACGCAAAGTCCAGCTGCCAAGCCCGTGCGGGCTACTAAAAAGACCGCAACCAAGAAGAGCCCGAAGTAATTACCTTTGTCTTAGTATTTTTTTGACCTTTTTTTCTTTGATGAATCTCGTGAAAATCTTTCGTCTGACGCTCGCCGCCGCTCTGCTGACCGCCGGAACTCTGGCCGCCACTTCCGCGCAGGCCCAGGCCCCCCTGAAAATTGGCTACACCGACGTACAGTACGTGTTGGCCCAGATGCCCGAAAGCAAGCAAATTGAATCTGACCTGAAAGCGTATAATGGCCAGCTGGAAAGCCAGTTACGGAGTAAATCCGGCGAGCTGGAAGCCAAGTACAAAGCCTACCAGCAAGGTGAAGCTACCATGACCGATATCGTGAAGGCCGACAAGCAGAAGGAGATGCAGAACATGCAGCAGTCCATTCAGGATTTCCAGCGTAGCGCCGAGCAGTCGTTGCAGCAGAAGCAGCAAACCCTGCTCAAGCCAGCGCTGGATAAGCTGCAAAAAAATATCGACCTCGTAGCTGATGAGAACGGCTTTACGTACGTTTTCAATTCCGATGGTGGTGGTAGCCCACTGCTGTTGCACGCGCCTAAAGAGGGTGATATCTCTGACTTGGTGCTGAAGAAGATGGGCATTACTCCCGGCGCTGCCGCACCCATCAAATCAGGTCCGACCACTCCAGCCGCTGCTGCTCCGGCCGCTCCGGTGAACAGCAAGACCAAAACCAAAACCAAAAAATAAGCGGCATCCCGCCGCGCAGAAGCCGAAAAGCCGGAGCAATTGCTCCGGCTTTTTTCATGTACATACGAGCTATAAAGATGAGCCAGGAGATAGATGCCGAAGAGTTTGAGCGAGATGAGTTGGATGCCGGGGAGGGCGATGAGCTCTATGAACACCACCGCATCGTGGTAGACCGCGGACAAGAACTGTTGCGCATCGATAAATTTTTGCTGAGCCGTTTGCGCAACACCTCGCGCAATAAGGTGCAAGAGGCCATCCGGGCCGCGGCAGTGGAAGTGAACGGCGTAACGGTGAAGCCCAATTACCGGGTAAAACCCCAGGATACTATTACCATCACGCTGCCTGAGCCCCCGCGCGAAGACCGAGTGGTGCCCGAAGAAATGGCTCTGGATATTCGCTATGAAGACGCCGACCTGCTTATCGTGAATAAGCCCGCCGGGCTCGTGGTACACCCTGCTTACGGCCACTGGCAGGGCACGCTGGTGAACGGCTTGGCTCACCACCTGGCCAACCTGCCCACCGGCCGCAATGGAGAAGTCCGCCCCGGCTTGGTTCATCGCATCGATAAGGATACTTCGGGCCTGCTGGTCATTGGCAAAACGGAATTTGCCATGACCCATTTGTCATTGCAATTCTTTCATCACACCATCAAGCGCAGCTATCTGGCGCTCGTGTGGGGCACGCCGCCCGGTCCTACGGGTACTATTCGGGGCCATATTGGCCGCAGTCTGCGCGACCGTAAGGTGCAGGCCGTATATCCTGGTGGGGAGCAGGGGAAGCCCGCCGTGACGCACTATGAGGTACTGGAGCACTTCGGCCCCGTTACCTTGGTGCGTTGTGTTCTCGAAACCGGCCGCACTCACCAAATCCGGGCGCACATGCAATACTTAGGTCACCCGCTCTTTTCGGATGCTACCTATGGCGGCGACCGGATTCGGGTGGGACAGAACACCGGGGCCTACCGGGATTTTGTGGAAGGGGCCTTTCAGCTTATGTCCCGGCAGGCGTTGCATGCCCGGTCGTTGGGCTTTGTCCACCCTAGCTCAAATGCTCAGGTTTCTTTCGAGGCAGAGCTGCCAGCCGATTTTGCCGGCGTACTGGAGAAATGGCGGGCTTGGGCTGCTGCCTGAAAAGGGTTAGTGTAGACAAAAAATAGCCCCAGCGCATTGCGCTGGGGCTATTTTTTGTCAGAAGAAGCACAGAATTACTTCTTCTTTGGCGCTGGTTTCTTAACTGCCGTTCTGGGTTTGGCATTGATGACTTCCAGGTTGTTCATGGCGCCCTTGTTCGCTGGGTCCAAGGTCAGCACCTGCTCGAAATACGACTTAGCTGCTGGCTTATCACCTTGCTGGAAGGCATACACGCCCAAGTAGCCATAAGCCTGCACCAAGCCTTCGCGGAACTTAGCAGGCTCAGCATCGGCTTCTTTCGAAAGCGCAATGTATTTCTCGTAATGCGGTTTGGCCAATCCCTGCTTGCCCTCCGGGTCACGCTGGGCATTCACCCCAGCCCGGTACAAGTAGGCAGGAGCGTAAGTTGGCTTTGCGACGTTGATAATGCCGTACACGCTGTCGGCCTCCACGTACTGCTTGTCACTGCTGAAAGCCGTAGCCAACCGGAACTGGTCGGTCAGGTCGCCGTTGCATTTGTTCAGCTTATACTTATACACGCTGATGGCACCCTTGTAATTCTTCTGGTTGGCATAGATGCCCGCCAAGTCATTCTGAAAATCGCAGCCTTTAGTGGGGTCCTTCTTAATGAGCTCATTGATACCGGCAACGGCTTCTGCACCCTTACCAGTCTTGCTCATGATTTTGTACTTGTACGCCAGGTCTTCCGAAATAACCTTGTCGGCCGGGGCCATGGCAAGGTAGGAATCCATGGCCGTAGCAGCGGCTGCAAAATCACCGGTTTCGTATAGCAAGTAGGGCTTGAGACGGTTCATGGTCAGGTTGGAGGGGTCACTCACCAGCACCTTATTCACCTCGACCAAGGACTCAGGATACTTGTTGGTCAGGTACAGGAATGAAGCGTGTTGTGCATCGGTAGCCGCCGATTTTTCGGCCAGTTCCGTGTACTTCTGAAATGTGCTCAAGGCAAGGTCGTACTGACCAGCATAGTAGTACATGTCAGCCAATTCCCGGTAAGCCGGCGCATAGCTGGGGTCAAGTTCAATAGCCTTGTTCAGGCTTTCGCGGGCCGCATTGAAGTTACGCGAGCGCACATTCAAAACCCCTTTTTTGTAGTAAGCCTGAGTATAGCTAGGATTGGCCGTAATAGCCCGGTCAAAGCTGGTCATGGCTTCTCCACCGCCTTTATCTGAGTGCAGGAAAATGTCGCCGCGGGCTACCATCAATGCCGGCTCATCTTTTTTGTTAATTGCCTGCGCAACCGTCAAATAAGCCTGAGATTTGCCCATGTCTTTCAGGTCGGCCTCGCCATAAGCCTGAGCAATCATGGTCAGCACGCTGGCATCCTTGTTTTTGGTGGCCTTGGCTGCGGCATCAAACTGCACTTCAGCAGGAGCTAATTCTCCTTTGGCCAACAGGGCCCGTCCGGCAGCTATTTTGCCAAAAGGAGTAGTGCCGGAAGCCCGGTTAAAGTAAAAAGCAGCCGAGTCAGGCATGCTGCGCATCTGATACAGACGCCCGAGTTCAAAGGCAGCTTCAGGAGAAGAGCCAGGGCGCAGTATCGCTCTGGCCTCGTTGTAACGCCCGAGTTCAATGGCTCGTTGGGCGGATTGGATGTTTTGGGCGGTGGCCGCCGTAGTGCCGGCTACCATTGCGATAGCAACGAGCAGCGGCTGATTCCAGGGCTTGAAACTCATAGGGAGAAAAAAAGGAATGAAAAGCAAATTGAAAAAGGGATACGCACTAAGTGCGTCTACAGTTTAGGCGTGGTGATAATGCGGGCTTGCATCTGGGCTGGCATCAAACCAGATTTCTGAAAGATTAATTGCCCGCTCTTCCCGGCAACAAAAGATGCAAACCCCGTGCCCAACCCTGCACGCGCCTCCCGGCTGATGATATAGATGTTGCGGCGGAGTGGATAATTCTGCAAATCCGGATATTGCGCCAGTTGTTCCAGGGTTTTCGGGGCCAAGTATACTTGGTAAGGCTGAATGAAGTCGCTGGGTTTGGGGTTTGGTCGGGCCGTAATGCTGGCAACTCGTACCTTATTCAGGAATTTCATTGCGGCCGGGTCGTCCTGGTCTGAAATCCAATTCACTCCCACAATGCCGATGGCATTGGGATGCGTGGCGACGTAATCGAGCAGTGCCGGATTCGAAGTAGCTGCAAATACCCGGCTGGTCAGGGGCGCGCCACCGGTTACCGAGTCACGCACGAAACGGGTGGTGCTGCTACGGTTGGCATCAAATACCACATTAATATCGGTGAGACCCTTCTTACCGCTCACTTGGTTCCAGGCGGTGGTTTTGCCCGTGAAAATAGCCGCTAGCTGGGCTACGGTCAGCAACGTATCCGGATTGGTACGGTTGAGTACGATGGCGAGGCCGTCGATGCCAATGTGGGTTAGGCGGGGTACGATACTCTGTTTGGCAAAATCGGCTTTTTCTTCCGCATTTAGCTCGCGCGATACCACCGCCAGCTTCACCTTGTCATTGATGAGGTCCAGCATCACTTTCTCTTCCGGCTGAAAGCTGGTTTGGATGTGAGCGTTGGGATAAAGCTTGGAAAAAGTGTCTATCTGGGCTTGCAGAATGGGGGCAAAGGTTTCGTCTACACTCACTGCTACCGTGCCGCTCGTGGGCGTGTCGCCAGCACCTGGGGTGCCGGGTCCGTTACAGGAAATAACAGCGATAACTCCCGCCAGCACACAAGCCGTGGTTATTAAGTAGGGGCGCTTAATCATGGTCTGACAAAGAATCTTTTTTGCGAAAATGCAGCAGGTAAGCCCGGACGAAGCGAATCAGACCGTAAAGGATGAAGACCGAGCCAAGTATCTGCCGGCCCATTTTTCCTAACTGAACCACACTCTCTCCCGTGGGCTGGCCGGCCGACCACCATAGCCACGCACCCAGGCCCATATAAATGAGCGACATAGCCAGTACAAAGTAGCGTACTACTCGCTGAGGTGATTTACCGAGCCGCTCCTCAGTTGTGGGAATGTTGAGCATAAGGGAAAGAATGCAGAGTTGAAGATATTACAAAACCAAAAAAAAGTGCTTAATGGTTCGGGCTTATGATGAACCACAACTGAATGAAAACACAAATCAATGCCTAAAAATCGTCTTTCATAACTTGCGTCCGATGTTGATTTACGACGAGGTGACACGGAAGAAAATAGAGCAGGTGTGGTGCGGTACAGCCAGTTTGTTGCAGCCGGATATGAATAAGAAGAAACGAATCAACGTCATCACATAGTACACGGCCACTTAAATAAATGAGGCCACGAGAAAAAGAAGACTCTAAACAAACAAAAACCCCAGACCAGGCCATGAGGCTTAATCCGGGGTTTTCAGTTTATCTAGGCTTGCTCCAAAAAACAGGCACTATTGAATCTTAAAGGTAATTGGAACAGTAAAGGATACGCTTACAGCGCGGCCATTTTGCTTACCAGGGATAAATTTAGGCAGGGTCTTTACTGCCCGAACGGTCTCTTCGTCCAAGCCTGAACCCAGACCTTTTACCACTTTCACATCCGAAACGTCGCCTTGGGCATTCACCGTGAAGCTAACGAATACGCGACCTTCAACTTGGTTCCGCAGTGCCAGCGAAGGGTATTTGATGGCTTTTTGAATGGCTGCTACGATGGCACCGTTGCCACCACCGCCAGGCAGGGAAGGCATCTGTTCCACGTAGGTGTAGACTTTATTCTCTACAACTGCTTCCACTACCTTATCACCCTCACCAGAAAGCCCACTCAGGTCGACTGCATCCGTGTTACCTTGAACGGTAACGGTGGCTACGGTTTTTTCTTTAAGCTCTTCTTGGTCTGGCACCTCCTGTTTTTTCACTTCCTCATCTTTTTTCACTACCGGGGGCGTGAATTTGATGGTCGTGAGTTTGGGAGGTGGGGGTGGGGGCGCCTCGGGAGGAGGAGGGGGGGGCGGTGGCTTGGTCTCGTCCAAGGGCGGCGCTTCCATCAGCACGTTCTCCTGCAGATTCTTCGGTGGCTCCTTCGGCATCTTATCTTTCAGATACTGCGAAATGAGCGGAAAAGAAATCAGCAGCAGGAACACGGCGGTGGCAATAATCAGCGCCCGCGTAACGTGCCGCTGGTACAAGCGGCGCAGCACGTACGCTCCGTATGCCTTGTTGCGGCCTTCAAAAACGATGTCGTTCAGGCTGGCCTTGGCAATTTGCGTGTTATCCATCATAACCCTGATTCTTTAATAAGGTCCACATCTTCTTTTGGAACCTTCACCAGCGCGTACTTTTTCTGGTTCGTGATGTTCATCTCGTCCAGAATATCCACCATGTTTTTGTACTTGGCTTCTTCAGTAGGCTTGATAAGAATGATAGGCTCCGGCTGCTGGCGCTGGCGCGTCATGATGACATCACGAATACCATTGGCCGAGAAGTTAGTGACCTTCAGTTCTGGCTTTGGTACGGTGGGGTCGCTCGGCGTGTTCATGCCGTAGTAGTAGTAGGCTTTGTTATCCTTGCCAAGAAGGATGGTCATGGCCTGCGAATTCTTGATTTTGGTGTCCTCTACGTCGTCGGTCTTCTTCACCGGCATCGTAAGCTGCATCACATTCGGCTTAGCGAAGGTGGTGGTAAGCATGAAGAAAGTAAGCAGCAAAAAGGCCAAGTCCACCATTGGTGTCATGTCGATTCGAGTCGACATTTTTTTGGCCCGCTTCTTCCCACCTTTCCCACCGGAATCGGCTTTTCCTTGAATTTCTCCCATGGGGTTTAATGAAGTGAATGGATTAGGAAATAAGTTCGCGCGGTCGGCTCGTGGTTATTGAGCAGCAGCGACGGGCCTGTTCTCCAAGTCCGTAATGAGGTTGAAACGGTTGATATCGCGTTCCTGCAGCAGTTTGATTACTGCCTGAACAGTTGGTACATCGGCATTGCCATCGCCTTTGATAGCGATGTAAGTAGGCTTTTTGAACAGCGCCTGATTGGCCCGCCGGGCCTCAAGTACCCAATCGATAAGCTGGTTGTTGAGCGAGTCGATGGGAATGCCAGGCTGCTGCGAGTTCAATTGCTTACGCTCCTCTTTGTCCACGTCCAGATAAGAACCGAGCTGGTTGATGGGCAAACCAATGTTGGGCAGGTTACCAAACTCCTTGGCTTGTGCCGCAGTGAAGTTGACGCCGTATTTGGCGGCTACCCGCTGCAGGGCCTGGATTTTGGTCTTCGTGTCATCCACGCCAAAAAACACCCGTTTTTTGGCGTCAATGGTCAGCGTGATAACATTGCTCTCGGGCAGCTTAATCTCCGAGATAGAAGATGGCGTATCCACTACCACGGTTTCTTCGGGGGCAAACTTGGTGGTGAGCATGAAGAACGTCACCAGCAAGAAGGCCAGGTCCACCATCGGCGTCATATCGAGGGACGGCGAGGTACGGTGCGGTTTTACTTTAGGCATTGCGAGGTGGGATTAAAAGGGGGCAATTCGTTCTGTTCTCGTGAACGAAACGAATCGCCCCGCATTTTAGTGCATCAGTGAAAGACGGAAATTAAACCGTCCGAACCGGCTGACCTGCGTTGGCATTGCTACCGTGCTGGCTGGCGAAGGTCTGAATGATGCTGAAGCCTGCCTCGTCGATGCTGTACGTCAGCTCGTCAATTTTGCTGGTGAAGTAGTTGTAGGCTACGATGGCCAGGGCCGACGTACCGATACCGAGAGCCGTGTTAATCAGGGCTTCCGAGATACCGTTTGCCAGGGCCACCGCGTCGGGGCTACCTGCCTGTGCCAGTGCGGCGAAGGCGTTAATCATGCCGAACACGGTGCCGAGCAGACCGGTCAGCGTGGCAATAGAAGCAAGGGTTGAAATGATAACCAGATTCTTCTCCAGCATTGGCAATTCCAGTGCCGTGCTCTCTTCGATTTCTTTCTGGATGGCGAGTACGCGCTGGTCAGTGGCCATGTTGGTTTCGCGCGACATCTCATTGTATTTCAGTAGTGCGGCTTTCACCACGTTGGCTACCGAGCCTTTCTGCTGGTCGCAGGCCACGAGGGCACCGTTGATGTCATTGGCGTTGAGCTTCTGGCGCACGGTGCGAACGAAAGATTCAATGCTCTTGGTGCCTTTGGCTTTGCCAATGGTCAGCATGCGCTCAATGGAAAAAGTAATTACCATCAGCAGCATCGACATCAGGACGGGTACTACGAAACCGCCCTTATAAACTATACCGAGGTAATCACCGGGCAGCGGGTTCAACTTGTTGTCACCACCCTGAAAGTGGCTGCCGTTACCAAAGACATATTTGTAAACGATGACGCTAACAATAAAGGCTAGGATGATAACCACGACGGAGAACAGCGAGTTACCACCGCTGCTTTGGGCTTCGGCTTTGGCGGCCGGTGCGGCGGGCCGTGGGCTCGTATTCATGGCATTTTTCTGTTCCATTGTTCTGGAGTGTTTGGGTTTATTGTGTGAAGTAGTTGAATTGAGTGGGTAAAGAAAAAGCTAAAATTTGATTGGAGGTCGGCCCGCGACAAAAATACAATCGATTATCCCTTGTTTTATAAGGACTGGAATAGCACTTATCGAAGGCCAGCCTGGTCACCCTAATGCATTAGCTGGGCAAACCTAACCAAAAAGCACGGCCTGTCCAAAGAAAATCTGGCCAAGGCCAGCAGAAAAGGTTCGGGCAAATGCGGTAAACACGACAATATTAATCGGCGGCGGGGAGTTGGGGAGCCTGCTGTTTGGCTTGTTCCCAATACACGTCCATCTGGGCCAGCGTGAGGTCGGTCAGGCTTTCGCCGTTGGCTGCGGCGGCCGATTCAAGGAACTGAAACCGCCTGATAAACTTGCGGTTGGTGCGTTCCAATGCTTCCTCCGGATTGATGCCCGCGAACCGGGCAAAGTTGACCAAAGAGAACAGCAAATCACCAAACTCATCGGCGGCTTTTTCCGCGTTCATTCGCTCGGGTTGCCCGTGGCTGTACTCCTCACCAAATTCACCTAATTCTTCTTGTACTTTTTCCCACACTTGCGCAGGCTCTTCCCAATCGAAACCGGCGCCGCGAGCTTTCTCCTGAATGCGCATGGCTTTCACCAACGCCGGCAGTGAGGTAGGCACGCCGCCCAGCACGCCGTTGGTATTGCCCTTTTCCTTCAGTTTGAGTTGTTCCCAGTTGCGCTTCACGGTTTCTTCATCATCGGCCTGCACATCGCCATAAATGTGCGGGTGGCGGTAGATGAGCTTTTCGCACTGGGCGTTGAGCACGTCGGCGATGTCGAAAGCACCTTTTTCGGCGGCGATGCGGGCGTAAAAAATCAGGTGCAGCATTACGTCGCCCAACTCCTTTTTCAGGTCTGGTAAATCGTCGCGCAGAATAGCGTCGCTGATTTCGTAGGTTTCCTCAATAGTGAGGTGACGCAGGCTTTGCAGGGTCTGCTTTTTATCCCAGGGGCATTCGGTGCGGAGGCGGTCCAGTACGTCGAGCAAGCGGCCAAATGCTTCGAGTTGCGCCGGCCGCCGGTCGCTGCCAAGCAGGACGCTGGGAGCAGAAAGAGTGTTTTCCATTCTTCCAAAGATAAATGCAGCGTCGGCAACCGGGCGCCAGTGCCTAAATTTGTCCTTTCAAAAATTCTACTCTGTGACTCTTATAAAATCAATTTCCGGCATTCGCGGTACCATTGGCGGGCCCGTTGGCCAAGGCCTGACGCCGCTCGACGTGGTGAAGTATGCTGCCGCTTATGGTACGTGGGTGAAGACTCAAGCTACTGAAAGCAAGCTTATTATTATTGGTCGGGATGCCCGGATTTCGGGCGAAATGGTGAGCCGTCTCGTAGCCGCTACCCTGCAAGGCTTGGGCCTGGACGTGTGCGACCTGGGGCTGAGCACCACGCCCACGGTGGAAATGGCTGTGCCCGCCAAAAAAGCGGCCGGCGGCATCATCCTCACTGCCTCGCATAATCCCAAGCAGTGGAATGCCCTGAAGCTGCTGAATGCCCACGGCGAGTTTATCTCGGAAACCGACGGGCAGCAGGTGCTGGCTTTGGCCGAAAGCGAGGATTTTGATTTCGCAGCCGTAACCAAACTTGGCCAATACACCACCGATAACACCTTCCTCAAAAAGCACATCAAAGCCATTCTGGCCCTGCCGTTGGTGGACGTGGAAGCCATCCGAGCCCGTAATTTTCGGGTAGTGGTGGATGCCGTGAATTCGTCGGGCGGCTTTGCCGTGCCGCAGCTGTTGGAAGCGCTGGGCGTGACCACCATTGAAAAGCTGCATTGCGAGCCCACCGGCGACTTTGCCCACAACCCGGAGCCCCTGCCCGAGCACCTGCGCGACATTGCCAAAGTGTTGGAAAAAGGTGGCTTTGACGTGGGCATCGTAGTGGACCCCGATGTGGACCGTTTGGCTTTGGTGAGCGAAAACGGGGAGATGTTTGGCGAAGAGTACACGCTGGTGGCCGTGGCCGACTACGTGCTCAAAACCCTGGGCGGCGGCAACACCGTGAGCAACCTGAGCAGCACCCGCGCCCTGCGCGACGTGACCGAGAAAGCCGGCGGCCAGTACGCCGCAGCCGCTGTGGGTGAGGTGAACGTGGTGACCAAAATGAAGGAAACCAACGCCGTAATTGGTGGTGAAGGCAACGGCGGTATTATCTATCCCGAGCTACACTATGGCCGCGACGCCCTGGTTGGTATCGCACTGTTTCTGACGCATCTGGCCAAGTCGGGCCTCAACATGAGCCGGCTGCGCAACTCGTACCCGAGCTATTTTATCTCCAAAAACAAAATCGAGCTTACGGCGGAAATCGACACTGATGACGTGCTGGTCAAGATGGAACAGCGCTACGCCAAGCAGCCGGTGAATACGATTGATGGCGTTAAAATCGAGTTTGATAAGGAGTGGGTGCACCTGCGCAAATCCAACACCGAGCCCATTATCCGCATCTACGCCGAATCCGATTCCAACTCCAAGGCGGATTATCTGGCCCAAAAAATTATCGGCGACATCAAAGAAATTATTGCAGTGAAATCCTAGCGCTTCCGTGCTCCGCACCGGGGCGCATGCGCTGTTAGCAGCCCTAGCACAATGGGTGCGGGTTGGTTTCGGCTCAATGGCGGACGTTTGCATCAGCCACACCAGATAACTGCCGGGCGCACCCACGTCCGGCAGTTATCTGTTCTTACCCCACAACATGACAAACCCTGCTGCCCCTGCCTTTGTCTATTTTGACAATGCTGCTACCACACCGCTCGACCCCGAGGTGCTGGAAGCCATGTTGCCCTTCCTGAGCCAGCACTACGGCAACCCCAGCAGCCTGCACGGGCCGGGCCGGCAGGTCCGCGCCGCCATTGAGAATGCCCGCAAAACCGTGGCGCACCTGCTCAATGCCGCGCCGGCCGAGATTTCTTTCACCAGCGGTGGCACGGAGGCCAATAACTACGCCGCGTTCGGCAGCATCCGCACGCTGGAACTCAAGCACGCCATCACCTCGCGGCTGGAGCACCACGCCGTGCTGCACCCCTTGCAAGTGCTGGCCAAAGCCGGCGAAATTGAGCTGCAATATCTAAAGCACGACGCCCAGGGTAGTTTTGACCTGGCGCATCTTGAGGAATTATTGGCGGGCCAGTCGCGCACGTTCGTGAGTTTGATGCACGCCAATAACGAAATCGGGAATTTGAATGACATTGAAGCCATTGGGGAAATATGTGCCCGGCATGAGGCCGTTTTCCATACCGATACGGTGCAGACAATGGGCCACTACCGGCACGACGTGCAGCGCCTGAAAAACCATTTTCTGGTGGGGTCGGCCCATAAGTTTCACGGTCCCAAGGGCGTGGGCTTTCTCTACACCCGTAGCGGCCTGCGGGTGAGCCCGCTCATTCACGGCGGCTCGCAGGAGCGTAATGTGCGTTCGGGTACCGAAAATGTGTACGGCATTGTGGGCCTGGCCAAAGCCCTGGAAATTGCCGTGCGGGATTTGGCGGCGCACCAAACGCACGTGCAAGGACTGAAAGACCGGTTCGTTGCCCAGCTCCGGGCCGAAATCGAAGACGTGCAGTTCAACGGCTGCTCGGTGGTGGCCGATAAAAGCCTCTACACGGTGCTGAGCGTGAGTTTGCCATCGTCGGCCATCAACGAAATGCTGTTGTTCAACCTCGACATCAGCCGGGTGGCGGCTTCGGGCGGCTCAGCCTGCACCAGCGGCGCGCAGGCCGGCTCCCACGTTCTGGAAGCGTTGGGCTGCGACCCCGGCCGGGCTACCGTGCGCTTCTCGATGAGCAAGATGAACACTGCCGCCGAAGTTGATTACGCGGTGGCACAGCTGGCCAAACTGTACCGTCCGGTAGCGGTATAGTTGCAGGAAAAGCAAGTTTCAACGGCGCTTGCCTGCCGAGACGCTCTCCGGCCTGAGGCAGTTTCCTCCAACGCGGCGCACTGGTCTGCGTAAGAATGGATAGGTTTTACTAATGCCTTCCTTATTCTTACTGCCCATGAACCAGCCACAAGCTTCCGCAACCGACAATTCGAAAACAGCCGCTTCATTCTTCGCCCAGGCCCGCCAGTGGCTGCGAGAGGGAAGCATGAGCCAGCTGCTGGGCCAGGTACCGGCTTCGCTCAAAAATGCCGGCCGCCGTACCGCGTCGGGCTTCAATAAACTCAGCACGACTCAAAAACTGGCGGGCGGTGCCGCGTTGCTGGTGGGCGCCACGCTGCTGGCGCGGCACAAACAAGGCAGCCGCACCAGTGAGTCGGCCACGCTCAAGGAGCTGCTTTACTTCGTGAATGACCGGATTGAAGGCTACCGCCACGCCGTAGAGGAGAGCCAGGACTCGGAGCTGCGCAACTATTACCTCGACCTGGTAACCCAAAGCCAGCAGTTTGCCAACCAGCTGAATGTATACCTGAGCCAGGAAGGCGGCAGTCCGCAAACCAGTACCACCATCAAAGGCAAGCTTTACCGGGCCTGGATGGACGCCAAAGCGGCCCTCACCAACCACGACGAAAAAGCCATTCTCGGCTCCAATATCTACGGCGAGGAGTGGGCCCTCAAGGCGTACGAAGAAGCGCTGCACGATAATACCCTGACCGGTGTGATGCGCCAGGTAGTGGAGCGGCAATATGCCCAATCACAGAAAACGTACTACAAGCTTCAGGACCTGCAAGCGAAGGAGTAGGGAGCAATACGAGTCTTACGCAAAGCCCCGCCGGGCATGGCCACTTTCGCAGCCGTGTCCGGCGGGGTTTTGCATAAGCATCCGGCGTAGGCCCGCATTCGCCAGCTCGTCGCTGTTGGAAAATCCGGCTGTTGGCATCGGCGCAAAATGACTACTTTTCGCCGGGTTTCGTAAGACGGGCTATAACTTAATTCTGCATGGCTGACATCAATATTCAACGCAAAAAAAACGCCCCCAGTCCGTGGATTCTGGTGCTGCTGGCGGCCTTTGCCGTAGCCGTGGCTGCCTATTTTTTCCTGCGCCTCGACCCTGCCAGCGAGCCCGTGCCAACCGGTTTGGAAGCCACGCCTACCAATGTGCTGCCCCCCGATACGGCGGCCCTGCCACCCATTGCCAGTGAGGAGGAAGAAACCGAAAACCTGACGGCCGCCGCGCTGGCTGCCCAAGCCGAAACCGACCCGGCCGCGCCCAATTACGCCGTGAATGGCTTGCAAAAGCTGACGGGAATACTGGTAGCAATAACGGACCGCACCGACCTGCGTGACCCCGCCATTCGGGAGCAGCGCGACAACCTGACCAGCGCCACGAGCCGCCTCGACGAGCCCAACAGCAGCGTACGACCCGGCTTTGTGGCTGCTGCTAATCTTATTCGGGGCATTCAGCAACAAGCATATCCCGAACTGGAAGGCGCCGCTGCCGAGCTCGTGAGCTTGGCCGGCCAGCTGTCGGGCCGTAGCGCAACTACCGAGGACCAATTGCAAACCAAACAGTTTTTGACCCAGGCCGCCGCCGTAGTGCGTGTGATAAGCGAGCCGGCGCAGTAATCATTCAGAACCAACACCCATGGAAATACCCGTGCTGCGCCGCCTGCGCGACCTCACCGATTTTGAAGTGGCCGATGACAATCCCGATGTGCGGGGCTGGGTCGTACGCGGTGGCGATGGCCATGCGCTCGGCCAGGTACACGAGCTGATTGTGGACCCGGTAGCCCTGAAAGTGCGTTACCTGGATGTGGAGCTGGACGCCCGTTTCCAGCGCGGCCCACACGAGAACCACATTTTGCTCCCTATTGGCGTCGCCTCCCTCGATGCGGAAGACGACAATGTATTCGTGACGGCCCTCAACGCTGAAACCGTGCTGAGCTACCCGCCTTATATTGAGTTGCAGGTAACCCGCGAATACGAAGAAGCCATGCTTCGAGCGCTGGGCCGGGAGCCCGGTCAACCGGCCCTTTTTTACGAGCAGGACTCTTTTGATGCCAGCAGCTTCTACAATCGCCGGCCCTTGTAGCGCGTGGCATAGGCAGTTCTGGCTTGTGCGTGGTTGCCGTAGCGTCTAACACGCACGAGCCAGAACTGCCTATGCCAAAAACTCAGTTTTGCCGCACCATTTCGGCTACGGCGTCTACCCACATGGGCTCCGAGTTTAGCGAAGGCACCAGCTGCCAGTGCTTGCCGCCGGCTTCCTCAAACAGCTCCTTGAACTCGTCGCCCACTTCGATGGTCGTTTCCAGGCAGTCGGCCACGAATGCGGGCGAAAAGGCCAGCACGTTGTGAATGCCTTTGGCGGGATATTCCTTGATAACCTCGTCGGTGTAGGGTTGGAGCCAGGGGTCGCGGAGGCGGCTTTGCAGGCGGCTCTGGAAGGTGACGGTGTATTGGTCGTCGCGCAGGCCGAGGCCTTGAGCCAGCAGGCGCGAGGTGGCGTAGCACTGCGCCCGGTAGCAATAGCGGTTGTTTTTATTGTAGCTGGCGCAGCAGGTGCCCAGCTTGCAGTGGCCCTGGTGGCTGCCCTTGAGCACGTGCCGCTCCGGAATGCCGTGGTAGCTGAATACGAAGTGGTCGTACTCGTGCTTATCCATTTCCTCCTTGCCCCGCGCTACCAGGCAGGCAATGAAGCCGGGGTCGTCGGCGAAGCTGCTGATGAAGCTGATACTGGGTACTATCCACCAGTCCTTCACGATATCCATCACTTTCTCCTGCACTGAGCCCGTGCTGGCCGATGCGTACTGCGGGAACAGCGGCAGCACGATAATGCGGTCTACGGCCGCGTCGCGCAGTTCATCCAGTGCCTTTTCCACACTGGGCTTCTGGTAGCGCATCCCGAAGGCCACCACATAATCTTTGCCCAGCACCTCTTTCAGCTTGGCCTGCAAATCGAGGCCATGATAAAGCAGCGGTGAGCCCCGCTCCGTCCACAGCTCCTTGTAAATCTTGGCCGATTTGGGCGCCCGCAACGGCACCACCAGCCCGCGGAAAAGTGGGTAGCGAATGGCCGCCGGCATGTCTACCACGCGGCCATCGGTGAGGAATTCGTTGAGGTAGCGGCGCACGTCGGGCGTTTCGGGCGAGTCGGGCGTGCCGAGGTTGACGAGCAAAACGCCAATGCGGCGGGCAGGGGAGGCAGGCATTTTTTTGAGTTGTTAGCTATTAGCAGTTGGCCATTGCTTTTGTGTAAAGTGCTAATGGCTTGGAATGTGTTTGGGAGAGAGCTGCACGATTAACCAATTCGAGCGCTTTTTGACTACAATCTGACTGCAAAATAAGCTAATAGCTTGCAGCTAATGGCTAACAACTCAGAAAGCCGTACCTTTGCGGCCCTGATTATCAAACCCATCCCTCGTGAACCCCGAAACTAAACCCCACCGCGCCGGCTTCGTGAGCATCATTGGCAAGCCCAACGTGGGCAAGTCCACGCTCATGAACGCGCTGGTGGGCGAGCGGCTCAGCATCGTCACGAGCAAGGCCCAGACCACGCGCCACCGCATTCTCGGCATTCTCAACGGCGAAGATTTCCAGCTGATTTATTCCGATACGCCCGGCATCATCCAGCCCAAATACGAGCTGCACAACGCCATGATGAGCTTCGTGTATTCTTCCTTGGAAGATGCCGACGTGGTGCTTTTCGTGACCGATATTTACGAGAAGCACGACGAGGAACCCGTAGTGGAGCGCCTGCGCAAAATGACGGACACGCCCATCATCCTGCTGGTCAATAAAATCGACCAGGCCAACCAGGAGGAAGTCGAATCCAAACTGGCCTACTGGAAAGAGCAGCTGCCCAACGCCGCTGAAGTGCTGCCCATCTCGGCCCTCAAGCAGTTCGGTACCGATGGCGTGTTGCAGCTCGTGATGGAACGCCTGCCCGTCCATCCGCCCTACTACCCAAAGGACGAGCTAACCGACAAGCCCGAACGCTTCTTCGCCGCCGAAATGGTGCGCGAAAAAATCTTCAAGCTCTACAAAAAGGAAATTCCCTACAGCTGCGAAGTTGTCATCGAAGAGTTTAAAGAGGAAGAAGAAATCATCCGCATCCGCGGTATCATCTACGTCGAGCGCAATTCCCAGAAGGGCATCGTTATCGGTGCGGGCGGCGTGGCGCTGAAGAAAGTAGGCACCTGGGCTCGCGAGGAAATGGAGAAGTTCTTCCAAAAGAAAGTCTTCCTGGAGATGTATGTGAAAGTGAACGAGAACTGGCGCACGGATGCGAAAGCACTGAGCCGGTTCGGATACCAGTAATAGGGTAGGAGGGTATGGGGGCAGGAGGGTAAGAGTTGTCTTCAACCCTTCTATCCCCTACCCCCACACCCTCCTACCCTATTACCCCAAAAAACATCCGACCATCTATAATTAAATAACTCCGGGCACTGCCGAATCTAGGTCGGGTCGGCGGCTGGAGCCTGCATATCATGTCAAAGCAAAACACGGTCGCCATTGTAGGGCGGCCCAACGTGGGCAAATCCACGCTATTCAACCGCCTCGTGGGCCAGCGCAAGGCCATTATGGACAACGAGAGCGGCGTCACCCGCGACCGCCACTACGGCTACGGCGACTGGATTGGCAAGAACTTCACCGTGATTGACACGGGTGGTTACGTGCACAATTCGGAAGATATTTTCGAAGGCGAAATCAACAAGCAGGTAAAGCTGGCGATTGAGGAGTCCGATGTTATCCTGTTTATGGTGGATGCCGAAGCCGGCGTGCACGGCCTCGATGAGGAGTTTGCGCATGTGCTGCGCCGCTACATCGGCAAAAAGCCCATTTATATGGTGGCCAACAAGGCCGATACCAACCTGCGCGCCAACGGTGTGGGCGAATTCTACTCGCTGGGCCTCGGCGATGGCGAAATCTACGCCATCAGCAGCGCCAACGGGCACGGCACCGGCGAGCTGCTGGATGCCGTGGTGAGCACTTTCGATGACCCCGGTATTGAAGAGCCGGAGTCGGATATTCCGCGCATTGCCGTGGTGGGCCGCCCCAACGTGGGCAAATCCAGCCTCGTGAACCTCTTGCTGGGCGAAGACCGCAGCATCGTAACCGAAATTGCCGGCACCACCCGCGACTCAATTTCGGCCCGCTACAATGCCTTTGGCAAGGAGTTTATCCTGGTTGATACGGCTGGTTTGCGTCGTAAGGCGAAAGTGAGCGAGGACGTGGAATTCTACGCCAACATGCGCAGCCTGCGCGCGCTGGAAGAGTGTGATGTCTGCATCGTGATGCTCGACGCCAGCCGCGGCATCGAAGCCCAGGACGTGAACATCATTACCCTGGCCGATAAAAA
Source organism: Hymenobacter sp. IS2118 (assembly GCF_000715495.1). Taxonomy (GTDB): domain Bacteria; phylum Bacteroidota; class Bacteroidia; order Cytophagales; family Hymenobacteraceae; genus Hymenobacter. The sequence goes on along the minus strand of NZ_JNLX01000047.1, from coordinate 67,992 downwards.
CCGTAAGGGCATTGTGATTCTGGTGAACAAGTGGGACCTGGTGGAGAACAAGGAAACCAATACCGCGAAGGACTTCGAGGCCAAAATCCTCGAAAAGATTGCGCCCATTGCCTACATCCCCGTGGTGTTCGTTTCGGTGCTGAACAAGCAGCGCGTGCACAAAGCCATCGAAACGGCCATTGAAGTGTACGGCAACAAGCGCCGCAAAATCCCGACTTCGCAGCTCAACGATGTGATGCTGAAGGAGATTGAGAAGTACGGCCCGCCCGCGCTCAAAGGCAAGATGATTCGCATCAAGTACGTGACGCAGCTGCCCACGCACAACCCCGTGTTCGCCTTCTTCGCCAACCTGCCGCAGTACGTGCAGACCAACTACGTGCGCTACCTCGAAAACCGGATGCGCGAGCATTTCGACTTCACGGGCGTGCCGATTGGCATCCTGTTCCGTAAAAAATAGTGCGTTACTGGCCCTTGAAGCGGTTTTTGTAAACTTTTTACAAAAATTTCATTCAGGCCGGGTTACCTCTTGGCCGCTTGGGTATAAAGCCCCGAATCGAAAGCGTTGCCTGGTGTAAAGTTTTCGAGGTCGTCTGAATCTCAACCCCATTTTTTTAATAAAAACACAAGATGAAAAAGACTCTGTTCCTCGCCCTAGCTGCTGTTTCCTTCGCTTTCACCGCTTGCGAAAGCAAGAAAGAGGAGAACATGGAAGCTGCTGCTGACAACGTAGAAGCTGCTGGCGAAGCCAAAGCTGATGCTATGGAGAACCAGGCTGACATGGTGCGTGACTCGGCTGATGCTAAGGCTGACGCTATGGAGAACACTGCCGACAAAATGGCTCCTGCTACCGAGACTCCTGCTGAAGAAGTTAAGCAATAGTTTAACCCACAGCTACAAAAAAGCCTCTCCGGTAACGGAGAGGCTTTTTTTGTGCGTTTAAAGTTCAGTTTCCGGCATGCCCAGCCGGCGGTTCAACAGATTGTCCACTACCTCAAACAGGCGGCGCGGCTCGTATGTGCGCCACGGCAGGTCGTCGAGCTGCCCGCCGAAGTTGACGTAGTTATCCACGTTGTATTGCTTCATTTCGCGCTGTACGTGCTCCTGGAAATTGACGCCCGCAATCCAGCCGTCTTCCACATCCTCGTACCACTCTTCGTAATAATCGTCGTCGGAGCCGTGGAAGTTGAACACGTTCTCGCCCACCAGAATAAACTTACGGATGCCCTCGTGCACCAGCACATCGATGATGTTGCGCTTGAGCTCCATGATATCGTTTTCGATGGCGTCGTTCCACTCGCCAATAAATTCGAGCACGGCAATGCCGTCGTCATAATCCACGAAGAGGAGTTTCAGGAACAGCGTATCCGAACCCAAACTATCCCACTGCGGGTGGATGTAGTAGCCGTAAATGGTATTGGTGTAGGATTCCAGGCTGTTCTCGGCTTCGAACAGCGGCGACCGGGAGTCTTCCGCCGCGGAGTACTGATCTATCCAGTTGTAATGAGGCTCAATGGTGTGCATAAGAAGTGTAGCACCCGCTTTGGCTGGTGCCCCCCTAGAAACGCCTAAAAGTCTGAATCGTTCGCCAAAAAAAGTAAGCCCGTGAGGCCCAGGCCGAACAAGGTGCTACGGCTTGGCCGCTTCCAGGGCCGCCCGCACGCTGCCGTGCTGCTTCAATAGCACCGCGGCTTCGGCTTGCGCAATGCCCAGCTCGTCCATCAGCATGCGTTCGCCACGGTCCACCAGCTTCACGTTGGATAGTTTCATGTCGACCATCTTGTTGCCCCGCACGTAGCCCAGGCGAATAAAGGTGGCCGTAGTGAGCATATTGAGCACCATTTTTTGGGCCGAGCCCGCTTTAAGGCGGGTGCTGCCGGTAATGAATTCCGGCCCTGTCACCACTTCTACCGGAAACTCGGCCGCCGCCGCCACGGCCGAGCCCGCGTTGCACACCACGCAGCCGGTAGCCACGCCGGCCGCCCGAGCCTGCTGCAGCCCGCCAATAACGTAGGGCGTGCGGCCCGAAGCGGCAATGCCCACCAGCACGTCCTTAGCGCTGATGCCATGCGCTTGCAAATCCTTCCAGGCTTGTTCGGCGTCGTCTTCCGCACCTTCCACGGCCACCCGAATAGCGCCGTCGCCGCCTGCCATCAGGCCAACCACCAGTTCGGCCGGAACGCCAAACGTGGGTGGGCACTCCGAGGCATCCACTACGCCCAGCCGCCCGCTGGTACCGGCCCCGATGTAAAACAGCCGGCCGCCCGCATCCAGGCGGGCCACGGTCGCTTCCACCAGCCGCGCAATCTGGGGCAGAGCCTGGGCCACGGTCTGCGCCACGGTTTGGTCCACTTTGTTCATACCCGCCAGCAAGGCGGCGGTGGGCAGGGTTTCCAAGTCGTTGAATTCAGAAGGAGCTTCGGTGGTCATAGTAGTGAGGTAAGCTTTAGCTTGCCGTGAAGGGCCGTAAAGGAGTTGGTGGATGATGCAACGTCAAGCTAAAGCTTACCGCACGAGCAGCCCAACCACCGGAAAATTATCAAAAACATGGGCCGTGTGTGGCGCGTCCCGGTCCAGCTCAGCGGTCAGGTCCTGGCCGGCCCAGTGTTCGTAGTGGTTGCCGCGCCGCCACAGCCGCGAGCGGCTCACATCGTAAATCTGGCCCTGATACGCCACCCATATCTCGTCGCGGTCCTGGCCGTTGCGCAGGGCCAATTGGTTGCGGGTGTACGTTTTCGTCGTCAGCTGCTCGTTGTCGGTTGTCAGGCTCATATTTGTTCTGAATTCGTAATAAAGACTAACAACTGACAACGAGCAGCTGACAACCAAAAACCTACCCCAGCAGTGCCTGCAAGCGAATCCAGCGCTGCGGCAGGTCGCCTTGCGAGGCATTCAGGTAGTCTTCGTACGTGCAGGGTACCACGCGCTTCACGGCATTGTCGCCCAGGCGCTCTACTTCCATCCACCATTTATCGGCGCGGCGCGATTTGTAGAACACCAGCTTGTCGGGGTTGCCGGGCAGCACCACGGTGTAGGTGAGGAAGCGGAAGGTACCGAAGCCAGTTTCGGGACGGCGGTGGTAAAAGCCCTCCACGAAATACCACAGCATGGTGGCCACGGTAGCGGCGGCCATGCCGTGGGGGTCCAGGTCGGCGCGGTAGCCGTAGAGGCCCAGGGAACTTAGCTGCTCGTTGTGGCCGGCGTACCAGCACAGTTGCGTAGCGTCCTCGTTGCTTAGGCCGAAGGGGTTGGCCGGGTAATAGCCGGGGGCGTCCTGCCAGCGCAGGGCTGCGATGTCCACACTCATAAACTCGGCCTGGCGAATGAGGGGCTCGGCCAACCGGCGGTCGGTGCGCATTTCGCCCACACTCATGGTCTCAAAATGCAGCTTTTCGAGCGCTACCAGTACTTCGGGCGGCGTGAGGTACTGCTGGTGGCCCAAGTGCGCCAGGCTGAATACGAAATTGGGCTCGTGTACCAGCAAGCGGCGCAAGTGGCTTTCTTCGGCAGGCGTGCCGGGGCCGGGCTCAGCCATGTCGGGTCGGGCATCCACTACCGCGAAGCTGATGGCGCGGTCCTGGGTTTCGTAGGCCAGAAACTGGCCGTAATCGAGGTCGTGGCTGCCGCCGAGCAGCACGGGTACTGTGTTTTCTTCCAGCAGTGCGCCGATGATTTCGCGCAGGCGCTGGTACGTGTCTTCCAGGGTGAGGCCGGGCCGCAGGTTGCCCAGGTCAACGAAGCGCACGGTGCCGGTACCTTTTTGGAGCTGATAAAAGCGCTGGCGCACTTCGTTGGCCCCGTGGCGGCTGGGGTGGGGTGGACCGGCGGCGCTGCCGCGCCATTCGTCGAGGCCGATGAGGGCCAGGTCGGCATTGCGCCAGTTGGGAAACGTTTCGGTGAAGCGGGTGGCGTAGGCGGCTAGCGTGGTGGGCGCGGGGGTAGCAGCGGTCAGCGTATCCGGCAACGGGTCAAAAAACAAGGCCAGATTCATTGGGAGCAGGTAAACAGGGGGCCAAAATTACGCACTAAAACCCCGCACGCACTGGTTTTTTGGCTGTTTACAACATCAAACTGATTTTTGTCAGAGCACGATTTCAGTACCATCATCAAACGAAGTTGTGAGCGGAGAAAAAAAAAGCTCTTTATTTAAGCTGAATTTCACCTGCCTGACCAATAAAACCCACCCATGGACGTTCGCCGCACCTTCGAAATACTGGCCCATCAACTAGCGAATTCACCCAAGACGGACGCATTCGCGGCTAAAATAGACGGCCAGTGGGTGCCCACCAGCACCCAGCAAGCACAGGACCAAGCCAACCTCGTCAGCTTGGGCTTGGTATCGCTCGGCCTGAAGCACGGCGACAAAGTGGCCATCATCAGCATGAACCGCCCCGAGTGGATGCTGGCCGATTTCGGCATCGCCCAGATTGGTGCCGTGAGCGTGCCCATGTACCCCAGCATCACCGTTGAAGATTACAAGTACATCTTCGCCGATGCCGGCGTGCGGGCCATTTTTGTGTCCGACGAAAAGCTATTGGACAAAGTGAAAGAGGCTACCGTTGGCCTCGATATTCCTGCCACTAATATCTTCTCATTCGACCGCCTGCCCGGCACCCGCCACTTCAGCGAGCTGCTGGAACTGGGCAAAAAAGGCAAAGTGGCCGACCTGGAACCGCTTAAAGCGGCCGTGCAGCCCGACGACCTGCTCACCCTGATTTACACCAGCGGCACCACTGGCAGCCCGAAAGGGGTGATGCTTACCCACGACAACCTGCTCAGCAATTGCCGCAGCTCGCAGCCGGCCGTGCCCGTTTCCAAAGAAGACCGCGCCCTGAGCTTCCTGCCGCTCTGCCACATTTTCGAGCGCATGGTCACCTACCTCTACATGATTAACGGCGTGAGTATTTACTACGCCGAAAGCATGGAGGTGATTGCCGACAACCTGCGCGAAGTGAAGCCGCAGATTTTCACCACTGTGCCGCGCCTGCTCGAAAAGGTGTATGATAAAATCGTCGCTAAAGGCCACGATTTGGAAGGCGTGAAGAAAAGTCTCTTCTTTTGGGCGCTGGATTTGGGCCTGAAATACGATACCCAAAAAGACCAGGGCTTTTTCTATAATACGCAGTTGGCGCTGGCCAACAAGCTTATTTTTAATAAGTGGCGCGAGGCATTGGGTGGCAATCTGCGCTGCATTGTATCGGGCGGTGGGGCATTGCAGCCACGGCTGGCCCGCGTGTTCTGGTCGGCCGGCATCCCCGTGATGGAGGGCTACGGCCTCACCGAAACCTCGCCCGTTATTGCCGTGGGCGGTTATCAAAAGGAAAATAACATGATTGGCACTGTGGGCCCGGTGGTAGAAGGCGTGCAGGTGAAAATTGCCGCCGACGGCGAGATTCTGACCAAATCGGCCTCCGTGATGAAGGGCTACTACAACAAGCCCGAGCTCACGGCCAAGGAATTTGACGAGGAAAACTGGTTCCACACCGGCGACATTGGCGAGCTGGTGAACGGTAAGTTTTTGAAAATTACGGACCGTAAGAAGGAGATGTTCAAGACTTCGGGCGGTAAGTACATTGCTCCACAGGTAATTGAAGGAAAATTGAAGGAAGACCCGCTCATCGAGCAAGCTATGGTGGTGGGCGCTGACCAGAAGTTTCCCTCCGTCCTGATTGTTCCATCTTTTGCCGACCTCAAAGGCTGGTGCAAGCGCCAGGGTATTGCGGACGCGTCCAACGAAGAACTCATCAAGAACGAGAAAATCGTGGAGCACTACGATGGCTTGGTGAAGAAGTACAACCAAAGCTTCGCGCAGTGGGAACAGGTGAAGCGCTTCGTGCTACTGCCGGAGCTCTGGACTGTGGAAACCGGCGAAATGACGCCCACCATGAAAGTGAAGCGTAAGGTCATTACCGAAAACAACAAGGCACTTATCGAAGGCTTTTACCAGCAAACGGAGAAGCGGTAACTGCACGTCGGCTAGTGGTTGCCCGCGCCTTGCAAGCCTAAAGTTGGTGCATCGTTTAAAAGGTGGAGAATCCGGGGATTATCCGGGTTTTCCACCTTTTAAATTGTAAACTAGTATGCAAGCCTAACAAATTTTTCGTAAGTTTACCGCTCTTACTCCTCGCATATGAAGCCCGAAGAAACTGTCGATTACAACATTAAAGTAGCCTGGCACGCCATTTCGCGGATGTACAATACGCAGGCAGCCCAGAACGACATCACGACCAGCATCGGGTTTGTGCTTCTGAATATTGACCAGGAGAAGGGTACGCCGGCCACTAAAATCGCGCCGTTGCTCGGCCTCGAAACCCGCAGCCTGACCCGGATTTTGCGCAGCATGGAGGAAAAAGGGCTGATTTATAAGCAGGCCGATTCAGTGGACAAACGCTCAGTACGTATTTTTCTGACGCCGCTAGGCCTGGAGAAAAAAGAGGTTTCGCGGCAGACGGTGCGCCATTTCAACCTGAAAATTCGCGATAAAATACCGCAGAGTCAGCTCGATATTTTCTTCAAGGTATCGGCGCAGATTACGAGCATGATTGAAAGCAAAAGCCTTTTTGAAGGATTTGAATTGAAGCCGTTACGGCAGGAAGCATCGGCTTAAACAGGCCGGGTTTCCAATACTATTACATCACTTTCTCACCAAATCACCCCTCCCGAGGATGAATAGAACCATCAAGAAAGTTGCCGTGCTGGGTTCCGGCGTCATGGGCTCGCGCATTGCCTGCCACTTCGCCAACATTGGCGTGCAGGTATTGCTGCTCGACATTGTGCCCAAGGAACTGCTGCCTGCCGAAGAGAAGAAGGGCCTGAAACTGGAGGCGCCGGCGGTGCGCAACCGCATTGTGAATGCTGCGTTGCAGGCTGCAATCGTTTCCAACCCCTCGCCCCTCTACCGCAAGGCCGACGCCAGCCGCATCAAAACCGGCAACTTCGACGACAACCTGAAGGATATTGCCGGCTGCGACTGGACCATTGAGGTGGTGGTGGAGCGGCTGGATATTAAAATGAGCCTGTTTGAGCGGGTGGAAAAATTCCGCAAGCCTGGCACCCTTATTACCAGCAACACCAGCGGCATCCCGATTCATTTGATGACGGAGGGCCGCTCCGACGACTTTAAGAAGCACTTCTGCGGCACGCACTTCTTCAACCCGCCGCGCTACCTCAAACTGCTTGAAATAATCCCGACGCCGGACACCGACCCGGCTATCGTGGATTTCCTGCTGCACTACGGCGACCTGTTCCTGGGCAAAACCACGGTGCTGGCCAAAGACACCCCGGCCTTTATTGCCAACCGGGTAGGCGTATTCGCCATCATGGACGTGCTGCGCATCATGCAGGAGCTGGGCCTGACGGTGGAGGAAGTAGACAAGCTCACCGGCCCTGTGATTGGTCACGCCAAGTCGGCCACCTTCCGCACCTCGGACGTGGTGGGTCTCGACACGCTGATGAACGTGGCCAACGGCCTGGCTCAGGGCCTGCCCGACGACGAAGCCAAAGACGTGTTTCAGCTGCCCGAATTCCTCAAGAAAATGGGCGAGAACAAGTGGCTGGGCGACAAAACCGGCCAGGGCTTCTACAAGAAGGTGAAGGGCGAAGGCGGCAAGTCGGAAATTCAGGCCCTGGACCTGGGCACGCTGGAATACAAGCCGAGCGCCAAGGTGAAGTTTGCCACGCTGGAGCTCACCAAAACCATGGACGCCCTGGCGCCGCGCTTCGCGATGCTGGTGACGGGAAAGGACAAGGCCGGCGAGTTCTACCGCAAGAGCTTCGGCAGCTTGTTTGCCTACGTGTCCAACCGCGTCCCTGAAATCACCGACGCGCTGTACAAGATTGACGATGCGCTCCGGGCCGGTTTTGGCTGGGAGATGGGTCCGTTTGAAACCTGGGACGCCCTGGGCGTGCAAAAAGGCGTGGAACTGATGACGGCCGAAGGCAAGGAGCCGGCTGCCTGGGTTACCGAAATGCTGGCCGCCGGCCACACCACGTTCTACAAAGTGAACGCGGCCGGCAGCAAGGAATACTACGACGCCGAAAGCAAGAGCTACCAGCCCGTGCGCGGCGTGGAGAACTTCATCATTCTCGACAACCTGCGCAGCACCGGCAAAGTGCTGTGGAAAAATGCGGGCGCTTCGGTTATCGACCTCGGCGACGGCATTCTGAACGTGGAATTCCACTCCAAGATGAACTCGCTGGGCCAGGATGTAATCCAGGGCTTGCTGAAGGGCATCGAAATGGCCGAATCCGGCTACCGCGGCCTAGTGATTGGCAACGACGGTGCCCAGTTCTCGGCGGGTGCCAACTTGGGCCTGGTGTACATGCAGGCGCTGGAGCAGGAGTTCGACGAGCTGAACATGATGATTGCGCAGTTCCAGAACGCCATGATGCGGCTGCGCTACAGCAGTATTCCGGTGGTGGGCGCGCCGCACGGCCTGGCGCTGGGCGGCGGCTGCGAAGTGAACCTGCACTGCGACCGCGTGGTGGCAGCTGCCGAAACCTACATGGGCCTCGTGGAATTCGGCGTGGGCCTGATTCCGGCCGGTGGCGGCACCAAGGAAATGACCCTGCGCACCGCCCTCAAGTACGAAGAAGGCGAGCCGGAATTCAACATGCTGCGCAACACGTACATGACCATCAGTACGGCCAAGGTTTCAACCTCCGCTGCGGAGGCGTTTGACCTGGGCTTTATGCGCCGGGGCGATGAAATTGTGGTGAACAGCAACCGCGTGATTGCCGCCGCCAAAGCCGCCGCCCTCGATTTGGCCGATGCCGGCTACACCCAGCCCGTGCCCAAGACCAACATCAAGGTGCACGGCAAAGGCGCGCTGGCCATGTTCAAAACCGGCGTGTACGCCATGCAGCAGGGCAACTACATTTCGACGCACGACCAACTCATCGCCGACAAGCTGGCTTACGTGATGTGCGGCGGCGACCTAAGCGCGCCCACCGAAGTGAGCGAGCAGTACCTGCTGGATTTGGAGCGCGAAGCCTTCCTGTCGCTCTGCGGCGAAAGGAAGACGTTGGAGCGGATTCAGAGCATTCTCACGACTGGCAAGCCTCTTCGTAACTAACTCAATTTGTCATGCTGACGAAGGAAGCATCTTATCACGGCTGCCTTTGTTAGCGTCTTAAACCTTAGTGGCGCAGGCGTGATAAGGTCCTTCGCTGCGCTCAGGATGACAATTAAAAAAATATGTCTAGTACTGCATACATCGTAGCCGGCTACCGTACGGCGGTGGGCAAAGCCAACCGCGGCGGTTTCCGCTTCACCCGGCCCGACGACCTCGCGGCCACCGTCATCAAGCATCTCGTGGCCCAGGTTCCGGCCTTGGACCCCACGCGCATCGACGACGTAATTGTCGGCAATGCCGTGCCCGAAGCTGAGCAAGGCCTGCAAATGGGCCGCCTAATCTCGCTGCTCGCGTTGCCCATCAACGTGCCCGGCCTTATCGTGAACCGCTACTGTGGCTCCGGGGTAGAAACCATTGCCATGGCCGTGGGCAAAATCTCGGCCGGTATGGCCGACTGCATCATCGCTGGCGGCACCGAAAGTATGAGCATGGTGCCCACCGTGGGCTGGAAAACGGTGCCCAACTACACCTTGGCCACCAAGCACCCCGACTATTACATGGGCATGGGCCTCACCGCCGAGGCCGTGGCCAACGACTACAAAATCAGCCGCCAGGACCAGGACGAATTCTCCTATAACTCGCATCAAAAGGCCATCAAAGCCATCGAGAGCGGCAAGTTCAAGCAGCAGATTGTGCCCGTCACCGTGGAGGAAACCTACGTGGACCAAGCCACCGGCAAGAAGAAAACCCGCTCCTTTGTAGTGGATACCGACGAAGGTCCCCGCGCCGACACCTCGGTAGAAGCCCTCGCCAAGCTGCGTCCCGTGTTCGCCGCCAACGGCAGCGTAACCGCCGGCAACTCCTCCCAAACCTCCGACGGTGCGGCCTTCGTGCTCGTAATGTCGGAGCGCATGGTGAAGGAACTGAATCTGGAGCCCATCGCCCGCATGGTGAACTATGCCTCCGAAGGCGTGGACCCGCGCATCATGGGCATGGGCCCCATCAAAGCCGTGCCGAAGGTGCTGAAGCAAGCCGGCCTCAAGCTCGAAGACATCGACCTTTTTGAGCTGAACGAAGCCTTTGCCTCACAGTCGCTGGCCGTGATGCGCGAGCTAAGCATGGACCCCGAGAAGACTAACGTGAACGGCGGCGCCATCGCCTTGGGCCACCCGCTGGGCTGCTCGGGTGCTAAGCTCAGCATTCAGCTGTTCGACGAGCTGCGCGAGCGTGGCAAGAAGTACGGCATGGTTACGGCCTGCGTGGGTGGCGGCCAAGGCGTAGCCGGCATCTACGAGCTGCTGAAGTAATTGCTACTTTGCTTAAAGAAAACCCCGCTCATGTGGGGTTTTCTTTAAGCAAAGTAGTAGGCATGCCTAACATATTTTTTTGTATCTTGCAACACTAAAACGGCTGGCCTGTTGTTTCTCAGAATAGTAGGCGTGCCTAACACTTTTAATCACAAACCCTCACCCCAACCGTCATGGAAGTAACGCAGCAAGCCAGCCTGAAGGGCGGCGAATTCATTATCAAGCCGACCGATGCACAGAGCGTCTTCACCCCGGCTGACTTTACCGAGGAGCAGAATTACATGCACCAGACGTGCCTGGACTTTGTAGCTTCTGACGTGCACCCGCTACTAGACCGCCTCGATAACCACGAGGAAGGCCTCATGCGTGGCCTGATGGAGAAAGCTGGTCAGCTGGGCTTGTTTGGCGTGAGTGTGCCCGAGCAGTTTGGTGGCCTGGACATGGACTTCCCGACGGCGCTGCGCGTGACCGAGGGCGTGGGCGGCGGCCACTCGTTCCCAGTAGCTTTTGCGGCCCACACGGGCATTGCCTTGCTGCCTATTCTGTACTTCGGCAACGATGAGCAGAAGGCCAAATACCTCCCCGGCCTCACCGATGGCAGCCTGATGGGCGCTTATTGCCTCACCGAGCCCGGCTCCGGTTCCGATGCCCTGGGTGCCAAAACCAAAGCTGTTCTCAATGCCGAAGGCACGCACTACGCGCTGAACGGCCAGAAAATGTGGATTACGAACGCCGGCTTTGCCGATGTGTTCATCGTGTTTGCTCAGATTGACGGCGACAAGTTCACCGGCTTCATCGTTGATAAAGACACGCCCGGCCTGAGCCTCGGCAACGAGGAGCACAAGATGGGCATCAAAGGCAGCAGCACCCGTCAGGTGTTCCTGAGCGACGCGCAGGTGCCCAAAGAAAATGTGCTGGGCGAGATTGGCAAAGGCCACCTCATCGCCTTTAACGTGCTGAACATTGGCCGCATCAAGCTGGCCGCTGCCTGCCTGGGCGCTACCAAAATGGCTGCCGACCTGAGCGTGAAATACGCCAACGAGCGGGTGCAGTTCAAGCTGCCGATTTCGAAGTTTGGCGCCATTCGCTACAAGCTGGCGCAGCAGGCGGTTCGTATTTACGCCGTAGAATCGGCTATTTACCGCGCTGGTTCCGACATCTATCGCATGGAGCAGCAGCTCATGGCCGAAGGCAAAGGCTCGAACGAAGCCCTGTTGGGTGCGGCCCGCGAGTTTGCCGTGGAGTGCGCCATTCTGAAAGTGGAAGGCTCGGAAGTGCTCGATTACGTGGTAGATGAAGGCGTACAGATTTACGGTGGCTACGGCTTCTCGGCCGACTACCCAATGGACCGCGCTTACCGGGATTCGCGCATTAACCGCATTTTCGAAGGTACCAATGAAATCAACCGCCTGCTGGCCGTTGACATGATTTTGAAGAAGGGCCTGAAGGGCGAAATTGACCTGATGGGCCCCGCCCAAGCCGTGCAGCAGGAGCTGTTGAGCATTCCGAGCATGAGCCAGGACGAGGAAACCGGTCTGTTCAGCAAGGAGATGAAAACCATCGCTAACCTGAAAAAGGCTATTTTGATGGTAGCTGGCTCGGCGGTGCAGAAATTTACCGCTACCCTGGCCAAGGAGCAGGAGTTGCTGATGAACATCGCCGACATGTCCATTAAGGTGTATATCGCCGAAAGCACGCTGCTGCGGGTAGAGAAAGAAGCTTCATCCAAAGGCGAAGAAGCAATGTCCGCCGAAGCTGACATCGCTCGCATCTACCTGGCCGATGCCGTGGACATCGTGGAGAAAGCCGCCAAAGACGCCATTGGCAGCATGGCTGAGGGCGACGAGCAGCGCCTGTTGCTCATGGGCCTGAAGCGCTTCACCAAAACCGAGCTGTTGAACGTGAAGGAAGCCCGCCGCCGCGTGGCTGCCAAGCTGATTGAAGCCAACGAATACGTATTCTAGACTTCCCTCTGTAGTAAGTAAAAGGCCGTTCCTGATTGCAGGAACGGCTTTTTTGCTGTTTGGCTTGCGAGGTGGATTACTTAACTACCACCTTTTCGAGTTGCAGCGCGGCTGATTTTTTGCTGGGCCGGCTGACGCCGATGATTGTTTTTTCACCCAGCCACACGGTGAAGTCTTTCACGTAAGCCAGCTGCTGGTCGGCTGCTACGTTTAGTTTTAGGCGTTCGGGCTGGCTTACCACACCGGTTTGGGCATTGACGAGCCGCAGGTAGAGGTCCGATTTCTTATTAATGGTTTCGAGGGTGAGCAGCTGCACGGTATTGCCGAAAACCGCCGCCCGGAAGCCAATGCCCGTGTACGCATCTACGGCCGGGGCTTTTTGGGCTTTGGCTATAATGCTGTGCCAAGTGGGCTGCCCAAATTCGTTGTAGCCGAACACATGCAGCTCGCGGGCGTGCACGGGCGAAGCCTCGCCGCCTTCTTCGTAATGTTTCTCGGCGATTACCACCAGTTGCTTTTCGGCAGTCAGCAGCAGCTCGCCCAAGTACACATCTTCGAGGCGTTTTACCGCAACTCCATTTGCCTTGTTCACTTCGGCTAAATAGGCAGGGGTGAAGCGAACTTCCGGCGAAAACTTCATGTCGCCGGTGCCGCTAAAATCGTATTTCACCACCTTGAGGCTGTAGTATTCGCCGGTTTCGTAGTCGGCGCACAAAGCCGCTGCATACAGGCTGCCATCGTTTAATACCTTGAACTTGGCATCGCGAATGGTGATGGCCCGACCCCCAAAAGTGCCACCCACGGGCACTCCCAGTACTTTAATCTCGGGGGATTTATCGGCGGGGTAGCGCCGAACGGTTAGCTTTTTCATCTTGTCACTTATCATCGTGACGTACTGCGTACCATCGTTGGCAACGTGTACTGCAGGAGAAAAAAAGTCGCCCTGGTCACGGAAATCGTAGGTTTTTTCCTGAAGCTTGGCCAGGCTTTGGTCGAACAGCGTGGCGGCGATGCTTTTCACCTGCGCGCCTTGTGTGAGGTAGCGGAAGGCCAACAGCCGGTTGCCATCGGGCGAAATAGAAACACCGAGTCGGCGGTCGCGGGCCGGCGCTGTCATCACTACTTTGTCTTGGCCCTTCTGGCCGGTTTCCAGGTTTATGGAGATTACGCTCAGGTTTTGGCTGCTTTCGCCTTTTTGGTGCAGAACGACCAATGTCTGCTGCGTCCCGCGGCCAAAAGCTTCCAGCGTTTGACCTTCACCCACTGGAATAGTGGCACTCCATTGCTTCTTGAGCTCGGCATCGTAGCGTTCAACGGCATAGCCGCCCGCGCTCTGATGCGCCAGAATCACAAAGCTTGACCCATCGGCCAGCGGGAGCGTTTTTTGCGGCACCCGCATATCGTAGCGGTCCGGGCCCGGTTCGGGCAGGTAGCTGAAGGGGGCGGACTTTACTTTCTGGGCCATGCTCGGGATGGCGCATCCCCCTACTGCCCAACTGAGCAGGCCAACCAATAATGCACGATGCAACATAGAACGCGGGTGTAGTTAACTCTTCGGAATAAATCTCAGAAATTTCTTAACACTCAAAAGTACCGGTTTTGAAGCGTTGAAGCATTTATCGGAGCCTATTGGCAACTGTTGTTGCGGGGGAGAGTAGAAAAAATTATTCTAAGCATAACACTAATCCTGTCACTTCCGTAGAGGGAGCCCGTTTACTTCGTGTCGGATTTGGGGCGCTCAATCGGCCCACGGTCCGGCTGCGATTTAACCCGCTCAGTCACTGGCAAACAAGGTTTGATGATATTTTTTCATCATTTTGACAAGTTTTTCTACTACTTAGTAGGTTCAGGCGTACCTTTGTCAGGCAATAAAGTTTTATATTATGAAATCACTTCTCAAGTTTAGCCTCTTATCTGCCCTCATTATTGTTGGCAAAATTGCAAAGCAACCCACTACGGCGGCCGTCGCTCAAACTATTCAGCCGACTGCTTTGCCTGATACCTCAGTTATTTTTATAAACCAGGTTATTCCATTCGAGCCTGCTAAGCAAAACCACGAAAAAGGCAACGTCCAGCAATCCCGCGTTGGTCTTGTGGCCAATCTGTTTTAGTCGATAGCGTTATTATTTATTCCCGCACTGCCTTTCCCAGCGCTTTCATTTAGCTGATTCGGCTCCAATTCACAGCAGTTGCGGGCAAGCTCTCGATGTGGCGCCGAATGTTCCCGTTAGTGGGGCTTTCCAGGTTGGGGTCTTCGCTTAGTATGGTTTGAGCGGCGGCGCGGCTTTCGCTCAGAATACGGCCATCTTTGGCCAAGTCGGCAATCAGCAAGTCGAGGACGCCACTTTGTTGGGTTCCCATCAGGTCGCCCGGTCCACGTAGTTTCAGGTCAATGTCGGCGATTTCGAAGCCATTGTTGGTGCGCACCATGGTTTCGAGCCGGGTGCGGGCGTCCTTGCTCAGCTTAAAGCCCGACATCAGAATGCAATAGCTTTGGTCGGCCCCACGGCCCACGCGCCCGCGCAGCTGGTGCAGCTGTGAGAGCCCAAACCGCTCCGCCGATTCGATGACCATCACCGAGGCATTGGGCACGTTCACGCCCACCTCAATCACGGTGGTCGCCACCATAATCTGGGTTTCCTTGTTGATGAAGCGCTGCATCTCGTAGTCCTTCTCCTCGGCCTTCATGCGTCCGTGCACGATGCTGATTTGGAACTCCGGGAAGGCGCGCGACACGCTTTCGTAGCCGTCGGTCAGGTCCTTGTAGTCCATCGTTTCCGACTCTTCAATCAGCGGGTATACGAGGTAAGCCTGCCGCCCGAGCTTCACTTGGTCGCGAATAAACTCGAACACTTTCAGGCGGTTGGCATCGTAGCGATGCACGGTCACGATGGGCTTACGGCCGGCCGGTAGCTCGTCAATCACGCTCACGTCCAGGTCGCCATACAGCGTCATGGCCAGCGTGCGCGGAATGGGCGTGGCCGTCATCACCAGCACGTGCGGAATGACGTGGGGGTTTTTCTGCCACAGCTTGGAGCGCTGCGCCACGCCAAAGCGGTGCTGCTCGTCCATAATGGTCAGGCCCAGGTTGCGGAACTGCACCACGTCTTCGAGCAGGGCGTGGGTGCCTACCAGCATGTGCATGGTTCCGTTGCGCAGCGCTTCGTGCAGCACGCGCCGCTCGGCGGTGCGCGTGCTGCCCGTGAGTTTGCCAATGTGAATGCCCAGGGCATCGGCGTACACCTTCAGGCCGGTGTAATGCTGGTCGGCCAGGATTTCGGTGGGGGCCATGATGCAGCTTTGCGCCCCGTTGTCGGCCGCCATGAGCATCGAAATAAAGGCCACGATGGTTTTGCCCGAGCCCACGTCGCCCTGCAGCAGCCGGTTCATCTGCTGGCCGGTGCAGAAGTCCTTGTAAATGTCGTGGATAACACGTTTTTGCGCCCCTGTCAAGTCAAAGCTGAGGTGGTTTTTATAGAAATCTACCAGCGTGGGCACTTGGTTGAATATCTGGCCGGCCAGCGTCACCTTGCGCTGGTCGCGCTGCCGCAGCAGCTTGAGCTGTACGTAAAAAAGCTCCTCAAACTTCAGCCGGAACTGGGCCGCGGCCAGTAGTTCCGGGCTCTGTGGGAAGTGAATCTGCTGTAGGGCCTGGGGCTTGCTCATCAGGGCGTACTGCTCAATCAGGGCCGGCGACAGCGACTCTGTGATGTGCGATTGGGCCAGCTTCAGCATCTCCGCCACCATGCGCATGATGGCCTTGCTATCGATGCGGTGGTAGTTTTTAAGCTTTTCGGAAGTGTTGTACACCGGTTGCAGAAAGCTTTGGCCGGGCTTGGCTTCGGTTACCTCCTCCAGTTCCGGATGCGCCATCTGGGGCCGCCCGTTGAACATCGTTGGCTTACCAAAAACGATGTACTCCTGGTTGTTTTTAGTGTACTGCTGCACCCATTTCACGCCCTTGAACCACACCAGCTCCAGCTCGCCGGTACCATCGCCAACCTTGGCCGTGAGCCGCTGCTTGGGCCCTTCGCCAATCAGCTCCTTGTTGCGCAGCATGCCTTTCACCT
This sequence comes from Hymenobacter sp. IS2118, assembly GCF_000715495.1. GTDB lineage: Bacteria > Bacteroidota > Bacteroidia > Cytophagales > Hymenobacteraceae > Hymenobacter. The sequence goes on along the minus strand of NZ_JNLX01000047.1, from coordinate 51,580 downwards.
GCACGTAAGGCAGGTCGTCGTGCAAGTCGGCCACGTTGTACACCTGAGTCCGGTCGAGGTAGCGGAATGGGTAGCGCTGAATCAGGTCGCCGTAGGTGAACAACCCCAATTCTTTGCCCAGCACTTGGGCGCGCTGGGTGCTGCCCACCGAGCGCAGAAATTCAAGCCGGGTATTGAAGAAATTACTCATTCTTCGCTTGCTATTTGTATTTCAGGGTGTTGAGCATCCGCACCATATCCTCTTTCACGTATTCAATCACCGGTGCCAGCGAGTCGTTGGCCGTGGCCGTGCGGAAGTACAGCGCTCCGCGCAGGAAGTGTTTGGTGCTATCCGTGGTGTAAAACTGGAACTGGCTGGGCACCTCACCCTGCAGCTCAAACACCGAAGCGCGGATGCCGCTCGGCGTCTTCAAAATCCGCTCGTCAATGGCCGTGGCCTTTATTTCGTGCTTGCCGGTAAGCTTTCGCGCGTCTTCCATCATCTTATTATAGAGACGGCGGTCGCGCTGCACGTCCATATAAGTAATCTGCACGTTGGCGTTCAGCTTCGGGTAATACACATTCAGCCAGTGCTGCTGCGCTCTGGAAGACGAATCCCGTTTTATGACGGCCTGCTTGGAATATTCGAAGGAATACGGATGGTCGCCGGGCAAAAGCTGGTACTGGTGAGGCGGCAAATCGATGCGGTTATAGCCCTTGGGCTTAGGCGTAAAATCCGGGGCCGACGAGCAGCCCGCCAGCAAGGCCAGCGCCGCTACCAAAGAAAGATTTTTCAGGGTTATTACCACGTTTTTGCTGCTAAATAAGACGCCGTCGCCACGTCGGGTTGCGTCAGGTATCAAAGGTAACCGCTGGTCTCGTGCCATCCGCAACGCAAAAAGCTCCCGCCTGGTGCCGATAACAACACTGCTGAGCCACCGATTCTGGCGAAACCCCCAGGTTTCGCAGCTTTGGTCAACTGCGCTTGGGCACTTTGGACCCAGCCAAGACCGATGCCTCACCAAAGAAAAAGGCCACTCGACTGAGTGGCCTTTTCTTATTTTGAAAGTTAGGCCTGCAGCCCACAAACCCGGGAAACCCGGATAACAAGCCCAAATCCGTTATTCAGAACGGCAACTGGTCCAGCTCCGGCTCCTGACGGAAGCTCTGCTGGGGCTCGGCTGCTACCGGGCCATTGGCTTCGGTGCCAGTGCCAGCGGCATTTTGTGGCCGCCCGCCTAGCATCGAAATTTCATCAGCGATGATTTCCGTAATGTACCGGGTTTGCTGGTCTTTGTCCTGATACTGGCGGGTGCGAAGTTTGCCTTCGATGTACACCTGCTGACCCTTTTTCAAAAGCTTGTCAGCCATATCGGCCAGCCCACGCCACGCCGAAATGTTGTGCCATTCGGTGCGTTCCACGCGGTTGCCTTGCTTGTCTTTGTAATACTCATTGGTAGCAAGGGTGAAGTGCGCTACGCTCACGCCGCCTTCCAAATGCCGCACTTCCGGGTCTTTACCCAGATTGCCCACCAATATTACTTTGTTTACTCCGGCCATATTACTGCACGTTAGGAAATAAGAATTCGAAAGAGCCACCCGGCTTTTCTTGCCTTAAAGATAAGGCATTATATTCATGGCTGCTAATTTTTTACTAAAAATAAAAGCATAAATAGCTAATTTAAATGGCAGGCCTTCTAATAACCATGCTGGCTGCAATAATTAGCAATCAGCTTAGGCTTGGGCAGCGCCTCAATCTCATCGGTTGAATAAGCCTGTAGCCCTAAATCACGAAGGGCAGAAGCTGGCAGCGGCTGGGTTAGCGTCAGGGGATGGAACCGCACTTCCAGCTTTTGGTGGCTGAGAATGTGGCGGTAAGCCGGGCTGGGCTCGGCAGCCTGGCTGGCGTCGAGGTGCGCGCCCAATGCCTCGAGGTGGTGCAGGAGTTCGGCTGGGGGCAGTGCCGGCACTGTGGTTTCGGCCAGAGCAAAGTCGTAGAGGCCCTGCCAGATGTCTTTTTCCCGTCGCTCGCGCAGGTAGGTTTGCTCGCCGTGGCGCAGCACGAAGTAGTGAAAATAACGGGTGCGCGAAGCCTTGGCCTTGCTCTTCACCGGTAGCAGCGCCACCTGCCCGTGCTGGAACGCCCAGCACGGGCTTTGCAAAGGGCAAAACAGGCAGTCGGGCTTCAGCGGCGTACACTGGAGGGCCCCAAACTCCATGATGGCCTGGTTGAACTCGGCTGGCGTACTGGCGGGAATGTGCTGGTCGGCCAGGGCCTGGAACTCCTTGCGCGAGCTGGGCGCGGCAATATCCGAGTGCAGCCCAAAAATGCGGGCTAGCACGCGATACACATTGCCGTCGAGCACGGCCACGGCTTCATCAAAGGCAAAAGAGGCAATGGCGGCCGCAGTGTAGGGCCCCACGCCGCGCAGCCGCAGCAAACCGGCATAGGTGCCGGGAAACCGCCCGCCGAACTCATTTACCACCTGCTGGGCGGTGTGGTGCATGTTGCGGGCCCGGGAATAATATCCCAGCCCCTGCCAGTAGCGGAGTACTTCCGCCTCGGGCGCGGCCGCCAGCTGCTGCACTGTGGGGTAGGCGCTGAGAAAGGTTTCGTAGTAGGGGAGGCCCTGGGCTACCCGCGTCTGCTGCAGAATTACCTCCGACAGCCAGATGGCGTAGGGGTCGCGGGTGTGGCGCCACGGCAGGTCCCGCTGATGACGCGGGTACCAGCTGAGGAGGGCCGCCGCCAGAAAGGAAGGGCGGGGAGTTGCGTTGGTCAAAATTTTGAAAGCGAATAATTTGAGTCCAGAACTTGTTTAAGTGTTCTGGTTGGTAAAACAAAAAAAGGGGGCTACCTTTGTGGCCCCAATTCAAGGGCGAACCGCTTACCGGGCAAGGGCTTACGCTGGAATGCGGGAATTTTTTGCCTAAAACTGTATTTTTTTTAACCACATAAGGACCATACCAACGTGACTAAAGCTGAGGTAATCGCCGAAATCTCCACCAAGACCGGCATCGAGAAAGCAGATGTATTGATGACTGTTGAAGCTTTCTTCAAAGTCGTGAAAGACTCAATGACGGAAGGCCACAATATTTACGTGCGCGGCTTTGGCTCGTTCGTAAATAAGAAGCGTGCCCGTAAAGTAGCCCGCAATATTTCGAAAAATACGTCGCTCATCATCGAAGAGCACTACATCCCGAGCTTCAAGCCATCGAAGACTTTCGTAGCTAAGATTAAGAACAGCAAAAAGGTGAAAGCCGTTACGGCAAAAGCCTAAATTATCGAGCTAATCGAGCAGCGAAAAGGTGCGCAGTAGCCCGGCTACTGAACACTTAGGTGGGTTGGTAGTGTTACGCATTCGGGTAACCAACTAGGTCCCACACTGCTTTCCATCAGATAATGAATTACCGGCCGCGCCGCCGGTGTCTTTTCCTTCAGGAAAAGCCCGGCGGCCGGTTCTTTTCAGCCTATGGCCACTATTAGTTCTGCTTCTCATCAATTGGTTGTCCTCGCTACCGCACTCGCGCTGGTTGGGGGCTTATACGTGTTGCCAAAAGGCATTCTAAAACCAAAGGAGAGTCGTTCGGAACTGAATAGTGACGCTGCCAAAACAGCTAATAGGGATGGTGGCGGTTCCAAAGCTGGGGCTTCTTCGGGTCCGGTATCGGCAGCTGCCACCGGAAACAACGGTGAACACTCCGCTGATGACGGGCACGACCACGGCCCTGCTGCTCCGGAAGCAGCTCCACATACCACCGCCACGGCTGCCCAACGGCAGGAGCTGGCGCGTTTGCTGAAGGAATACAAAGCCGCGCCTACTGCGGCTGCGCAATCGGCCGTGGCCATCACTTTGGCCCGGCGCTACGAAAGCGTAGAGCGGTTCGACAGCGCGGGCTTCTACTTGGAGCAAGTGGCCTTGGCCAGTCCTAGTGCCAGCAATTGGCAGCGGGCAGCCGATGCCTACTTCCAGGCGTTTAGCTTTGCGGCGTCGGACGAGCGGGTGAAACTGCTGGGCGGCAAGTCCCGGGAGCTTTACGGCAAAGTGCTGCAAAAAGAGCCGGGCAACCTCGATGCTAAAACCAACCTCGGTATGGCCTACATGGCTTCCGAGGACCCCGTGCAGGGCGTAACCATCCTGCGCGAAGTGCTGGCAGCAGACCCCCGCAATGAGAAGGCCCTCTACAATATGGGCATTCTGGCGGTGCAAAGCAACCAGTTCGATAAAGCCGTGACTCGTTTCCAGGATTTGGTGAAAGTCAACCCGAAGAACGTGAACGGACAGTTTTACCTTGGCGTCACCCTGGCCCGCACCGGCGCCAAGGAAGCCGCCAAGGCGGCCTTCCTCACTGCCAAAAGCCTGAGCCCCGACCCGGCTCTGGCTGCTTCGGTAGACGAAGAAGTGGCCAAATTGAAATAGTAGTTAGGTCCTCATTGGCGGTTGTTAGTTAGTTTTAACCACAATTCGATGAGTCTGACAACTAAAATCAAGGACTAACAACTAAACATCACCAACTTAACCCCCAAGCATCATGCCCTGCGGTAAAAAAAGAAAGCGTCATAAAATTGCTACTCACAAGCGCAAGAAGCGCCTGCGCAAGAACCGCCACAAGAAGAAGTAAGCCTCACGGGGCGTAGCGGTGGCCGGCAGTTTTCCTAACGGGAAAGGAGCCAGTTGCCTATCTCTCACGTAGCCTCCTGAGTGTGGCCGCGTTGGGTGCTTTTCCCGTGGCTCGCGAGGGAAGCCAGAACCATTGGTTCTGGCTTCCCTTTGCCGGTTTCGGGGTAGTGCTGCGGTTATATTGGGGTTGGTTACTTTAATTAAATAAAGGCTTTGAGTAATGAATTAGTCATTAATTCTACTCAGGAAGGCGAGCGAATTGCGTTGTTGCAGGACAAGCGGTTAATTGAATACCATTTTGACCGCAACGACACTAATTACTCCGTAGGCGACATCTTCCTGGGCACCGTGAAAAAGGTGATGCCCGGCTTGAACGCGGCATTTGTAGACATTGGCTACGAAAAAGACGCGTTTTTGCATTACGGCGACCTTGGTGAGCAGTATAACTCCTTCACCAAGTGGGTTCGGACGGTACAGAGCGGCCGGGCCGGCGTGGCGGGCCTGGAGAACTTTACATTTGAGCCACCCCTCGAAAAAGTGGGTAAGGCAGAGAGTGTATTCAAAAAAGGGCAGCAGTTGGTGGTGCAAATCATCAAAGAACCCATTTCGACCAAAGGACCCCGCGTAAGCACCGACATTTCGATGGCCGGCCGCTACCTCGTGCTGATGCCGTTTTCGAATACCATCAGCGTCAGCAAGAAAATTGTGAGTAAGGCGGAACGTGACCGTCTTAAGCGACTCATTGCCAGTATTAAGCCTGTCAATTTTGGTGTCATTATCCGCACTGTGGCGGAGGGGCGCGAGGTGGCCGAGCTGGACAAGGACATGCAGGACATGGTGGCCAAGTGGGAGCAGCTGTACAGCACGCTGCGCACGGCCAAGCCGAACGACAAAGTGCTGGGCGAGTTGGGCCGCACTTCGTCGATGCTCCGCGATATGCTGAACGAGTCGTTCGACAGCATCCTGGTGGACGCCCCGACGATGTACGATGAGATGCGCGACTACCTGCAGAAAATTGCGCCTGATAAGTTGGGCTTGCTAAAGCTGCATAACTCAAAAATTAAGGTTTTCGAGCAGACGGGCATTGAGAAACAGCTCAAAACGCTGTTTGGCAAGACTGTGACCGTGCCCGGCGGCGGCTACCTCGTTATCGAGCACACCGAAGCCCTGCACGTTATCGACGTAAACTCGGGCAGCAAGAGCAACCAAGAGAACGACCAGGAGGCCACGGCCCTCATGATTAATCTGTTGGCAGCTAAGGAAGTAGCCCGGCAGCTTCGGCTGCGCGACATGGGCGGTATCATCGTTATTGACTTCATCGACATGCGCTCGGCCGAGAGCCGCAAGAAGGTGGAAGACACGGTGCGCGACGTGATGAAGCTCGACAAAGCCAAATACACCGTGCTGCCCATCACCAAGTTCGGGCTGATGCAAATCACGCGGCAGCGCGTGCGGCCCGCCGAGAACATCGTAACCGGCGAAGTGTGCCCCACCTGTGGCGGCACCGGCAAAATTTCGGCCTCCATTCAGGTTACCGATGATATTGACAACAGCATCGATGACTTGCTGGTGAACCAAAACCAGTCGGGCATTACGCTGTCCGTGCACCCGTTCCTGTATGCGTATTATACCAAAGGGCTGATTTCACGCCAGATGAAGTGGTACCTCAAGTATTACAAATGGGTGAAAGTGGTGAATGACAGTAGTCTGGGGCTGACCGATTATCGTATTGAGGACGAGCGGGGCGAAGAAATTCAACTGCGCTCCTCAGCCGCAGCCATGAGCCGTTTGCAGGACCGCGAAGTGGAGATTGTAGACTAAGCGGTTACAACAAAAAGAAGCCCCGCCCTTTGCAGCATTGCAAGGACGGGGCTTCTTTTTGTTCCGGCTGTGAGCCAGCTTCGGGCCCTAGAACTTAATGCCCAAGTCTAAGGCTACGGAACTGTTTTTAATGGTGATGTCTTTGAAATCGCGCGTCTTCTCAAAGTAGCGGTCAATGTCGACCAGACCGCGGTTGTAGCTGATGCCACTGAAGACTTTGGTGCTTTTTCCCAACTGGTACTCAACTCCAAGAGCGACCAAGGCATCGGCATCGAAAAACAAGACATGGTCGTTGGCTTTGGATTCGTTGCCAGTAGCCGGGTCGGTGTAGAATTTGCTGCTGTTGATGCGGGTGCCGATGGGCACGTTTAGTGAGCCGCCCACCTGAAAGTAGAGGCGCGTGGCCGGCGCAAGCTCATTGGTGAAAAGCTTCACCGTGAGGGGTGCTTGCAGGTACTGAATATTGAACTTCTGCGTTTCGGTAAAAGGCTGGCCTGTAACGCCACCTGAAACGTCCCGGTAGCTGATGGTGCCACCTTTGCCCGCCAGCAGCAAGCCTGTACTAAATGCATAGTTTTCGCCAAAAAAGTAGTCAACTACCAAACCGCCGCCGAAGCCGAACTGGCTGCCATCGCTCTTGAAAGCCCTGTCGCTGGGCGACTCGGCCCGTAGGCTGTTGATGGAGGGCGTGATTTTCAGGCCGATTTCAATTTGAGCCGAGGCCGTGGTGACGGAAGCCGCAAGGACCAATAGGGCGAGGAATATTTTTTTCATAGAAAGCAGATTTGACCATTGCATTCGGCAACTACCGACGGACAATGGGTTTTGGCTAATTTTACCCCAAAGTAACGCGCGTGAAGAAGAATAATTTTGCCTGGCGGCGCTGGCTGCCCTTGTTTTTTGCCCTTAGCTTCGGGCTGGGTGCCTGCAAGAGCGGCCCCGCCGACGGCTGCCGGACCGATGCTGCTGCCGATGCCCCGGCCGTGTCCGTGCGCGTGACACATCTGGAAACGCAGTTCTTCAAAATAAAATCGCCGGCTGATGCCCAGCGGTTTATGGCGGCTAATCCGGCGTTTGCTCGGTACTACCTGCAGCGGCAGCCGGCAAATGAACAGCAGCTGGCCACGAAACTGGCCCAACTGGCTTCCAACGATGCCTTGCAGCAATTGGGCCGCGAAACGGCTGCCGCCTTCCCGGACAGCGCCGCACTTTCGCACGACCTGAGCGAGCTGTTTCGCCGAGTTCATTTCTACTTTCCTGATTTTAAAGCGCCGCCGGCCGTAACATACGTGAGCGGGTTTTTGAACAAGGACATCTATGTGAACGATAGTTTGTTGGTGCTGAGCCTGGACTGGTTTGCTGGCCCCAAAGCCAGCAAGCGTCCCGATCTGCCGCAGTACATGCTGCGCCGCTACACGCCGCCCGGTCTTGTGCCGTTGCTGGCCCAGAACATATCCACTAAATACAACCGCCACGAGCTGACGGCCAACACCATGCTCGATGCCATGGTAAACGCTGGCAAGTCGCTATATTTTGCCAGCCAAGTGCTGCCCTGCACCCCGGATTCGCTGCTGCTGGGCTACACCAGCCGCGAAATGGCGGGCCTGGAAGCCAACGAGCCACGGGTATGGGGCCATTTCCTTGAAAAAGAGCTGTTGTACTCCACCACGCCTTTTTTGGTGCAGAAGTACGTGGGCGAACGTCCCAACGTGCCCGAAATCGACAAAACCTGCCCCGGCCGGGTGGGCCAGTGGGTGGGCCTGCAAATTATTCGCAAGTACGTGGCTACGCACCCCAACGTAAGCCTGAGCCGCCTGATGGAGGAGAAGGATGCCCAACGCATTCTTAACGAGTCGCACTACCGGCCCAAAAATGACTGAGGTAGCTCCCGCATGCACATCGCCGTTTTTAGCCAGTACCACACCAACCCCGACTGCCCGGCTACCAGCAGGCACTACACCCTGCTGGCCCACATTGCCAAAACGCACCGCGTAACGCTGCTGACCACACCGGCCTGGAAGGGCCAGCAGCTCACGCAGGAATTTCCCTGGGTGCCAGCCGGCGTGGAAATTCGCGAAGCGCCGGTGCCCTACCACAACAAAATGGGCGTGGCCCGACGCGCGCTTGCATTTGCTCACTACGCGGCTTGGGCCGTACGTGAGGGCCTGAAAATCGACCGGCCGGACGTCATTTGGGGTATCAGTACGCCCCTGACGGCGGCTTGGGCGGCGGCGCAGGTAGCGCGCTGGCGCCGGGTGCCGTGGGTATTTGAGGTGCAGGATTTGTGGCCGTCGTTTCCCATTGCCATGGGGGCGGTGCCCACGGCGCTGGCGCGGCAGCAGCTCTACCATTTGGAAAAGCGGCTTTACAGCAGCGCCCGCCATATTATGCCGCTCTCGCCGGACATGGCGCGCTACGTGACCGATTTAGGCATTGAACCGAAGAAAGTGACGACGGTTCTCAATGGTACCGATGTGGAACTGGCGGCGCAGGCCACGCCGGAAGTGGTGGCGGCTTTGCGTCGGGAGCAACGCTTAGAGGGCAAGCGGATTATCCTCTACGCCGGCACTTTTGGGCGGGCCAATGACATTCCTACCTTGGTAGCGGCTGCCGAAAGCATGGCGGCAGCGGCGACTAATGCGGTGTGGCTGTTTTTGGGGCACGGCTATTTTGAGCCCTTGATTGCGGCGGCGGCGGCGCGCTGGCCGGGCCGTATCCGGCTGGTGGGCGGGCAGGCGCGGCACGAGGTGTTCGGCTGGTTTGCGCTGGCGGAGGTTTCGGTGGTGTCGTTTTTGGGTTTGCCGGTGCTGGATTCCAATTCGCCGGCTAAGCTCTACGATTCCCTGGTGGTCAGCACGCCGGTTATCGTGACTAACCAGGGCTGGACGAAGGCTTTGGTGGAGCAGCACGGTTGCGGCTGGTACGTGCCCGCTGGCGATGCGCCGGCGCTGGCCGCCAGGCTGCACGAATTGCTGGCCCAGCCCACCGCGATGGCCGCCGCCGGGGCAAAAGGCAAGGCATTGGCATTGGAAAAATTTGACCGCCAGCAGCTCGCTCAAAAAGTGCAGCAGGTGCTGGAGGCGGCGGCGGAAAAAGCCTGACGACGCAGCAATGTTCTACCGTATATCATACAGCTTTTAGCGTCTGATATTGCTGCGCTAGTGCCGTGCTGCTTGGATTTGGGTTCAGGTATAAAAAGGATAAAAGTGCCTTCTGTGTCGTCAGAATGGGCTCTTAGGCCGAGGCTTTGCCGAATGTTTTTTCGAAATAGGCGCAACTGGGTGCCAAGGGGCAAATGCTGCATTTGGGCGTGCGCGCCACGCAGGTGTAGCGGCCGTGCAAAATCAGCCAATGATGCGCCTTGGCAATGGCGGCCTGCGGAATGTGCCGAACCAGTCCTTTTTCTACGGCGAGCGGCGTGGTGGCAGTTTTGGGCACGAGGCCGAGGCGGTGCGAAACCCGGAACACGTGCGTATCTACGGCCATGGCGGGCTGGTTGTAGATGACGGAAGCCACCACATTGGCCGTTTTGCGGCCCACACCCGGCAGGCGCTGCAATTCCTCAATCTGGCTGGGAACTTCGCCCCCGAATTCCTGGGTGAGCATGCGGCCCAACCCGGCCAGGTGCTTGGCCTTATTGTTAGGGTAGGAAACGCTGCGAATGAACGGGAAAATGTCTTCGGCGGCGGCGGCGCCCAGGTGCGCGGCCGTAGGAAACTGCTCCAACAGGGCAGGCATCACCTGGTTCACGCGCTTATCGGTGCATTGCGCGCTCAGCACCACGGCCACAATCAGCTCGTACGGATTGCCGTAGGCCAGCTCGGTTTTGGGCTCCGGAAAGTTGGTGGTGAAGTAGTCGAGGAAGTACTGAAAACGGTCGGCGCGGCGCATGGCGGGAGGTGGCGGCAAAATAACTGCCATCCCCGACGCAGCGAAGGCCGGAAATAGTGCGCCCGGACAATGCAAATGCGTTGGCCGGGCTACATATCTCAGGGTCTTCGCTGCGCCCGGAATGGCAGGAACAGGAAACCAAAAGGATTTAAGACTTGGCTAAGAAGGTGCGCGAATAGCGCAAAATGGCCTCGGAGGTTTGGGGCCGGGGCTCGCAACGTACGCCGTCGAGAGCTCGCTGGGCCAAAAGGAGGTCGGCGCACGTGGAAGCCAAATCCGGGTCGTGCTGCAAGGCCTCCTCTACCTCGCGCTGCCTTTCAGGAGGCAATTCGTTGTACACATACTGGAGGAGTGTCGAATGGGGTAAAGTTTGAATCATAATGGAGAGTGTTTGCAGACATCTTCTTCCGTAGGTTTATCAGCGCGTAGCGCATGCGGCCCAATGCCGTGTTGATGCTGACGCCGGTTGCGTCGGCAATTTCCTGAAAGCTCATATCGCCATAATGGCGCATGAGCAATACTTCTTTTTGGGCGGCTGGCAGTTCCTGAATTAACGCCCGCAGGTGGGTGTGGGTTTCTTCGCGGGCCAGAATATCTTCCGGACCGTCGTCGGTAATGGTGAGCGTACTGACCAGCCGCTCGTTGTCGGTAAGGCTGATGTGCGGCGCCCGCTTTTCGCGCCGGAACGAGTCGATGGCCAGGTTGTGAGCAATGCGGCAAATCCAGGGAGCGAACTTGCCTTCTTCGTTGTAGCGGCCACTTTTGAGGGTGTGGATGGCCTTGATGAACGTGTCCTGCAACAAGTCCTCCGCCAGGTCCTCGTCGCGCACGATGAGCAGAATGGTGGTGTAGGCACGGCTCCGATGACGCTCCAAGAGTAGGGCGAAGGCGGATTCCTGGCCGGCCAGGTAGAGCGAAATGAGCGCGGAGTCGCTAGGTTGCAAGAGGTCCATAAAGGGCTACGGATAAGGAGAACGTAGAGCTTTAGGCCAATAGTATGCAGTTAGCTGAAAAAAAGGAGGAGGCAACGACCCGGCGGAATATTCTCTGCTGGAATTGAACCAAATGTAGAGGAATCAACCGCACATCCGCAATAGGTACGAATCAAAAAATGACAAAATCTTTTTGCGAGCCTGAGGCAACGTTCTCAAAAGACCACGGTAGCCGCCTTTTTTAATAAAAAGGCAAATAAAATATTTCCGTAAAAGGTGCAATTGCCTGCGAACGCAGTCCGGATGGTTACTGCGCCAGCCACTGGTAAGCCGCCGCCTCGTCGGTGAAGATAGCCGTGTAATAGCCCTGGTTGGGGCGCTGGTTGCTGCTGATGGTGGCCACGGAGCTGGCCGTTTGCGCCTGTATGGCCCGCAATGGCGAAACCAGAAAGGCCATGCGCACCGGCGCAGTATAGCGCTGGGGAAGCAGGGCAAAGAAATCTGTTTCGAGCCAGTCGGCCAACTTGGGGCTGGTCAGCTCTTCGCGGCGGCGCAGGTCGAGCAGCCAGCGCCAGCAGCCGTGTTCGTCGGCCGTAGCCAGCACGGCAAAGTAGCCTTCTTTTAGCTCCTGGGCCGTGATTTCGCGCTGCCAGCGGGCCACGATGGCCGGCAGGTCGGGGCGAGGTGATATTTCGAGGCCAAAAGCTACCATAAGCCGGGAAGAGAAAGGGCAACAAGTACGGGCTTGCAATGTAGGGGAAAGCCGCCCGCTGACCTAACCGCCCGTCGCCGCCAGTCTTACCTTTGCGCTCCGTCGTCGCAGCGGCGGCTATTTGTGCTCCATGCTCCCTTCCAACCCTGCTGATTCTCCTTCGCCCCACGACCCTTACGCGGCGCTGCGCCTACCCGATTTCCGCCGCCTGGTGTCGGCCCGAACTCTGCTCACGGTGGCCACGCGGGTGCAGGGCCTGGTGGTGAGCTGGCAGATATTCAAGCTCACCAACAACCCGCTGGCCCTGGGCCTGATTGGGCTTTCGGAAGCCGTGCCCAGCATCGTGGTGTCGCTTTATGCGGGCTACGTGGCCGATTCGGTGCGGCGTAAAAATATTGTGGTGGCGGCCCTGGTCGTGCTGCTGCTATGCGCGGCGGCGCTGGCGTGGTTTGCCAGTCCGTATGGCATCGGCTTGTTGGCGAAAGATTCGCTCTACACGATTCCGCTCTACGGCGTGATTTTCGTGAGCGGCATCGCGCGCGGCTTCATGGGGCCCGCGCTGTTCTCGTTCATGCCCCAGCTGCTGCCCGACCGGGCCTTTTTGCCCAATGCCATCACCTGGAACAGCACCACTTACCAAGGCTCGGCGGTACTGGGGCCGGCCATTGGCGGGTACCTGATTGCGCACCTGGGCGTGGCCGATTCCTACCTCGTCACCACGGTGCTGCTGGGGCTGGCGCTGTTCCAGTTCGCCCGGATTGCCGGCCGGCCCTTGCCGCCCACGGAGGGCGAGCGGCTCAAACTGAAAGACAGCGTGCTGAGTGGCCTGCGGTTTATATTTAGCAACCAGCTGGTGCTCGCGGCTTTGTCGCTGGATATGTTCGCGGTGCTTTTTGGTGGGGCAGTGGCGTTGCTGCCCGTTTTTGCGGCCGATATTCTCAAAGTGGGTGCCACCGGATTCGGCCATCTGGAGGCTGCGCCAGCGGTGGGCTCGGTGCTGATGGCCGTGCTCTTGACCTATTTCCCCCTGCAACGGCACGCGGGCCGCAAGCTGCTGTGGGCCGTGGCCGGGTTTGGCGCGGCTACCATTGGGTTCGCGCTGTCCAAAAACTTCTACCTGTCGCTAGGGCTCCTGTTTCTGACGGGCGTGTTCGATTCCGTCTCGGTCATCGTGCGCTCCACCCTCATTCACACCTTCACCCCGGAGTATATGAAGGGCCGGGTGTCAGCAGTGAACAATATTTTCATCGGTTCCAGCAACGAGATTGGCGCTTTCGAGAGCGGCGTCGCGGCCCGGCTGATGGGTACGGTGCGGTCGGTAGTATTCGGCGGTGTGATGACGCTATTGGTGGTAGTCGTCACCACCTGGCGGGCCGATAAGCTCCGCGAGCTGGAAATGGGCAAAAAAGAGCCAGTCGATTGATGGGCTAAAAGACTTGTTCCCAAAAAAGCAAAATCGACGGTCATGCTGAGCGCAGCCGAAGCATCTCTACCGAGTGACTAATTCAATCGAATCAACGAAGCGAGCGAGATGCTTCGGCTGCGCTCAGCATGACCGTCGATTTTATGCTTTTTCGTGTTCAGAAACAAGTTTAATAGCTTATTCTTCAGTACGGGCCAGTAGGGCAGCGTACGCTTCGGGCGTGTCCACGTCCAGCAGCCCGTCTGGGAAAGCCAAGCGGCCGGCGGCGATGCCCTGACTGGCGATAAGGCGGCCGGCACCCTGCGCGCCGCGCAACTCGTGGAGTGCGGACAGCAGCGACTGGTCGAAAACGGCGGGTACGCCCAGCGTATCGCCGTAGGCCGTGGCCACTACGGCGGCCCGGCTCTGCCGCTGCGTGGTAACAAGCTGCCGCAGATGCTCGGGCGTAACCAATGGCTGGTCGGCCAGCATCACGAGGTAGGCGCTGGGCTGGGAGGCTACCGTCGCGTTTAGCCCGGCTTGGATGGAAGATGCCATTCCTGACTCCCAATCGGGATTATGCACCACTTGAAAGGGCAAATCCGCGACTTCGGCGGCCAGCGAATCGTGCAGGGCGCCGGTCACCAGCACCAGCGGGGCGCAACCCGTGGCTACGGCGGTTTCGGCGGCGTGGCGCAGCAGCGTGCGGCCGCGGTAGGACAGTAGCTGCTTGGGCCGGCCCATGCGGGTGGAAGCCCCGGCGGCCAGCAACAGCAACGCCACCGCCCCGGACGGAGCCGGAACGGTGGCGTTGGATGCCGTAAGCAAAGCTGGCGCAGGCATCTAAACTGCTTTAGTGGCCAGGATTTTATCGGGCGTGATGGGCAGGTCGCGCACGCGCTTGCCGGTGGCGTGGAAAATGGCATTAGCAACGGCCGCCGACACGCCCACCATCGAAATCTCGCCAATGCCCTTCACGCCCATGGCATTGATGTAGGGGTCCCGCTCGTCGATAAACTCCACGGTCATGTCCGGAATGTCGGCGTTGACGGGAATGTGGTAGTCGGCGAAATCGGCGTTGACGTAGCGGGCAAACTGGTTGTCGCGGTGCGTGGCCTCCATCAGCGCCGCGCCGATGCCAAAGATGGAGCCGCCGATAATCTGGCTACGGGCCGTTTTGGCGTTGAGAATGCGGCCGGCGCCGTGCACGCTCACCCAGCGGGTCACGCGCACGGTGCCCAGGTCGGGGTCGACCTGCACCTCGCAAAAATGCGCGCCGAAGGAGTGCATGGAGTGCGTCGCCGGTTTCTCGGCATTGCCCGAGGTGGCGGGGCTGGCCGCCTGGCCGGTTTCGTAGCCCGCGCCGTACTTGCCGCTGCCGCTACCCTCGATGTCGTCGAGGCCCGCCCGCTTCATCAAGGCCATGAAACCTTCGCCTTTGGCCTTGTTCTTCTTCAGTTGGAGGCGGCCATTTTCAACGGCTACCTCTTCGGACTTAGCGCCAAACAGCGGGGATTTTTTATCCTTTATGGCCAGTTTGGTCAGCCGGCCCCATACGTCCTGCGCGGCCATGTAGACGGACGAGGACACCGTGCCCGCCGCCACCGAGCCGCCCGAATTGGGCGCGGTGGGCAACTTAGTATCACCCAATTCGAAGCGGATTTTTTCGGGTGGCAGGCCCAGCGAGTCGGCCGCCACCTGCGTCATCACGGTGTAGGTGCCAGTGCCGAGGTCGGTAGCGCCGCTCTGCACCACGGCGTGGCCGTCGGCGTAGAGGCGCACGCGGGCCATGCCCTGGGAATTGTGAACCGGGTAGCTGGCCGTGGCCATGCCCATGCCCACCAGCAGGCGGCCGTTGCGGGTGGCACCGGCCTTGGGGTTGCGCTTGCTCCAGCCAAAAAGCTCGGCACCACGGGCGTAGCACTCTTTCAGCGACTTGCTCGACCACGGATTCCCGTTGGTGGGGTCTTTGTCGGCGTGGTTCAGCAGGCGAATCTGAATGGGGTCGATGTTCAGCTTATAGGCCAAATCATCCATCAGGCTTTCCAGCGCGAAAGAACCGGGCGCCTCGCCGGGGGCGCGGGTATAGGTGGACGTCATCACGTTGCCCCGCGCCAGCTGGTAGCTGGCTTCAAAGTTGGGGCAGTCGTACAGCATGTTGATTATTTTGCTGTTTGACTCAGCGTAATTGTCCCAGGGCGACGTGGTGGATGTTTTCTCGTGGATGAGGGTCGTGAGCTTGCCTTCCTTAGTGGCGCCCAGGGTGAGGGTCTGGGTTTGGTCTTCGCGGTGGCCCATGCTGGTGAATTGCTGCTTGCGGGTCAGCGACAGCTTCACGGGCCGGCCCACGCCCTTGGCCGCCAGCACCGTGAGCACGGTGTGGGGCCAGCACGAGCCCTTGCAGCCAAAACCGCCCCCTAGGTACTTCGTGATAACGCGCACCTGGTCCTGCGGCAGCCCCAGCATGGTGGACAGGGCCTTCTGGGTCCGGGTCACGCCCTGCGTCGATTCGTACACCGTGAGGCGGTCGGGCGCGTCCCACACCGCCGTGGTCGCGCCGGGCTCCATCGGATTGTGGTGGTTGATGGCGTGCGTATACACGGCCGTAAGCTGCACGGGGGCACTGGCTAGCGCGGCGCGCGCATCGCCCCGGCGGGTTTTGCCATCGGTCTTACCGTCCTGAATTTTTGCCGGGTCGAAGATTTTAGCCTTCGGGTCGGTGTAGGCCGCAATGGGCTGCTCGGTAGTATAAGTAACGCGCACCAAATCGGCGGCGTGAGTAGCGCGCTCGAACGTGTCGGCCACGACCACGGCCACGGGCTGGCCGGCGTAGAAAATGACATCCGAAGTCAGCGGCATAAAACCCATGGGCGCGCCAATGGCCTTTTTACCGTCCGCGTCGTTGGGCGTCACGGCCAGCTTGGGAATGTTGAGGTGGGTGTAAATGGCCAGCACACCCGGCTGCTTGGCGGCGGCGCTGGTATCAATGCTCTGAATTTTCCCCTTGGCGATGTCGCTGGTTTTCAGCACGCCGTAGGTGAGGCCGGGAATGGGGTATTCGGCCGAATATTTGGCCCGGCCCATCACCTTGTCGCGCCCGTCGACGCGGTTCAGCGGTTTGCCCACCACGTTGGGAGTGGGCGAGGTTTCGAAAAAGGAAGGTTCGGTTTCCATAGAATAATTGTAGGAATGCGCCTCGGCGCGTTCGATTGGTCTTGTTTCAAATGGGCCGCGTGGCAGGCGCCGCACGCGCCAAGGCGCTGGTTCCTACGCCGTCAGTTCCGTGAGGGCGCGCACCAGGGTGTTTTGGGCCAGCTCTACTTTGAAGCGGTTGTGTTCGCGGGGTTGAGCTTCGCGCAAGGCGGCAGCGGCGGCGGCCCGAAAAGTGGCTTCCGTGGCGGGCGCGCCGGTAAGCACCTTTTCGGCTTCGCGGGAGCGCCAGGGCTTGGTGCCCACGCCGCCCAGCGCCACGCGGGCCGAGCGAATCTGGCCGCCCTGCACGTCGAGCCCTACGGCGGCCGAGGCCAGCGCGTAGGCGTAAGAACTACGCTCACGCACTTTCAAATACATGGATTTGCGGGTGTGCGCGGCGGCCGGCACTGTCACCGATACAATGAGCTCGCCGGGCTCCAGCACGGTTTCGCGCTGGGGCGTGCTGCCGGGCAGCAGGTGAAAATCAACCAGCGGCACGCGGCGCTGCTTGCCTTTGGCGTTTTCGAGGAGCAGCACGGCGTCCAGCGCCACCAGCGCCACGGCGAGGTCGCCGGGGAAAGTGGCAATGCAGTCCTTGCTGCCGCCCAGAATGGCCAGGCCGCGGTTTTCGCCTTCCTGGGCCGGACAGCCGGAGCCGGGCTGGCGCTTGTTGCAGGGAAAGGCCGTGTCGCGGAAGTAGCCGCAACGGGTGCGCTGCAGCAGGTTGCCGCCGATGCTGGCCATGTTGCGCAGCTGCGGCGAGGCAGCCAGCAGCAGCGACTGCGAAATCACGGGGTACTGCTGCATCACGAGCGGGTTTTCGCCCACGTCGCTCATGCGCTCCAGCGCGCCGATGCGCAGACCGTCGGCGGTTTGCTCGATACCTTTAAACGCGAGCATATTGATGTCCACCAGCTGGTCGTGGGTTTCCACGTTCAGCTTCATCAGGTCGAGCAGGGTGGTGCCGCCGGCGATGAAAGCCGCCTGCTGGTTGTCGCGCACGGCGCCGGTGGCTTCCTTGGGCTGCGTGGCCTGGAGGTAGGAGAAATTATTCATTGCTAAGACTTAAAACCACTTTTTTCGACCTGCCGAATGGCTGCTACGATGTTGGGGTAGGCGCCGCAGCGGCAGAGGTTGCCGCTCATCCACTCGCGCACGTCGCCGTCGGTTTTGGCGTGGCCTTCTTTCAGGCAGGCTACGCCCGACATGAGCTGGCCGGGCGTGCAATAGCCGCACTGGAAGCCGTCGTGCTCGATGAAGGAGGCTTGCAGCGGATGCAGCTCTTCGCCCTTGGCCAGGCCCTCCACGGTGGTAATTTCCTTACCCTGGTTCATCACGGCCAAGGTCAGGCAGCTGTTGATGCGGCGGCCGTCGACGAGCACCGTGCAGGCACCACACTGGCCGTGGTCGCAGCCTTTCTTGGAGCCTGTGAGGTCGAGCTTCTCGCGCAGGGCGTCGAGGAGCGTCACCCGCGGCTCGGCGCTGATGGTGCGCACGGTGCCGTTCACTTTAAGCCGCATTTCCGTCACGCCCTCCACCTTTTTGGAGATGGCCGTGAGGCGTTCGGCCTGGCTGATGAGCGGCGGCGCCAGCGCCAGGCCCAGAAAACCGGTGGCTTGCTTGATAAACGAGCGGCGGCCGTCACTGGGTACCGGGCCATCAGGCCGGTCGGCCGAATCAGGTGGAAAGTTGTCAGTCATGGCGAGGGATGTCAGAAGTAGGTTGCTAACCGCGGAGCACGGGCAATGGTTGAGTTACGCCAGCAGTAGCGCGCGCTCACGTTGAAGCTAACGTGCTACTACGTTTTGGCGGCTATTCAAAGTTGCCAATCCCCCTAATTATGTACGTTTTCATGCCAATAGCGAGAGGGCTGGCGCGCGTCTCTGACGCGCGCCAGCCCTCTCGCGTAACAGCGGTGATTACTCGCAGCGCACGTAGGGCCGCATTTTTTCCCAGTCTTCGGCTTTGAGAATGGGAATCTGCTTCAAATCCTCCACTTGCTTGTAGGGGCCGTGCTGCTGCCGGTACGCCACAATGAGGCGGGCCCGCGGCTTACCGATGTAAGGATGCAGGTACAGCTCATCGAAGGAAGCGGTATTCACGTTCACCAGCTTCGGCGCAAACCCTACCGCCACGAAGGTGTATTTCTTGAGGCTGTCGCGCAAATCAGGCGCATCGCGCAGCACAAATACCTCGTCCAGCTGGTCTTCGCGGAGGTAGCCGCCCAGCTGGTTGCGGTAGCGCACCACCCACTTGGCACGCCCGGCGCCAATGCCGCGAATCTGCATCAGCTGCGTGGTGTCGGCGGTATTGAGGTCGAAGGGCTGGAGGTTGCGGGGCTTGCTCGGAAACTTGCCGGGCGTGGCCGCGAAGGGCGGAAACTTGCCGTCGGGACCGGGTTTGGCGGCATAATCGGGCTGCTCACCGCGCTTGGGCGGTGCATCGGGCAGCTGCATAAACGGGGCGAGCCGCCGGTACACGGAGTCTTCCAGTCCGTACATTTTTTGCACCTGGGTTTTGGCCTTGAAGCCGCCGGCCGCCTCGCGGTATTTCACAATGCGGGCGGCCACGAAGTGCGGGACGCCACGGGCCTCCCAGCCTTCAGCGGTGAGGGAGTTGGGGTCGAATGCGGAGAGTTGCACCTGTGCCACTTTGGGGTAGCGGCTGCCGCCCGGTTTCCCAAAGTCCCGCTTCGGAAATTTAGTGGCAAAGCCCTGTTCGGCCGTGCGGTGCTCCTTGAGCTGCGCGGCCAGCTTGCTGAGGGCTTTTTGGTCGGCGGCGGGCAGGTACGCGGGGGCGGCGGGGCGCAGCACAATGGGTGCCACAATGGCCATCAGCATCAGGGTCAGCAGTCCCACCATGCCCCTGGCCTCGCCCCGCGAGTAGCCCATATGGCGCCGTATCCAGCGCATGGGCCCGGAGTTTTCCCACGACCAGCGGGGCCGTGGTGGGGGGGGCGTAGCAGCCATGGGCAGGGGCTCCAGCCAGCGGCCGGCATTTGGTAGAACGGGAGGCAAAGGGCCGATAAAATCCAGATATGCAGATTCTATTGCCGGAAGCAAGTATAGCCAAAAACCCTGACAAAGCGCCCCGCTCGGCCAGCTGCTCGCCCGGCAGGCCTTACCGGCGGCGCAAGCTCAGGCCCGTTGCTTTGGAGCTTTTGGCCGGGGCGGCCGGGCTGGGTTTCAGCAGCGAGCGGGCCGGGGCGGGCTGGGTTTTTATGGCCACCCACTCGCTGATTTTCTTTAGCGCCTCGGGCGAGAAGGTAGGCTGCTGCACGCCATTCACCAGCGGCCACTGCGCGGGCGCGGGCTGAAACAAGTGGTTGACGCCATCGATGCGGTAAGCTGTCACCTTGTTCAGCCCCCGGCGCAGTGGCGCCATGTTGCGTTTGGCCGGTACCTGCAGGTCGGACGTGCCGTTGAGCAGCAGCACCGGGCATTCTACCTTATTTAACTGACTGATAGGATTAAAATCAAAGAAATAGCGCGACCACGGCGAGGTGAGCTGTACCGCCCGGGCGTTGGCCATGGCCACCGTGATGCCGGTGTTGGAGCTGTTGAGGACCGTGGCCACTTTGGCGCGGGCCAGCTCATTGTTCGGATTTTCCCGCACGATGGCCACCAGACGCTGGTAGGCATCCTGCGCGGCCTTCACCTCGGCGGCGTCGGACCCAATCAGGCGCATGATTTCGCCTTGCTGGCGCAGTAGCACGTCGAAACCCGGCTGGCCGTAGCCGGCCAGCGAAACCACAAAGCTGGGCGCCTGGCGGCCGGCCATGGCCGCCAGCAGGGCCACGTTGCCGCCCTCGCCGTGGCCCAGCAGGCCCACGCGCTGGGCGGAAATGAGCGGGCGTTTGCGCAAAAAGGCCACTGCCGCAGCGGCATCCGTCACAAAATCGGCGGTGGTGGCGCTGGCGTAGGTGCCGCTGCTCTGCCCCACGCCCCGGTCGTCGAAGCGGAGCACCGCAATGCCGTGGCGAGTGAGGTAGTCGGCGAGCTGGCCAAACATGTGGTAGCCGCTCACTTCCACCTCCCGGCTCTGCGGGCCCAGGTCGGAAACCAGCGCTACGGCCGGGAAAGGGCCTTCGCCGGCGGGTACCGTGAGCGTACCGCCCAAGTGCTGCTTCGAGGAGGGGTTCTGGAAACTGACCTGGGTAACGCGGTAGGGCGGGGCGGGGCGGAACGGAGCCGCGGCCTTCGACTGCACGGTTGCGGCCCGCTCCAGCAGCATGGGCGCTTTCACGCCGGGCTGCGTCCAGGTGCCGCTCAGCTTGTCGCCGCCTTCCAATACCTTGCCCACGAAGCTGCTGCCGGCCTGCTCAATGCGCAGCGTGATGTCGTTGCCCTTCAGCTCTACTTCCACGGGCATGCGGCTGATGCGCTGCTGGGGCGCGTCGAGGGCGGCGTAGTAGGTGCCGTTGGTGAGGGGCACGATGGTGATGACGACAGTGATTTGGCCGCCCAGCAATTTCAGCGGGCCTTTCCACTGGCCGTTGAGCGGACCGGTGAGCTTGGCTGCGGCGGCAGGCCGGGCCGGAGTCTTGGGTTTGGCAGCAGGGGCCGGTTTGCCCGGCAGCTTTTTTTTGATGGTTGTGGGCGCCGGCTTCCGCGTTTGGGCATTGCCAGGCAACTGGGCCACCAGCGTAAGGAATAACAAGGTAACGGATAAAAATTTTATCATGGAATCAGTCTATATAAAATGCGCTAAAGTCGATTCGACTGGAAACAAGTGCTGAAAAGTACAACAAACGTAAGAAAACGAAGTGAATCCGTAGGCGTGTCAGTACGTGTTTAAAAAGGCGAGAGCCCATCTTTCGAGTGGGCTCTCGCCGGGGTTTAATCAGCGTGAAAAAACGCCTTATTTTTTAGTGTGCTGCGTTATCCAGTCGCCAATCAGCTGTAGCGCGGCCGGTGCAACCGTCTCTTCAATGGTGCCATACTCATCGGTGCCGCCGGTTGTGGCCGTCTGAAACAAGTGGTTGAGACCCGGCAGCTCTTTCACGGTCACGTCGCGGTTGCCCCCGGTTTTGAGGATGGCCGTCGTGGCCGCCAGGTTGGGCTTGGCAATCACCTGAATATCCTTGCTGCCGCCCAGGGCCAGCACCGGGCAGCGCACTTTCACCAGGGTTTGGGCCGGGCGGTCGGCCAGTATTTGGCGGTAGTCGGGCGCGGTCATGCTGGCCAGCTGCGGTGCCAGCTGGACGGTGGCCTGCGGGTTGCCGGTGGGGTTGTAGAGCGCCAGCAGCTGCGCGGTGGCCTGGGCGTTGTCGGCGGTTTTCTTGATAATCTGAGTCATGGCGCGCTGCAGTTTTTCGGTGGCGGACAGTTGGGCGGGGTCCATGGTCAGCAAGCGGGCGGCGGCCACGGACTGCTGCACCAGCATCTCGTCGCCGGGCAGGGCGGGCGAGGCCAGCAGCACCAAAAAATCGGGCCCGCCGGCCTGAATGGCGGCGCCAATGGCGGCCGTGCCGCCCTGGCTGTGCCCCACCAAACCCACCTGGTTCCGGCGGATGCCCGGCTGAGCCCGCAGCCAGGCAAGCGCGGCCTGGGCATCGGCGGTGTAGTCGGCGCTGGTGGTGCCGGCCAGCGTGCCGCCGCTCTGGCCCACGCCCCGGTCATCAAACCGCAGCACGGCAATGCCCTGGCGGGTGAGGTAGTCGGCGAGCACGGCGAAGGGTTTGTGGCCCTTGATGGTTTCGTCGCGGTCCTGGGCGCCGGAGCCGGTGAGCAGTATCACGGCCGGAAACGGGCCCATATCGGCAGGCACGGTATAGGTGGCGGCCAGCGTCACGTTGGCCTTTTCATTCCTGAAAGTGACCTCGGCCGACTGATAGGGAAACGGTGGCTGCGGCGTTTGCCGGCGCGGCGCCGCAGCCTCGGCAGCACCCGCGCGCGTGAACGTGATGGGGAACACCCGCAGGCCCTGCTGCCATTCGCCGGTCAGCTGCTGGCCATCGGCGGAGCGGCGGCCGGCAAACCGGGCGGCTGGTTGCGCGAGGTTCAGGTACACGCTGTCGGCCGGCGCGGTGAAGCTCAATGCCATGCCTTGCACGCGCTGCGCCGGAATGTCGAGCGTGGCCGTGCGCGGCCCGGTGGCCGGGTCGGTGAGGTGGGCCGTGAACTCAATGGGGCCGAGCGAGCCGTTCCAGTCGCCAGTGAGGCTGGGGCGCGGGGCGGTTTGGGCGTGGGCGGGGCTGGTGGCAGCCAGCAGGACGGCGGCTAGGAAAAGGCGGGTAGCAGTTTGCATGAAAAGGAAGTTGGAAAACCTGAGTTAATTGCAAGGCTCAAAATGCGACAGCAACAGGAGTGACGTGGTGACTCTGTGGAATCTGCTTGGCGGCGTACAAGGCATTGGCAATGCAGGCAGATGCACTATAGTTGGTGTAGATAAACAACGGACGGCTTTGATAGGAAGCAGCTGTGCTTGTGCCGATGGCTGGCTTCGTTGTCGAAAGCAAAAACGTCTTTTTACCCGCGTTATCCCGAAGTGGAATACCAATGCTATGGTTGGTTTCCAGTGCTAACTGGCATACTTCTAACAAAATATCCTTCCAGGTATTAATGGCTTTTACGGTGCCGTTGGGCAAGCGTAGCTGTTTGGGCTTTTGGCCGGGTGGTAAGGGGGCCGCCTGCAATTGCGTCAACTCAATGAATGTGACGGCAGCAGTCACCGGCTTATTTGGTAGCGTGGATTGTTTGCGCACCTTGGCAGGCGGCAGCGTTGATAATTTCTGCAATGCAACTGCTTGCTTCTGAGTGGTAGGTATGGCTTCCCCGAGAGGTAGCAAGCCGTGCCCGCTCTGCGCTGCGTCGAGCCATTGAACCAGCTGCAGAGCGCAGCCGATGATGTCATCACGTAATAAATTGAAATGAGCATCTGCAATGGAGTTGCCCGGTCTGAATTCCGTGTAGAAATGCCAGCTGACGCCATCAGTCACGATTACTTTCAGCACCCCGAAGCCGAAGGCGTAACTCAGCAGCTGCTGCACGACGCTAAATTTCTCCAGATTCGAGCCCAGGCATTTGGCTTCCAGTAACAGGTCGATGTTTCCGCTGGAATCTCGCAGGGCGTAGTCTGCCCGCCACGTGGTATTAATGGTTTTTTCGGGTTCCACCATCTGTACGTTGGTCGTGTCCCAACCTAAGGCCCGTAGGACCGGGTCGATTAGGGCGGCGCGGGTAGCGGCTTCGTTTTTCTGCAAGATGCTGGCATTGGCTCCAGCGCTCGTCGCCACGTCTTTTAATACCTGATACAGGGTGCCGAGCGGACTGGAAATAGACATGAGGCAGCGAAAGGTGAAGTATAGCGCAATGTTAGCCATTGAAACGGCATTGCGCAGTACGCTGCACCCCCGCCCTGCCCGTACCTTCGCACCCCAGCAATTGCCCCCGGCCGAAACCTTCCGGCCCGGTTTCGCTGTTAGTTTGTTTATGCCCAAAAAAGACGCTTTGCAGGTTTCGGCTCCCGCCGACAACGCCATTGATAACCTCGACCCGCGCGAATTCATCCTCATCAAAAACGCCCGGGTTCACAACCTCAAAAACCTCAGCGTGGCCCTGCCGCGCAACCAGTTTATCGTCGTCACGGGCCTGAGCGGGTCGGGCAAATCGAGCCTGGCGTTCGATACGCTTTATGCGGAGGGCCAGCGCATGTACGTGGAAAGCCTGAGCAGCTATGCCCGCCAGTTTCTGGGCCGCATGGACAAACCCGACGTGGACTACATCCGGGGCATTTCGCCGGCCATTGCCATCGAGCAGAAGGTCAGCATTAAGAACAACCGCTCCACGGTGGGCACCAGCACCGAGATTTACGACTACCTCAAACTGCTGTTTGCGCGGGTGGGCCGCACGTTTTCGCCCGCCAGCGGCGAGCAGGTGCGTAAGGACAACGTGGCCGACGTGGTGGATTTCCTGGCTGCCCAGCCCGAAGGCACCAGGGCCATGATTCTGGCCCCGCTCTTCCGCACCGACCCCACGCGGGCCATGAGCAAGGAGTTGGATTTGCTGCTGCAAAAAGGCTACAGCCGCGTGGTGGTAGCCGGCGTGACGTCGCAGATTGAGGACCTGATAGGGGAGGGCCAGTCCGAGGTGAAGGGCGACGTGTACATCATGGTGGACCGCGCCGCCCTGCGCCCCGACGACGAGGACCTGCTTTTCCGCCTGTCCGACTCGGTACAAACCGCGTTTTTCGAGGGCCACGGTACCTGCGTGGTGCAGCTATCGGGCGCTGACCGCGAACCTGAAAACCGCACCTTTTCCGATAAGTTTGAACTCGACGACATTGTGTTTGAGGAGCCGAGCGTCAACTTCTTCTCCTTCAACAACCCGTACGGCGCGTGCCAGACCTGCGAGGGCTTTGGCTCGGTGCTGGGCATCGACGAGGATTTGGTGATTCCCGACAAGAGCCTGACGGTATACGAGGGCGCCATCGCGCCCTGGCGCACCGAAAAGCAGGGCGAGTGGCTGAAGCCGCTGCTGAAAAACGGCATTCGCTTCGACTTCCCCATTCACCGGCCCTACAACGACCTGAGCGCGGCCGAGCAGCGGCTGTTGTGGACCGGCAACAAGCATTTTGACGGGCTCGACAAGTATTTTAAGTGGGTGAGCGAGCAGACCCACAAAATCCAGTACCGCGTGCTGCAAAGCCGCTACCGGGGCCGTACTACCTGCCCCGACTGCCGCGGCACCCGCCTGCGCAAAGACGCGCAGTACGTGCGCATCGACGGCCGCAGCATTGCCGATATCGTGCTGCTGCCCATCTCCGACGCGCTGGTCTTTTTCGAAAACATGAGCCTGAGCGAGCACGACGCTAAAGTGGCCGAGCGCCTCGTGACGGAAATCACCAACCGCCTCGGCTACCTCAACCGCGTGGGCCTGGGCTACCTGACGTTGAACCGGTTGAGCAATACGCTGAGTGGTGGCGAGAGCCAGCGCATTTCGCTGGCTACTTCGCTGGGTTCGGCGCTGGTGGGCTCGATGTACGTGTTGGATGAGCCCAGCATCGGCCTGCACCCGAAGGATGCCGAGCAGCTGATTGGCGTGCTGCGCTCGTTGCAGCAGCTGGGCAACACCGTGGTGGTGGTGGAACACGAGGAGAAGATGATGGAGGCCGCCGACCAGATTATCGACATCGGCCCCGAAGCCGGCAGCGGCGGCGGTAACCTCATGTTTCAGGGCACGATGGCCGAGCTGTTGCAGGACACGACTACCTACACCGGCCAGTACCTGAGCGGCAAAATGGAAGTGCCCGTGCCCAAAGTGCGCCGCCCCTGGCGCAACGCCCTGGAGCTAACCGGCGCCCGCGAAAACAACCTCAAAAACGTGACTGTGAAGCTGCCGCTGGGCGTGATGACCGTCGTCACCGGCGTATCCGGCTCGGGCAAGTCCACGCTTATCAAGCGCATTCTGGCGCCGGCCCTGATGAAGATGCTGGGCGGCGGCGCGGGCGAAAGCACCGGTAAATTCGACCGCCTCACGGGCGTAAACGGGCAGGTATCGCACGTCGAGTTCGTGGACCAGAACCCCATCGGCAAGTCCTCGCGCTCGAACCCCGTCACCTACGTGAAGGCCTACGACGCCATCCGGACGTTGTTTTCGGAGCAGCCGCTGGCCAAAGCGCGCGGCCTCAAGCCCTCGCACTTTTCGTTTAACGTAGAGGGCGGGCGCTGCGAGGTGTGCACGGGCGAAGGCCAAGTGAAAATCGAGATGCAGTTCATGGCCGACATCTACCTGACCTGCGAGGGCTGCGACGGCCGCAAGTTCAAGCAGGACATTCTGGAAATAAAATTCCAGGATAAAAGCATCGACGAGGTGCTGCAGCTGACCGTATCCGACGCCGTCCAGTTCTTCAGCAGCCAGCCCAAAGTAGCCGACCGCCTCCGGCCGCTGGAGGATGTGGGCCTGGGCTACATCCGCCTCGGCCAGTCGGCCAACACGCTAAGTGGCGGCGAAGCCCAGCGCGTGAAGCTGGCTAGCTTCCTCACCAAGGGCGCCACGCTGCAGCAGGATAAAATCCTGTTCATCTTCGATGAGCCCAGCACCGGCCTGCACTTCCACGACATTGCCAAGCTGCTCACGGCCCTGAACGCGCTGATTGAGCAGGGCAATTCCGTCCTCATCATCGAGCATAATGTCGACATCATTAAGTGTGCCGACTGGCTGATTGACCTGGGCCCGGAGGGCGGCCTCAACGGGGGGCATCTGCTCTTTGAAGGCACGCCCGAGGAAATGGTAAAATTGAAAGATTCCAATCATACCGCGCGGTTTTTAGCTGAGAAAGTGTAACGTTGCGACTTGCAACTGCTGTTGTGGCTATCCGTAGTAGGTTTTAACTGCTCAGGCGCAAGACGGTTTCCCCTGGCCGCCGCGCTAATCCAAACTCATTTCCATTACGTAGGTTTTGTTTCTGAAAAAGCTTAATCATGTCGGCAATGTCATTATACTCAGACAAGTACAGTTCCTCCCGTCCTCCGGCCCTGGGACGGTTGTGGCGCTGGCTGACGGCTTTGGCCATTGTGGGCAACATTGTTCTCAACTACTATTCGAACGTTTACCCCTTCGCCGGGCAAACCATGGGCGAGGTGTCGGCCCGATATCCCACGCTGCTCACGCCGGCGGGCTATGCTTTTAGCATCTGGGGAATAATATTTCTGGCGCTGGTAGTATACGCCGTGTGGCAGCTGCTGCCCGCGTCCCGGCAATTGTCATTGCCCGACGCCGTGGCCAAACCGTTGACCCTGGCCAGCGTGGCTACGGGCGCTTGGGTGGTGCTGTTTGCCTATGAAAAGATATTGCCCAGCGTGGGCCTGATGCTGCTTATTCTGGGCAGCCTGATTATAGCGTACGGCCGGGTGCGGCGGCGGATTTTTGCCGGAGCGGCACCCGTGTGGGTGGGCGTTCCATTTTCGCTGTATCTGGGCTGGATTTCGGTGGCTTCGGTTATCAACATCACCATTGGCTTGCGGGCGCTGGGCTGGCAAACGGCCCAGGGTGTTTCGGTGGTGCTGGCGCTGGTGTTGCTGCTGGTGATTGTGGCCCTGGGGTTGCTCATCAGCCGCATTTTCCGCGACGCTGTTTTTCCGGTGGTGCTGGCCTGGGCGCTGGTGGGCATTTGGGTGGTGCGGCTGCGCGAAGTAGCCGAGCTGGGCTGGACGGCCCTGGCCGGTGCGGTTATCGTGCTGGTGCTGGGCCTCGTGTTTTCCCGGCAGGGCGGCCGCAAGGAGCCGTGGCAGCTGCGCGACGAAGCCGCCGCCGCCCGTGAAGCCGAGATTGCGGCCTCGCGCGCCATGAACCTGAGCGAATAGCGGCCCCGGCCACTAATTATCGCCCACCACGCCATTGCCCGACGCCGGCTGTTAGCTTTGTGGAACTGAACTAACCGTTTACTGTCCCCTCAGCTTATGCGCAAAAATCTCGTTGCCGGCAATTGGAAAATGAACCTGACCTACCCCAAAGCCCTGGCTTTGGTGGCAGATATCACCAGTCAGGCCGGCGCCGCCGCTACCGGCGCCAACGCTCCCGAAATCGTTATTTGCCCGCCTTTTCCGGTGCTGCACGGCGTGGGGCAAGCCCTGCCGCAGGGCGGCAAATTCCACTTGGGCGCTCAAAACTGCCACCAGCAGGAAAGCGGCGCGTTTACCGGCGAGGTTTCGGCCAAGCTGCTGGCTTCGGTAGGCTGCGAATACGTGATTCTGGGCCATTCGGAGCGTCGCCAGTACTTCCGCGAAGACGATGTGCTGCTGAGTCAGAAGCTGAAAGCCGCCCTGGCTGCGGGCCTGGAACCGATTTTTTGCGTGGGCGAGTCGCTCGACACGCGGGAAGCCGACGAAACCTTCGACTTCATCGGCAAGCAGCTCACGGATGGCCTGTTCCACCTCAGCAACGAGGAGTTTGCCCAGGTAACCATTGCCTACGAGCCCATCTGGGCCATTGGTACGGGCCGCACGGCCACCAGCGCGCAGGCGCAGGAAGTGCACGCCTTCATCCGCGAGCGAGTTGCCCGCGCCTACGACGGCCAGGCCGCTCTCGATACCACCATTCTCTACGGCGGCTCGGCCAACGCCCAAAACGCACGCGAGCTTTTCGCGCAGCCCGACGTGGACGGCGGCCTCATTGGCGGGGCTTCGCTGAAAGCGGCGGACTTTACGGCCATCATTCAGTCGTTTTAAGCCAGTAGCTGGCACCGTTGTTGAAGGACGGGCCAGCCTCTGGTCCGCGTGATTTTGCGCGCAAACTTCTTGCTTCTGCTATGTTTTTTTCTTTCGTACTCGCGGCTTTCCTGGCAATTGCGCCCGCGCCAACCTCGCGGGCCAGTGCGCCGGTAGTGGCCGTGCTCCGGGCCGCCGGCCCGCTGGAGCCGTGCAAAATCTACGGCTCGGTGTACCTCGAAACTGACCCGCGCCGTCGCAACTACTGTTTCGGCACGGTGTACGTGGAGCCGGAGGAAGCTTTTGCTGACCTCATTGTGTTCAAGGAATCCAACAAGCTTTTTGCCGACAAGGCCGGGCTCTGGGCCGATGCGCCCGCCCGCGACTTTGCCGATTACGTGCTGCTGGTAACCACCGACCGCAGCCGCGCCGACTTTGCCATTCACTACACCAAAGTGCGCTCATTCGCCGGCTGCAAGCCGTAGGGCGAGCAGGATTTAGAAAAAAGAACGTCATGCTGAGCGCAGTCGAAGCATCTCTACCGCATAACTAATCTCATTTGATTGGTTTACTGCTGCGGTAGAGATGCTTCGACTGCGCTCAGCATGACGTTTTTACATTTTTTGGTTTCCAGTTATCCTTCTACCACCAAACAATGGAATTAGAATTACGCAACCTCACCAAGTCGTTTGGACCGAAAGTGGTGCTGCGCGATGTATCCCTCACGGCGCACACCGGCTACTGCGTGGGCGTGCTGGGCCGCAACGGCGCCGGCAAAAGCACGCTCTTTAACCTGCTCACCAACGCCGTGCTGCCCAGCAGTGGCGCGCTCTGGCTCGATGGTCAGCCCTTGGGCGAAACCTTCCCGGTAGCGGTGAAGCGCCGCATGGGTGCCCTCGTTAACCAGGGTTACTTGGTGGAGGAGCTGACGGCCGAGGAATACCTGCAATTCGTGGCCCGCATCTATGAGCTGCCCGATGCCCAGGCCCGCATCGACAGCCTGCTGGGGCATTTGCTGGAAGAATACGACACCGTGCGCCGCAAGCGCCTCAGTGCGTTTTCGACGGGCATGAAACAGCGCGTGGCCATTGCCTCCTGCCTGCTGCACCGCCCCGAGCTGCTGATTTTGGACGAGCCATTCAACGGCCTCGACGTGTTTGCCGCCGACCGGGTGCTGTCGCTGCTGAACAGCTACCGCCCCCAGGCCCTCACCTTTGTGTCGTCGCACAACCTGGCCCACATCGAAAAAGTCGCCACCCATCTGCTCGTTATCGACGAGAGCGAAGTGAAGTTCTGGGGCTCGATGGAGGATTTTCTGCACGGCGAGCGCGCTTTGCTGGGCGATGCCCTGCTCCAGCTCCTTCATCCCGCCGCCAACCCCACCCAAGACCTGACATGGCTGACCGCGCAACGTTAGGCCCGCGCCTGGGGCATTTTTTGCCCTACCTGCTCCGTCGCCGCCTGTGGGCCGTGGTGTGGCCGGCCGCGGCGGGCGAGCGAACGGCCTTTCTGCTCACGCTGGCGGTACTGGTGCTCTACGGGGCCGGCTTCGGGCTACTGCTCGCCAGCGGCAGTTCTGAAGTAGCCGACAACCTGCCCACGTATGTCGCGGGGCTGAATGCCGCAGTGTTGCTCTCCGCCTTTCTGGTGGACTTTTTGCCGGCGCTGCGGCCCGTAACGCGGCCCATTCCCGACCATTTGCCCGTCTCGGCGCGGCTGAGCGTGGTCACGGCTTTTTTGCTGGATTTGATTACGCTGCGCCGCCTCACGCTGGCGGCGGGACTGCTGGCGGTGCTGCTGGCCGCGCCGCGCTATGCGGCGGTGCCCGCCTTTGCGGTATTGCTGCTGCTCGCGGCGGCCGTTTTGAGCTTCAACGTGCGCCTGCTGATTGCCTTACGGCGTTGGCGGCACCCGCTGCTGGGCCTGCACCTGGCCAGCGCGGGCCTGCTGGCGTGGTGGGTGAGCACGCCGGCCGGTGCGTACCACGCGGCGCTGGGCTGGGCGGCCGTGCTGCTGCCCTGGGCGCTGGGCGCGGCCGAGCTGTACTGGCTGGGGCCTTATTTCAGTGCCCGCTACCTGCCCACCGAAACCAGTGCGCCCGCAGGCGCCAGCCAGCTACTAGCCCGGCTCGCGCCCGAAAGCCGGGCCTACCTGCGCAAGGTGCGCACCCCGCTGCTCACGGGCCTGGCATTCAAACTCATCCTGCTGGGGGTGGTGGTGTGGTTGGGAGGCGAAAACGGCGGCAACTGGCGCAAAAGCGGCTCCGGCTACTTCTACCTGGTTTTTTTGCCGGTCATCAGCTTCAATTACGTGAACAGCAATCTCTACGGCTTCATGAGTACGCTGGTAGCCAACGAGCTGCACCGGTTGGGCCTGACGGCGCGCCTGCTCGGGCTGTACGGGCGGGTAGTGGCCGCGGTGGTAGCCGTGGAATGCGTGCTCTCGGCGGCCGTGCTGTTGGCCTTCTTTCCCCGCGCCGATTGGTATTTGCTGGCTTTGCTGCCGCTGGGCGCGTTGTCGTTGGCCAGTCTGGGCTTGTGGGGCAGCCTATACTACGCCAAGCCCGTGAAGAAAGTGGGCGAGCTGGGCAGCATGCGTAAGAACGTTTCCAGCCTGGTAGGGGTGGGCATGGTACTGCTGGCAGCGGCCCTCTACTTTGTGCCGTGGTGGTGGCTGCGCCTGCTGCTGGCGGCCCTGGTTACGCTTTCGGCCGTGATTCCGGTGCGGGCGGTGCTGCGCAACGATGGCAACCTGCGTCGCCGCCTCTGGCGTGGAATCAGCGCCTGATTTTTTCCGGCGACCTTTGCGGGACGAAAGGAATTAAAAATTAAAAATGAACCTGTTTGGGAAGTCTGCCTGATAAAACAGGGCGTCATGCGGAGACTTCCCAAACAGGTTTATTTTTAATTTTTAATTCTCAATTTTTAATTCCCTTCCTCCGCATGGATTTTATTGAACTGACCGTTGAAGCGCCGCGCGAGCTGGCCGATATTCTGGTGGCCGAGCTGGCCGAAGTAGGTTTCGACACCTTTGAGGATACCGACGAAGGCTTTTGCGCCTACACCACGGAGGACGTTTTCAGCCCCGACGCGGTGGCCGAAATCATGAGCCGCTACGCCGGCATCGGCGAGCTCAGCCACTCGCACCGCGTCATTACCCGCCAGAACTGGAACGCCGAGTGGGAGAAGAACTTCCAGCCGCTCATCATTGCCGAGCGGGTGTCGGTGCGGGCGCCGTTTCACCCCGAGCCGGCCGGCGTGGACTACGACATCGTGATTATGCCGCGCATGTCCTTCGGCACGGGCCACCACGAAACCACGGCCCTGATGATAGAAAACCAGCTCGACGTGGACCACAAAGGCCTGCGGGTGCTGGACATGGGCACCGGTACCGGCATCCTGGCCATTATGGCCGAAATGCTGGGCGCCCGCCAGATTCTGGCCGTGGACACCGAGCCCTGGACTGTGGAAAACGCCCGCGACAACGCCACCGAAAACCAGTGCCGCACCATCGAGTGCCGCCTGGGTGGCGTAGAAACCCTGGCCGATGAAGCCCCTTTCGACCTCATCCTGGCCAACATCAACCGCAATGTGCTGCTGGAGGACATGCACGAGTACGCCCGCTTGCTGCCCAGCGGCCGGCCCATCCTGTTCAGCGGTTTCTACGAGGAAGACCTGGCCAAAATTCAGGCTGAAGCCGCCAAGCACGGCCTGCGCTACCAGCGTCACCGCACGCTGCGCAGCTGGGTGTCGGCCCTGTTCGAGAAAGAATAACAACGCCTCATCGCCCTGCGGCGAACTATTGCAAACATGAAAAAAGCGCGCGTGCAAAAAGGAGTGCTGGCATTTTTGCTGGCCAGTGGATTACTGCTGTCGGCTTTCCGGTCGCTGCCTGCCGAGGAAGGACTGATACAGCGCATTACCCGCCAGCTGGGCGAGTTTTACGCGGCGGCCAAGGGCGAAAAAGTGTACCTGCACCTCGACCGCCCGGTGTACGCCACCGGCGAAACCATCTGGTTCAGCGCCTATGTGGTAGATGCCTCGCAGCACCAGCTCGATTCGCTCAGCCAGGTGCTGCACGTCGATTTACTTTCAGCTGACCGCAAGGTGGTGGCCCGCCGTACCCTGCGCCTGCAGGGCGGCCGGGCTAGCGGCGACCTCGCCATTGCCGACTCGCTGGCCGCTGGCACCTACGTGCTGCGCGCCTATACCAACTGGATGCGGAACGCCGGCGATGACTATGTGTACAGCCGCCGCCTCAGCATCTGGCTGGCTTCGCCGCTGGGGCCCCAGGAAATGCCTGCTGCCGCCGGCTCTCCGGCCACCAAAACCCCAGGCCTGGCCGCCGCCACGGCCAAGCCCGACATTCAGTTTTTTCCCGAAGGCGGCTACCTCGTGGAGGGCCTGCCGGCCGTGGTGGCCTGCAAGGCTACCGATGCCAGCGGCCGCAGCCTGGCCGTGCGTGGCCAGATTCTGAACGCCCAAAATGCCGTGGTGGTGTCCGGGTTTGCCACTCGGCACGCGGGCATGGGGCGGTTTGCCTTCGTGCCTGGCAGCGGGCAGCGCTACCGCGCCCGCCTCACGCTGCCCAACGGCAGCACCGCCGAGTACCCACTGCCGGCCGTGCAGCCCACCGGCTACAGCCTGCACGTAGTAGAAACAGCCGATAACTTTTTGGTGGAAGCGCGCTACCGTGGGCCGGCCGGGGCGCCCGCGCCCGGCCCCGTGCAACTGCTCACGCAGGTGCGCGGCGTGGTGGCCTACCCCGGCCCCCGCACCCTCACGGGCACGTCGCCGGCGGCGTGGCAGATGCCCAAAAAGAATTACCCCGACGGCATTGTTCACTTCACGCTTTTTGATGCGGAAGGCAGCCCGAAGTGCGAGCGGCTGGCCTTCGTGCAGAACGGCCCGGCCGCGCTGAGCGTAACTATTGTGGCCGACCAGCCCAGCTACGGCCCGCACGCGCCGGTGCAGCTCACGGTGCGCGTGGCCGATGCCGCCGGCCAGCCCGTGGCCACCAGCCTCTCGGTGGCCGTGAGCGACGCCGGCCTGGCCGCCCTCGACCCCAACGCCGAAACCATCGCCTCCAACCTGCTGCTGACTTCGGATTTGGTGGGCTACGTGGAAACCCCCGGCTACTATTTCCGCAACCAGACGGCCGCCACCGCGCAGGCCCTCGACGACCTGCTGCTGACCCAGGGCTGGCGGCGCTTTGTGTGGAAGCAGGTGCTGGCCGGCCAGCCACCAGTGGTGCGCTTCCGCCCCGAGCAGGACATCACCCTGACCGGGCAGGTGGTGAGCGTGCAGGGCAGCCAGCCTATCGCCAACAGCCAGCTCACGTTTATGCAGCTCCGGCCCACCCGTAGCGTCACCACGGGTACTACCGACGGTGAAGGACGGTTCTCGTTTTCGGGATTTCCCCTGCGCGATACGGCCGTTATTAGTTTGCAGGCCCGGCGGGCTAAGGGCGGTTCCAACGTCATCATTCGGCCCGACGATGGGCCCGTGCCCGGCCCGCAGCTGCTGCCCGCGCTGCCGCCGCTGAGTGCCGCGCCGGCTGGCGTGGCCGCTTTTGTGCGCCGCAGCCGCCAGGCCCAGGCCGCCGACCTGGAGTTGAACCCCGACAAAGCCCTGCGCAACATTCGCCTCGATAACGTGGCCGTGACCGCCAAGCGCGTGGCTGTACCGGCCAACGACCCCCGCCGCCTCTACGGCGCCACGGGCGGTACCGTGGTGGATTTTGCGAGTATGCCATCGGCCCAGGTTGGCCTGACGGTATTGCAGATGCTGCAGGGGCGCGTAGCCGGCCTTACCATAAGCGGCACTCCGCCCAACTTATCGGTGCAGATTCGGGGTGTGGGTTCGCCACTCTTTATTCTGGATGGCATGCGGGTTGACGTGGATGCCATCAACAATATTCCTTCCTCGGATGTGGAATCAGTAGAGGTTTTCAGGGGCGCGCAAGCAGCCATTTTTGGCGGCAATGGGGGCGCCATTGCTATTTATACCAAGCGGGCCGACCCCAACTACCGCGCCCCCGACGCCGGCCCGCCCCCCGGCATTGCCACAGTACGGGTGCCGGGCTACTACCAGGCTCGCGAGTTTTACCAGCCCCGCTACAACGCCCTGCTCACCAACCCGCCCGCCGACCCGCGCACCAGCACCCTGTATTGGAACCCCACGGTGCGTACCAACGCCCGCGGCGAGGCCGAGCTGCACTTCTTCACCGCCGACGGCAGCGGCAGCTTCCGGGCAGTGGCCGAGGGCGTGAGTGCCACCGGCCAGCCGGCCACCGGCACGGGCACAGTCGTAGTGAAGGGAAAGTAGTGGCTGAACCCGCTTAATTAAGTTTTTGGAGAAAAAACCCCGCTGAAACTACAGCGGGGTTTTTCATGTGCCCCTGGTAAGGGCTGCTTCATTTTCGGTAGCACTGTGTACCGGACTTGGCCACTTTCTGCCGCTAGCATTTGGGCTGGCCGCCAAACTAAAAAAGTGAGTTTTTCGGGCCTGTGGCTCCACTCCACCTGCCAGACCTATGCGAGACCGGAGCATGGCATTTGGGTAACGATGACGGCTGTTACGAAATATTTCCAGAGCTACCGGAAACGTTACCGAAGATAATTCCGGCAGGAAACCAAAGTTTTTCTTTCAGAAACGGTTTTTTTAGCGGAACATTACTTTCCCATAGCTTAGCCACCCCTGCGTCATTTCGCATAATGGCGGACCTCGCCCCCTGAAACCCTATTTTCCTCAATGAACAAGCTCGCTACGATTGATTACATCGTTTTCTTCGTCTATTTCATCATCGTATCCGGCTACGGCATCTGGATTTACCGGCGTAAAACCGGCCACGACGGTACCATTGAGGGCGATTCCAAAGATTACTTCCTGGCCGAAGGCTCGCTGACGTGGTGGGCCATCGGCTCCTCGCTCATCGCCTCCAACATCTCGGCCGAGCAGTTTGTGGGCATGTCGGGCTCGGGTTTCAAGATGGGCCTGGCCATTGCCACCTACGAGTGGATGGCGGCCATTACGCTCATTGTGGTGGCGGTATTCTTCATTCCGGTGTATCTGAAGAACCGCATTTTCACGATGCCGCAGTTCCTGAGCCAGCGCTACAATGGCACGGTGGCCATGATTATGGCCATTTTCTGGCTGGCGCTCTACATCGTGGTCAACCTGACCTCGATTTTGTATCTCGGCGCCATTGCCATCAGCAGCATCGCTGGTCTTAATCTTGAATTCTGCCTCTACGCGCTGGCCGCGTTTGCCATCCTCATCACCCTGGGCGGCATGAAGGTGATTGGCTTCACCGACGTAATTCAGGTGTTTTTCCTGATTCTCGGCGGTTTGGCCACCACCTACCTGGCCCTGAACCTGGTGGCTGAAAAATTTGGCCAGACCGGCGTCATCAGCGGCTTTAACCTGATGACGGAGCAGGCCGGCGACCACTTCCAGATGATTTTCAAGCAGGACAACCCCAACTACATCGACCTGCCCGGCCTCACCGTGCTGCTCGGCGGCATGTGGATTGTGAACCTGAACTACTGGGGCTGCAACCAGTACATCACGCAGCGCGCCCTCGGGGCCGACCTGCCCACGGCCCGCGCCGGCATCCTGTTTGCCGCTTTCCTCAAGCTGCTCATGCCCGTGATTGTGGTGCTGCCCGGCATCGCGGCCTTCGTGCTTTACAAAGCCGACGTGTTCGGAGCGGCTGAATTCGGCTCCGGCGCCGACCTCAATCCGGACCGGGCGTATCCGGTGCTGCTCAATATTTTGCCGACGGGCCTCAAGGGCTTGTCCTTCGCGGCGCTCACGGCGGCTGTGGTGGCCTCGCTGGCCGGCAAGGCCAACAGCATCGCCACCATTTTCACCCTCGACGTTTACAAAAAAGTTATCAACCCCAACGCCTCGGAAAAAACGCTGGTGAATGTGGGCAAAATTGCCGTGGTGGTGGCCATGATTATGGGCGTGCTCATTGCCCCGCATTTGGGCATCGACAAAAAAGGCGGTTTCCAGTACATTCAGGAGTACACGGGCTTCGTGTCGCCGGGTATTTTTGCCATGTTCATTCTGGGTTTCTTCTGGAAGAAGACGACTTCGACGGCGGCCCTGTTCGCCACCATCGGCGGCTTCCTGCTCTCGGTGTGGTTCAAGTTCCTGCCCCTCTACGCCGACCTCTCGTTTCTGGCGCCGTTCGGCTTCGCAGTGAAGAATGCCGAGGGTGTTTACGAAATCCCTTTCCTCGACCGGATGGGCTTCGTGTTTGCCATCAGCGTGGCCGTTATGGTCGCCATCAGCCTGTACCAAACCAGCCGGGGCGTGAAAACCAACGGCCTGGAAGTAGACCGCAGCATGTTCAAAACCACGCGCGGCTTCGCCATCGGCGCCATGATTATCATGGTGATGCTCACCACGCTCTACACCGTGTACTGGTAAGCAACGGCTTGCCGAAAATCAGTTGGCCGTCAGGCTCGTCCGGCGTTAGTGCGGGCGGGCCTGACGGTCTTTTTTTGCGTCTTCTTTCCCATTTTTTGCGATGAAACTATTCCGCTACGGCCCGGCCGGCCACGAAAAACCTGGTGTGCTGCAAGGCGAACAGCGCTACGACGTAGCTGGCTTCGGCGAAGACTACAACGAGGCGTTTTTTGCCACCGACGGCCTGCAACGACTGGCCGCATTCGTAGCCGCTAACGCGGGCCAACTGCCCGTGGTGGCCGCCGCCGAACGCCTGGGCCCGCCCGTGGCCCGGCCCTCCAAAATCCTCTGCATTGGCCTCAACTACTCCGACCACGCCCACGAAATGGGCCTGACGCCGCCCACCGAGCCAATAATTTTTCTGAAAGCCACCACGGCATTGGTGGGGTCTTGCGATGACATCATCATCCCCCGAAACTCGGTAAAAACCGACTGGGAAGTGGAGCTGGCCGTGGTTATCGGCCGGCGGGCGTCCTATGTGGAAGTGAGCGAGGCCGCCGACTACATTGCGGGCTACATGCTGCACAACGACGTGTCGGAGCGGGAGTTTCAGATGGAGCGCGGCGGCACCTGGACCAAGGGTAAAAGCTGCGACACGTTTGCGCCGATGGGCCCGTATCTGGCTACGCCCGACGAGATGGGCGACGTGAACAACCTGCGCCTCTGGCTCACGGTGAACGGCGAGGAAATGCAGGACGGCAACACCGCCAACCTCATTTTCGACATCCCCTTCATCGTTTCCTACGTCAGCCAGTTTATGACGCTGCTGCCCGGCGACATCATCTCGACGGGTTCGCCGGCCGGGGTGGGTTCGGGCCTGAAGCCACCCCGCTACCTCCGGCCCGGCGACGTGCTGGAGCTGGGTATTGATAACCTGGGCACCGCCCGGCAGGTGCTGAAAGCCTACGCCGGCTGACGGGTTTGGCGAGTAGCGGTGAAAGGTTCTGAAGCAATTAGACGTGTTCCCGAATAAGCAGAAACGAAAAAAGCGAGTCATGCTGAGCGCAGCCGAAGCATCTCTACCGCGCAACTAATCCAATCGACTCAACGAAGCGGTAGAGATGCTTCGGCAAGCTCAGCATGACCGTCGATTTTACACTTTTCTGTATTTAGGAACAAGTCTATTAATTAAGCGGGCGAGAGTAAGCACCGTTCTCAGGCCGTCATGCCTCGGCTGCGCTCGGCATGACGGTTCCTTTTCTGCCTTCCCGGATAAATAATTACGGTCTGAAGCTCAAAATCCCTCCTGAGCAATTGGGCCGCACGGGGCGTTGGCTCAAATAGGTTCGTAACATTGCGGTGATTTAACGGACACAAATGGGTAATATCAAAACCTAGGCTTCGTGTTGGTATCAGCAATTGATGAAGAAATTATTTGTTGCGCTGCTGCTTCTATTGGGCGGGCGGGTGCAGTCCCAAACGCCCGATTCGCTGGCTCCGGCACCTCCCGCCGCCAAAAAGTGGTTTGAAACCTTTGCCATCCGGGGGTACGTGCAGGCACGCTACAACCGCCTGCTCGAAACCAACCCTGACCTGGGCTGCGAGCAGTGCGACCGGTCGTGGGGGAAAAACGGCGGGATTTCGCTGCGCCGGGTGCGGTTGATTTTTTTCGGGCAGCTGCACGAGCGGGTGTACTTCTACATTCAGCCCGATTTTGCCAGCTCCCTGAGTGGCAGCACTTCGCTGCAGGTAGGGCAGCTGCGCGATGCCTACTTCGACCTGGGCCTCGACAAAGCCAGTCAGTTCCGCATCCGGCTGGGCCAAAGCAAAATCCCCTTTGGCTTTGAGAACATGCAGTCGAGCCAGAACCGGCTGGCCCTCGACCGCAACGATGCAATAAACAGCGCTTTTTCCAACGAGCGGGACCTGGGCGCGTTTTTCTATTGGGCGCCCACGGCCGTACGCCAGCGCTTTGCCAAACTGGTGCGCGAGGGCCTGAAAGGCTCGGGCGACTACGGCATGTTGGGCTTGGGCGTATTCAACGGCCAGACCGCCAACCGCGCCGAGCTCAACAACCAGCAGCACGTGGTGGCCCGCTTCACGTACCCGCTGGTGGTGGGCCGGCATATTATTGAACCCGGACTGCAGGCTTACTCCGGCGATTACGTGCTGACGTCCGACCAGCTCTCGGCCGGCGTGAAAACGCGCCCCGACCGCAGCTACCTCGACCAGCGCGTGGCCGCCACTTTTGTGCTCTACCCGCAGCCGTTTGGCGTGCAGGCCGAATTCAACACCGGTCGCGGCCCCGAATTCAATCCCCGCACCGACAGCATCGAGAGCCGGAGCCTGCACGGCGGCTACGTGCTGCTCAACTACCGCTTGCGCTACAAGCAACAGCAGTTTTACCCTTTCCTGCGGGCGCAATACTACGAGGGCGGCAAAAAACACGAGCGCGACGCCCGCAGCCACGGCGTGCGCGAAGCCGAGCTGGGCGTGGAGTGGCAGCCCCTGAGTAGCTTCGAGCTGGTGGCCATGTACACGCTGTCGTCGCGGCGCTACGAAGATTTCCAGAAGCCCGATAACCGGCAGCGCGGCGGCCTGCTGCGGCTACAGGCGCAGATTAATTTTTAGGCAGTAAACTTGCTCCCGATTAAGAAATGGCTGAGAATTTTCATTGGTCTTGGTAATCGGGCCGCCCTCTTTGGCAGGCGAGGTGGTAGCCAGTGGTGCTTTGGGCAGCCCACAGTTCTGGCCCCGAATACCGCTTGGAAAACGACAGATTTCTTATTAGGAAATAAGCCTAAAGTATTTCGGAATAGCTCCTTAAATGTACCAATTCAGACTGTGGCCAGTACGCCGCGCGGCGCAACTTCCTTTGCCAACAGTCCAGCCGCAACAACGGTCAGTATTGTCGTTAGCGGGTGCCCGCTGGTTGCTGCTATTAGCCGTACTGCTGTTTGTGGCCAGCCTCTACCAGCGCGTGCTACACGGCGACGAAGCCTGGATTGGGGAGCAGGCTTATTGGGCCGCCAAGGAGGGTGTTGTACGTTCGGAATTATTCGATGGATTCCTGGGGGCTGGAACGCGGCAGTGGGTATACCATTGGTTGTTCGTGTGGCAGGCGGCGGGCGTAATAAGATTGGTCGGTTGGTCGTCGCTGGTTCTCAAGCTTATCAGCATGGCCTATTTGGGCCTATTTGGGCTGATTTGCCGGCCGCATCTGCGTCACTACCTCGCTACTACCGCTGCTCGCTGCTTGTTCTGGGCGGTGCTGCTGCTGAATTCGCTGGTAGTTGAGTATGGGTTTGTGTTCCGGCCCGAGGTAATGCTCATGTGTCTGGGCTTCGGCTCCTGGATATTGCTACAGCGTTGGTTGCACGCGGCGCGGCCGCGCTGGTACCACGTGGCGCTGGCCGCCGCGCTGGCCGGACTAGCCGCCGCTACTCACCTCAACGGCCTTATTTACCTGGTGGCTGGCACGGGGCTGCTAGGCTGGCGGCGACAGTGGCGGGGCGCCGTGCTATTTGCGGGCGTAGGTGGGGTGGTGTTTGCGATGTACTTCCTCGATGTGCTCGTGCACGATGCCTGGAGCGCTTACTTTCGTCAGTTCGCGCCTGCCATCGGTGGCGATAAATCGGGCCAGGGATTTGCTCTGGTTCTGCGGGCGCTGGCCGAGCATAAGCGCTTCTTCCACTCGCCCCTCGAAGCGGCCCTGTCGCTGTTGGTGCTGGCTGCGGCAGTCGTGCTGTACCGCTCGCGCTGGCGCACGCCGCGCCTGGCTGATGCCACCCTGTATCTGCTGCTGCTTGTGGCCGCCCTGGCGGCTCTTTCGCAGGGCAAAACTACCAAATACATGGTGCTGTACATGCCGCATCTGTGCCTGTTGGTGGCGGTGGGTTTCGAGCACCTGCCGCCCCGTACGGGCTGGGTGCGGGTGCTGCTGGCTGTGGTGCTGGGCTTTTACACCATTGTCAATAGTGTGTACACGGGGCTGCTTATCAGTCGGCATGAAGACAGAGTAGTGCGTAACCAGCAGCTGGCCAATCAGCTGCCTGCCTACCGATACGCTCGCATCGTAGCACCCATGAATTTCGTCTTCAATCAGATTGATGCCTTCACCATTCAAGGGGTGACGTGCTACCTGCTGCTGACGCAGGCCGGGCAACTCCGACCCAATGGCCAGGCCCTGTTCGAGGAAGCCGCCCGGCGCCAGCGCCAACTCATCATTCTGGACGACAACTCGCTCAAAGAAATGAGCTTGCCCCGACCTGTATCCGGCCGCACCTACGGGGGCTACCGCTACGCCTACCGTTTCCACGATTACTACATCTACAAAGCTTTGTAAGGCTGTCCGTCGCTTGGTTCCGGAAGCCGGTGCGTCACCGGGGGCGCCGTTAGCTCCACCGCGTAGCGCCCAGATGCTGCTACTACCCTTCGCCGCCGTTCCAAAAAAAACAGCGTGGGCGTAGCTGTCCCGCACAATCTACTACGCCAGTCCGGCGCCCCAGGCGTAGTCGAAGTGAGCCGGCTGTCGGGGGAAAGGTGCTGAGAAGTAAAGCTACCAGCCCTGCCTACCAAGAGTTGCCAACCCCTTACTTTGCAAACGATAAGGGGAGGCAGAAATCTTCGCGCAATACTTACTGATTTTGGTGCCGTATTATTTTTCTGGCCGTCTTTCGCAGCACTTGTTGTGGCTGGCCTGCGCGGCGGGCGTAGTGGGCCTGCTGGCCTCGCGGGCACTGGTGGCGCTGGCCCCGGTGGTGGGCGTATGTGCCGTGCTGGCCAACCCAAATGTGCGCCGTGAGGCCGGGCTGTATTTCCGCAACGGAGCCGCCATGCGGGCGGCCGCGCTGTTTGGGTTTCTGTTGGTTAGTGGCTTGTATACCAGTGAGTGGGCTACCTGGCGCCACGAATTGTTTCGTAGCCTGACGTGGCTGGGCGTGCCGCTGGCTTTCACGCTGGCGGTGCCGCTGGCGGGCGGGCAGCGGCGGGCGGTGGGGGCGCTGTTCGTGCTGGGCACGGCGGCCGTGGGCCTGGCCACCTCGGCCCAGTACCTGCTGGACCCCGGCAGTGCTAATGCCGCCATCAGCGTCGGGCAGAACATGCAATCCATCACCGGCGTCTTTCACATCTATTTCGGGGTAATGCTGGCGCTGAGCTTTTTCTGGGGCCTGCGGCTGCGGCAGCATCCGGAGGCGCGGCTGTGGTGGCGGGGGGCGCTGCTGGGTGCGGCGGCGGCGGCGGCGCTCACGCTGCACCTGCTGGCCTACCGCACCGGGCTGTTGGTTTTCTACGCCGGCCTGCTCGGCTACGTGGGGTGGCTGCTCACCCAAAAACGGCTGGTTATGAGCCTGGGAATCCTGGTTTTGCTGGCTTTGGGGCCACTGCTGGCCTACTCCACGCTCGAATCGGTGCGGCACCGGGTGGGCTCCACGCTGTGGGACCTGAACCAGTACCGAACGGGCCAGGACCTCAACGACTACTCGCTGTCGAAACGGCTGGTGGCGGCCGAAACGGCCGTCATCATCATTCGCCAGCACTGGCTGTTGGGTGTGGGCCCGGCCGATGCGCACGCCGTGATGCGGGAGCAGTACGACTGGCGGGATTACGGCCTGCGCGATGCCAGCCAGGCCGACGTGCACAACCAGTACCTCAATGCCCTGCTGGGGGGCGGCCTCGTGGGCCTGGTGCTGTGGCTGGCGGTGCTGTTTTGGCCCCTCACCCGGCGCTGGGCCCGGACGAATCCGGACCTCTGCTTTTTCATCCTCATCCAGGCCACCGGCATGCTGGTTACCGATACGCTGAGCCTGCAAATCGGGCTCAATATGTTCGTGTTCGGCTACGGCTTTCTGGTTGTAGCCGGGGAGGCCAGGGAGCAGCGGAAGTTGTTGGTTGCTGGTTGTTAGTTATTCTAGCGGGGCTGGCGCGCGCGTCTGACGCGCTGCCGGTTGGCTCCGAGCCTCTGGCTTGGGCCAGGAATGCGTATGCAACGTTATTGCACGCCCAAGCCGGAGGCTCGAAGCCAGTGGGCAGCGCGTCAGAGACGCGCGCCAGCCCCGCCAGAACAACTGATAACTGACAACCAGCAACTAAACCGCCGGGTGCTCCAGTAGCTCCAGCTGCCAGCGCAGCTGCTCGTCGCGGATGGGATAGGGCACGCCGTTGCGGATGGTCTGGAACACGGCTTCGAAGAGGCCGAGGTAGTCGCCAGGGTCGGCCGGGTCGGGGGTGGGGGGGAGCGCGCCCTCGGGTCCGGCCAGGGTGAGGTGGCCTTCCTGACCGGGCGTTTCCAGTCCGTATTTGGCGGCTAAGGGCGACATGCCGCCCAGGAGCTGGGCTTCCTGCGGGTCGGTGCGGTGTTTTTGGTAGCTGCCCAGCGTGCCGTGCAGCACGTAGGCCGGGCCGGGGGCCGCTACCAGCAGGCTGGACGTGAGCCACACGTTGAGGCCTTGCGGGTAGCGCAGATGCAGGGAGAAAAAGTCCGTAACCCGGCTGCCGGGTCGGTGCTGGCCTTCCGCTTTATGAAAGCTGAGCGGCTGGCCAAACAGGCTGATGGCCTGGTCGATAAGGTGCGGGCCCAAGTCGTAGAGCAGGCCGCTGCCGGGACCGGGCTCTTCCTTGAATTTCTTGACGTTGAGCGTCGTCTTGTAGCGGTCGAACCGGAAATGGGCCTCGATGAGCGTGCCCAGCTGCCCGCTGGCCACCACGCGCCGCACCGCCCCAAAGTCACTGTCCCAGCGGCGGTTTTGGTAGGCCAGCAGGTGGCGGTTTTGTTGTTGGGCGAGGCTTATTAGTTCTTCCAGCTCGGCCAGGGAAGTCACCACGGGCTTTTCGAGCAGCACGTGCTTGCCGGCGCGCAGGGCCTGCCGGGCCAACTCGAAATGGGTGTTGCCGGGCGTGTTCACCACCACCAGTTCCAGGGCGGGGTCG
Organism: Hymenobacter sp. IS2118; assembly: GCF_000715495.1. Classification (GTDB taxonomy): domain Bacteria; phylum Bacteroidota; class Bacteroidia; order Cytophagales; family Hymenobacteraceae; genus Hymenobacter. Next base: position 7,534 of record NZ_JNLX01000047.1, on the reverse strand, counting down.
GCCAGCAGCTCGGCCACGCTGGAGTAGCTGCGGATGTTGGGGTAATCGAAGGCCATGCGCTGCTCGTGGCGCTCGGCCACGGCCTGCAGGTCGAAGCCGGGGTGGGCGGTGAGAAAGGGCGCGTGAAAAAGCTTGCCCGACATGCCGTAGGCCAGCAGCGCGGTGCGAATGGGAACAGTGGTCATGCCTCAAAGTAACACCGCTGCCTCCCGATACCGGCCGGGCCCGGAACCGTACGCGCCACCCCCAACTATCCGTTGGCCGCCCTAAAAGTGGAATAAACGAATAGCGGGAACAAGGACATTGTTTGTGAAACTATTGATAACCAACGAATAATAGTCCTTAACTACTGCGTTTGATAGATTGCTTTTTTGATTGTGCTTAACTTGTACCGGGTTTTTTACGGCAGCGCTGGGCACTATACTTCCCGTCAGGCGTTTGCTTCTGAAAATAAGCAGCCCACCGGCTTGTGGCAGTGTCATTTTCCGGGGATGCGGTGCCGGAAGGCGCTACTTCCGGAGCGCCTGCAAAACCCGGGGCGGCCCACAGTTTACCCGGCAAGCCGGTACTACAGACGAAAAATAGACGATATGAAGCCATTAGTTATTATCGCTGCCTGGCTGGGCCTGCTGCTGGGGAGCTATTCTTCGGCCCAGGCCCAGACCAAAAAACCGGCTGCTGTCCCCGCGCCGGTAGCCGCCACCGTGCCGGCGGCCCCGCGCTACCAGGTTGGGAAGCTGGCCACGGACCCCGCCCAGTATATCGCCGACGTGCAGAGCATGATGGCCAGCACCAACAACGCGGCTGCCCGGGCCGGCGCGGCGCGCCTGAAGGAGCTGTGGAGCTCCAACACCCTCACGGCGTCGCAGCAGGCGCGTATCGTAGCCTTGTCGCAAACCATGCTGGCCAAGCGCTTCCGGCCCCGGCCGCACTTCGAGAACCTGTTTGGGGCCATTGTGGGGGGCGCCACCGGTGTTGCCACGGCCAAGCTCAGCGACCAGCAGATGGACCAGTACCTCGACGTGCTGGGCCAAACTCTGGAAAAGGAATCCCCGCAGGAGACGGAGAAATTCATCTTTATGACCAACCGCTTCCTTAACGGCGGCTACCTCTATCGCACGGGCTACAACACCCTGCGGGCCGTCAACGGCACGGTTTCGTTTGCGTATTCGCCCAATGCCGCGCCGGTTTCCAACCTGGAGTTTGGGACGCCTGCGGCCAAGGAAGAGCCGCTGCCGGCCCCTAAGCCCGCCGCGCCCAAACCCGCCGCCAAAGCACCGGCCAAAGCCGCGCCCAAACCCGCCGCCAAGAAAAAGGCCAGCAGCAGCGGTTGGGATACGGCCGATATCTGGTCGTCGCCCTCGGGCGGGGGCTGGGGCGACTCGGACGATGGCTGGGGCGCACCCGTGAAAAAGGCCCCGGCCAAAAAGCCCGTGGCCAAAGCCGCCGCCAAGCCCGGCGCCGCCAAGCCCGCGCCCGCCAAAGCCGCCGCGCCGGTGGTGAGCGCCGCTGATTTTGATACGCCCGCCGCGTTCACGCCCTCGTCGCTGCCCTACGATGAGTATTTGGCGCCGTCCACCCGCGGCGCGGTGCTGGTGGTGAAGGATGCCGACCTGTTTATGGCTACCGCCGGCGACTCGATTTTTCTGAAGAAGGTGAACGGCACGGCCGTGCCCGGCTCCAACCGCTTTGTTGCGACCAGCGGGCAGCTGGTGTGGTCCATTAAAACCAACCTGGTGACGGCCGATATGGCAGGCTTCGACTTCGACCTGACCAAGCCGGAATTTACAGCTCAGCCGGTGACGGTGACGTACCCATTCCTGCTGGAAGCGCCCGTGAAAGGGGCCCTGAGCTACAAAAGCGTGCGTCGGAAGGCCGGGGCCACCGAAACCGGCTACCCGCGCTTCATTACCCTCACCAACGACGCCCGCATCAAGAACCTGGGCGACAACCTGCAGTACCGCGGCGGCCTGTCGATGGCCGGCAGCAAGGTGCTGAGCGCGGCCCTGGACGGCTCGCTCTCCAACCTGATAGTGAGCCTGGACGGCAAGCCCAAATTCAAAGCCACGTCGCGCGCTTACGTGCTGGGCGACTCCCTGATTACGGCCAGCCGGGCGGCCGTGACCATTTACCAGGGCGCGAAGGACTCGGTGACGCATCCGGGCACGCAGCTCAAATTCTCGAAAAGCAAGCAGCAGCTGAAGCTGGCCCGCGAGGAAGGCCTCTACAAAAACACGCCCTACAGCGACTCCTACCACCAGATGGACATTCGCACCGAGGCCATGACCTGGAACCTGCGCGAGCCAACCATCGACTTTGCGGTGCTGTCGTCCAAAAACCAGCAGTCGGCTGATTTTGAGAGCAAGGAGTTTTTCACCAACAGCCGTTACCAGCAGCTTAAGAGTATCAACCGCCTGCACCCGCTGCAAATGCTGGTGGGCTACAGCCAGAGTCACGATAATGTCAAGACCCTCAACGTGAAGGACCTGGCCACCGACCTGAAAACGTCGGAGCCCAACATGCGCAGCGCCATGTCGGGCCTGGCGCGCGACGGCTACGTGCAGTGGAACCCGCAAACCGGCGAGGTGACCATTCTGCCCAAGGGCGCGCACTACGTGGCCTCGGCCCGCGACCGCAAGGACTACGACCACATTGCCATCAAGTCCTTGTCGGGCACGGGCCGCAACGCCACGCTCAACCTGAACACCAACGAGCTGCTGGTACGCGGTGTGCAGCGCTTCAACTTCACCGACGACTCGGCTACGGTGTTTGTGCAGCCGGACAGCGCCATTATCCGCATTCGGGAGAACCGGAACATCGATTTCAGTGGTACGGTGGTGGCGTCGGCCATGCGTTTCCGGGGCCGCGATTTCAAGTTCGATTACGACGGCTTTTACGTGGACATGGCCAAGATTGACTCCATCGTCATTCGCAGCGAAGCCCGGGATTCCAAGGGCAAGCCCACCGGCAAGCACGCCGACTTTGCCCTCACCAACAAGGGCAATGTCTCGACCGGCCGCTTGTTTTTGAACGACCCCAAAAATAAATCGGGCCGCAAAAAGAAGGGCCAGTACCCGGCGTTCGACTCCAAGAGCGGGGCCAACGTGTACTTCGGCAAGCAGGACGTGCTCGGCGGCGCCTACGATTCGACCATGGTGTTCGACATCCCGCCGTTCAAGCTCGATTCGCTCAACGGCATCAGCAAATCGGCCTCGGGCTTTGATGGCACGTTCCGCAGCGGCGGCATTATTCCCGACCTCAAAACCAAGCTCACGGTGCAGGAAGACGGTGCCCTGGGCTTTATCTACGACGTGCCGAAGGATGGATTCCCGCTCTACAAGGGCAAGGGCCGGGTGTTCAATAAGGTGAAAATGAGCGGCAAGGGCCTGCAGGCCGACGGCTCCATTACGTACCAGACCGGCACGTTCACCTCCAATCAGTTCGTGATGTACCGCGACTCAATGGTGACAGTGGGCCGCTCGGGCCTGATTGCGGCCAAGAAAGCCGACGGCGTGGACATTGCCAAAATGACCCTGCCGCCGGGCTACCTCATGCACTGGGACGTGAAGCAGGACTCGATGTACCTCTCGACGCCGCGCACCGGCGAGCCCATTCGCCTGTACAGCACCGCCGACCGCAAAACCAAAACCGTTACGGCCTACACCTTTAAGGGCACGGCGCTGCTCACGCCCAAGAGCACGGGCGGCAACGGCACCCTCGACGGCCCGCAGTCTTTTATCAAGTCGCCGGAATTTGTGTTTAAAACCGATAGCTACTCGGGCAGCCGGGCCACGGTCAACGTCAAATCGGCCGAAGCCAACAAGCCGGCGCTTACCGCCAACGAGGTGGCGTTCGACTACAACCTGACCAAGGGCTACGCCGATTTCAAGCGCGAGGAAGGCAGCAAGGCTACCATCGACCTGCCGTATTCCAAGTTTAAAACCACTTTGAGCGGCGGGCGCTGGGACTTCAAAAAGAAGCAGGTGGTGCTGCGTGAGGCCGCCACCGCGGATTCGGCCAATTCCTACTTCTACTCCACCAACCCCGAGCAGGCCCTGCGTTTCAAGGCTTCGGGCGCGGTGTACGACCTGGCCAAGTACCAGATGAAGGTGAGCGGCGTGCCCCACATCGCGGCCGCCGATGCCTGGATTATTCCCGACTCGGGCAACGTCAATATTCTGGCCAACGGCCGCATTCAGCGCTTCAAAAATGCGGTAGTGGAGCTGGATTCGCTGGGCAAATTTCACCGCCTGGGCAAGGGCAGCATCGAAGTGCTGTCCAAGCTGGCCTTCACCGGCAGCGCCGAGTACATTCTGAAAACGGCCCGCGACTCGGTGGCCCTGCGCTTCACCAACTTCGAGCCCGACCCGGCCGCTATTCTGGCGGGCCGGGGCCGGGGCGTGCGCAGCCTGCTGGGCGGTAAGAAGGACGAGTTCGGCAGCGGCGGTACTGGCCCGGCCACCGTGGCCACGGCGGCCGTGAACTCGGCCACCAAGCTGCAGCTGACGCCCCGCATCGGCTACCGCGGCAACGTGCAGCTGAACTCGCAGCGCCGCGGCTTTGCCTTCGACGGGCAGGTGCAGCTGCAGTTTGGCAAGGAGCGGGGCCTGGCCGAATGGGTGGCCATCAAGGACTCCATCGACCCCCGCAGCTTTAGCCTCAACCTGAAGGGAGTCAAGTCCGAAAACGGCACCCCGCTGCTAACGGGCCTTTTCCTCTCGAACGAGAGCAACAAGGTGTATCCGCTGTATGCCGCCACCGTGCCCAGCGACGGCGACGTGGCCTTGTTTACGGTGGACGGCGCCCTGCGCTACGACGACAACAAGGGCGTTTACACCATCTCGCGTAACGACCTGAGCAATGTGAATGCCTACGAAGGCGCGGTGCTCACCTACACCGATTCTACCAGCGGGCTGGCTTTCCGGGGGCCCATGACCTTCATCAAATCCAATAAGAACTACCAGATGGTGGGCAGCGTTGTGGGTACGGCCAACCCCGACAGCGCCCGTTACTCGGTGGACGCCCTGCTGGGCATCGACATTGAGATGCCGCCCAAAGCCGTGGAGGTGATGGCGGCCGAGCTGGCCAAGGCCACCAAAAACGCGCCCGAAGCCCAGGACGGCTCTTCCAACGAGCTGTATAAACTGGGCCAGTTTATCGGCGATAAGGGCGCGGAGGCGTATAGCACGCGTAAGGGCAGCCCCGAATCCATCCTCAAACTCTCGCCCAAGCTGCTGCACACCCTGCTGCTGAGCCGCGTGAACCTGCGCTGGAGTGAGAAGCGCCGCGCCTGGTACTCGGTGGGCCTGATTGGCCTGTCGGGGGTGGGCAAGCAGCCGCTCAACGCCCTGGTGAGTGGCCACGTGGAAATCCGCCGCGAAAACGAAACCGACGTGGTAGAAATCTATCTGGAGGCCGAGCCCCAGACCTGGTACTACTTCAAATATGCCAATAATCTGCTGCTGACCAAGGCTCAAAGTGAAGCCTACGACAACGAAATCCGCAGCAAGTCGAAGTACGATTATAACACTGCCACCAACTACGGCGCGTTTGTGGGCGACTTCTCCGATGTGGACGCTTTCCGCGTGCATTTCCAGAAGGACTACCTGGGCCAGTCCGGCAAGCTGGCCGTTCGTGCGGCCGATTCGGCCCCCACTGGCAACTTCGATAACCTGGACGGCAAGAAGAAGAAAAAAGGCAAGTACGACGATGCCTTCACTGAGGACCCCAACGCCGCCCCGGCCGCCGACGCCGCCCCCGAATCTTCGAAGAAGAAGAAAAAGAAGGCCAAGGCCAATGACCCCTTCGGCGATGGCGTGATGGAAGACCCCAACGCTCCGGCTACGCCCGCGCCCCAAAAGGAAACGGCCACGGAAAAACCCGCCGCCGCCGACCCTGACCCCGCTCCCGACCCTGCCGTTGCCGCCAAAGAGGCCGCGAAGGAAGCCGCTAAAGAAGCCGAGCGCGTCAAGAAGGAAGAAGAACGCATCAAGAAGGAGGAAGAAAAACAGAAAAAAGAAGCCGAGAAGCGCAAGAAGAAAGGCACCGAAGACCCCTTCGGCGACAACTAGGCCCGTATAAAAAACTCTCCTCCTGGCCAGGAGGGGAGTTTCGCGTTTTACCCTCACCATTTAGTCCCGCATGACCTTCCTCTACATTGCCCTCGCCCTGCTCGCTGCCTACCTGCTCGGTTCCATCCCGACGGCGCTGTGGGTGGGCCGCCGCTTCTTCGGCCTGGCCGACATCCGGGCGCACGGCTCCGGCAACGCCGGTGCCACCAACACCTTCCGCGTGCTGGGCCCCAAAGCCGGCTCGGCCGTGCTGCTGATTGACGCGCTCAAGGGTTTCGTGGCGGCCTACTTTCTGCCGCAGTGGCTGGTGGCGCAGGGCGCCATCGCCCCCGAGCACGCGTTGTACTTCAAGCTTGCCTGCGGCGTGCTGGCCATTGTGGGGCACATTTACCCGGTATTTGCGCAGTTTCGGGGCGGCAAGGGCGTGGCCACCGTGCTGGGCATGATGCTGGGCGTGGCCCCGGCCACGGTGGGCGTGTGCCTGCTGGTTTTCATCGCCATGCTGCTGCTGTTCCGCTACGTGAGCCTGGCCAGCATGACGGCCGGCCTCACCTTTGCGCTGCTGCAATTGCTACCGCAGTTCCGGCCGGCCCAGCCGTTTATGGTGGCCGTGGGCTTCGTGCTGGCCGCCCTGCTCATCTACACCCACCGGGCCAACATCGGCCGCTTGCGAGCAGGCACCGAAGGCCGCGTGCCACTGCCCTGGGCGAAGAAGTAATACTCCGCCAGCTGCTGGCGCGCTGCCTACTGAAGCGCGTGCTGGCGCGCGTCAGCTGTACATTCGGCCCATTGCCCGTTCCCGTACTTACCCCGCCGCATGTCCGACAAATACGCTGCGCACAATCCGGACGGGTTGTATTTTCTGACGCTTACGGCCGTGGAATGGGTTGATGTCTTCACGCGCAAAGAGTACAAGCAGGTCGTCGTCGATTCGCTGCGCCATTGCCAGCAGCACAAGGGCCTGGAATTGTATGGCTGGTGTCTGATGCCTTCGCACCTGCATTTGCTGGCGCGAGCCGCCGAAGGGTACAAACTGGGCCCCATTATTCGGGACTTCAAAAAGTTTACCACCAACACCATCGTGCGTTTGATTCAGGAAGGCCCGGAAAGCCGAAACGAATGGCTACTGTATCGATTTGAATACGCAGCCAGGTTCCTGCACCGCGTCGAACAGCATAAAATGTGGCAGGACGGAAGCCATGCGGTCGAATGCGTTACCCCCTTCTTTACCCGTCAGAAACTGCGTTACATTCATCAAAATCCAGTGCAGGACCTGACGGTTGCGGAGGCGGAGCACTACTTATTCAGCTCGGCCGCAAACTATGCCGAGCAGCCGGGACTCTTGCAGGTTTTGTTTATTGAGTAAGGTCTTTCCATCCCCACCCGCTGGCGCCCCACCCGCTGGCGCCCCACCCGCTGGCGCCCCACCCGCTGGCGCCCCACCCGCTGGCGCCCCACCCGCT